>NZ_JAUIYO010000007.1:0-125238 GCF_044891285.1 Bacillus lumedeiriae
TCGCCGCCGATCACCAATGGGTAATCCTGGCCAAGATATCCTTCAACGAGCTGCAGCGCTTCTTCAAATGCTTGTTTATTTTCAGGTTTTGAAAAGTCAGTGAATGGTTCGTGTTTGTATGGAATCATGTTTTATATCTCCTTTTGAGTTAATAGTAAAGGGATATACCCTTTTTAGGATGTAGACAAACGATCGCTTTCTGCTCTCGATACTAAAGGATGAGGCCTCGTATCAGCTATACTTTGTATATTCAGAGGACTATATACAAGATGCTGATGGCGAGGCTATCTCCCTTTAAGTTCATTTTCAATGGCGAAGAAGAGAAGGGGAGGATGACAAGTCAATTATTTATGTCTATTCTTCCCGCACATTCTGCCTAATAAAAATGCTCCTGCTGCTACACCAATCATTGTATTAGTCTTCTTCGTAAACATTTGCTTAGCAACAAGGTTTAAGTTTTGCGGCCGTTCTGCGAGACGGCGCATGAAATAGCCATACCAGTCTTTGCCGAAAGGCACATACGTACAGAAGTTGTAGCCTTCGCTTGCTAATTGCAGCTGTAACTCTTTTCTGAAACCATAAAGCATTTGGAACTCGAATTTATCATTCGGAATGTTATGCTTTTTAACAAATTGTTTCACGTGATTAATGACATGATGGTCATGTGTTGCGATGGACGTGAATTTCCCGTTTAATAGGTGCCATTCAATGAGCTTAATGTAATTAGCATCGATATCTTTTTTGTCTTGGTAAGCATATTCTTCCGGCTCTTTGTAAGCACCTTTCACGATACGCAGGCGATAATCTTTATATTTTTCGATATCTTTTTCTGCTCGGTAGAAATAGGCCTGGATGACTGTTCCTACGTTGTTATATTCTTTGGATAGCTCATCAAGAATATCAAAGGAAGGCTGTAGGTGTCCGTAATCTTCCATGTCGATATTGATGAACATATTGTATTGATTTGCTTTGTCTACAATTTCTTTTAAGTTGTTCAAACAAAAGTTGTAATCAATATCCAGACCCAGTTGAGTCGGTTTTAAAGAAATGTGGGCATCAGCTTTATTTTCATGGATCGCTTCAATGACTGCCAGAATCTGCTCTTTTGCTTCTGTTGCCTCTTCTTCTTTATAGACGAACTCCCCTAAGTTATCGACAGTACAAGAGATCCCATGAGCATTTAGTTCTTTAATACTTTTAATCGTTTCTTCAATGTTTGTTCCTGCTACAACATTTTGCGCCCCTAATTTTAACCCGTATTTTTTAGCTGCGCTATTAAGCAATTGGTTTTGGGATAGGCCGATAAAAAAATCTTTTAAGATGGGCATAGTCATACTCCTTTATTTTTGTTTATATCCGCATTATCTGCGATTCCTTTTAAGTTATTCATACTTGGTAAGCGATTTTCATTTTTAGGATGAAAAATCTCTTGCAATCGCTTTCGTTTCTTCGAACACTATTCGAAGAGTACCTCAATTCCTTTTGATTTTACAATTTTGTGACAAGACTTGACAATGTTCGCGAAATACAAGAATTAGTATTCCCTTTTGTCGCTAAGTGACAATGACTAAAATAAGGATATAGACATGGGATGAATTGTTTGAAAAGAGTGAAAACAGAAAAAACAAACTTTACAATTATTTACAAAAAGATAATAAACAAAAGGATTATTCTTAACACTCTTTTTTTATGATATGAAGGAGCGATGCAATTAGATAAAAATAGAGAGGCGGAACAATCATGGGGGAAGAATTAAACCGCAGAAAGTTTTTAACGTATGTTGGTACAGGAGTGACAGCTTTAACATTCGCATCTGCAGGTTTGGGGGCATTTACACCGAGAGTAGAAGCAAAAGGGGCAAAAGCTGCTTCACATTTATTCGGAAAAGGGAAAAAAGTATCCGGGCTAAATTTTACACCGGTTGCACCAACAGACAAAGATGAGCTCGTTTTGCCGAGGGGATTTAAATACGATGTGGTCGCTGCTTACGGAGATGTGATTAATAAGGAGGGGGAGACATTTGGCTATAATAA
Organism: Bacillus lumedeiriae; assembly: GCF_044891285.1. Taxonomy (NCBI): domain Bacteria; kingdom Bacillati; phylum Bacillota; class Bacilli; order Caryophanales; family Bacillaceae; genus Bacillus; species Bacillus lumedeiriae. The sequence goes on from NZ_JAUIYO010000007.1 coordinate 2,034, forward strand.
CGATTTCACGATGTTCTTTCCGATTAAGGGTTCCAATGAACGAGGTTTGTTATGGGTAAATCATGAATATACAAGTGATTTATGGGTGACGGGCCCGAAAGATAAAGACGGAAAATACACGAAAGCACAAATAGAAAAGCTTCTATATAATCAGGGCGGATCTATTATTGAAGTGTATCGGGATGAGGAAGGCAGATGGAAAATGGATACAGCCTCTCAATTTGCCCGCCGCATTACAGGGATGACCCCGTTTAGGTTAACAGGATCGGCAAGAGGCTCTAAAGCGGTAGGAAATACTGACGTCGTACAAGGAACATTTGCTAATTGTTCAGGGGGAAAGACGCTGTGGAATACGGTGTTATCTGCTGAAGAAAATTATGAGTCAACGTCAAGGGATGCTTCATTGAATGAAACCCATTATGGCTGGATTGTTGAAGTCGATCCGTTTAATAGAAGCTTTGCACCGAGAAAGCATACAGCACTTGGCCGTTTTCACCATGAAAATGCGGCGATGGGTCTTACTAATGACGGACGCGTGGCCGTGTACATGGGAGATGATAAAACGGATGCATGCGTCTATAAATTCATTAGCAAACATAAATACATAAAATCACGTAAGCAAAACAATTCTTCCTTACTTGAAGAAGGAACATTGTATGCGGCCAACTTGTCGAAAGGTGAATGGGTTGCACTTACGATTGACGCTGTCCGTAAAAAAGCGGCGGGGAATGAAGCGCTGCTTAATAAATTTCAAACACAGGCAGACGTGCTTGTCTACGCTCATGAAGCCGCTATTTTACTCGGAGCTACTCCGACAGACCGCCCGGAAGATGTGGAGATTAGTCCATTTGATAAATCTATTTTTATTGCTCATACAAACAATTCAAAGCATGGGAATATTCATGGACATATTACCCGTTTCTTAGAAGAGAATGATGATTTGGGGTCTTTAACGTTCGATTTTGAAATCTTTGCCTGCGGCGGACGCCAAAGCGGATTCAGTGCGCCTGATAATTTAACATTTGACAGTGGAGGGAATTTGTGGACAGTAACAGATATTTCGTCAAGTTCTGTAAATAAGGGTGTATTTTCTTCATTTAAAAACAATGGTGTATTTGTTATCCCTACAACGGGGAAGAGTGCGGGACATGCCTTTCAATTTGCATCTGCTCCTGTAGAAGCAGAGTTAACAGGTCCGTGTTTTACGGATGACGAAACGGCGTTGTTTTTAGCGGTACAGCATCCAGGGGAAGAGACAGTGGATATGAACAAGCCGACAAGCATGTGGCCGCACCGCAAAGGGGATAACCAGCCCCGTCCAGCTGTTGTAGCTATTACAGGATTTAGATATTAGGAGGAGTGGTCATGCTGCAAAATATAGGAGTACCGGGCTTGATTTTGATACTCGTCATCGCCCTCATTATTTTCGGACCATCAAAGCTGCCGGAAATTGGACGGGCTTTCGGCTCCACATTAAAGGAATTTAAAAAATCAACGCGGGATCTTGTCTCAGAAGAAGAGGATGACAAAAAAGAGAAGAAAAATCCCGCTTAATTCTGGAGAATAACAGAGGAGAGGGAATCCCGAAAGTATTTAGGGATAACCTCTTCTTTATTGTGATGAAGGAGGGATAAGATGAATGACCGCAGCATGAAGGCCATTGAACATTTTGAAGAACTACGGAAACGGCTGATCATTACTCTGGCTGTTTTTCTTTTATTTTTAATCGCATCGTTTACGTTCGTTCAAGATATTTACCAATATTTGGTGAAGGGGCTGCCATTTAAGCTGGCATTGCTCGGACCAGGAGATATTATTGTAGTTTATTTAATGATTGCGGCCGTTGTTGCTGGAGCCGCCGTGATTCCTGTTGCGGCTCATCAATTATGGCTCTTCATTAAACCAGCTTTATCCGAAGCGGAAAGAAAAGCTGCTCTTGCTTATATTCCGGCCTCATTTCTTTTATTTTTAGCGGGAATTTCATTTGGCTATTTCATATTATTTCCTATCGTTTTATCTTTTCTCATGTCACTGACGGATGAGATGTTTCAGACCTTTTTCACGACGGAAAAATATTTTAAATTTTTGCTGCACATGACACTGCCATTTGGCGTATTGTTTGAACTGCCAGTCGTGATGATGTTTTTGACGAGTCTCGGTTTAATTGATCCTTATAAGCTTGGGGCTTTTAGAAAATATTCATATTTTGTCTTGATCGTTGTGTCTGTATTTGTTACCCCGCCTGATTTTATATCGGATATTTTAGTTCTCATTCCACTTATCTTGCTGTATGAAGTCAGTGTAAGTTTAGCAAAAGTTGTTTATAGAAAAAAACTTGCTAAACAAGCGAAGGAGGAAACTGAATGGAAAGCAACGAGTTGACAGGTATGTTTGTAGAAGAAAGAGAGGCCCGATAGAATCAAGAAAACCGGACATAAAATAGTTGTCCGGTTTTTTGACATTACTTTAATTTAAATGAACTTTTTAATGAAACGATACGGTTAAACACCGGTTTTTCGCTTGTTGTATGTTTTGGATCGATATTGAAATAGCCATGTCTGAAAAACTGGAATTTATCGTGCGGCTTAACATCTTTCATATTAGGTTCAATGAAGCCTTGTACGATTTCAAGTGAGTTTTTATTGACATAGTCAAGGAATGTTTTCTCTTCTGATTCTTCAGAAGTCTCATTCTCTATTTCTTGTTCTGTATTTAAAATTAATGGTTCATATAATCTGAATTCTGCTGGCAGGGCGTGATTGGCATCAACCCAGTGGATCGTTCCTTTTACTTTGCGGCCGGTAAAACCGGAACCGCTTTTCGTTTCTGGATCATATGTGCAGCGAAGCTCAACGACTTCTCCATTCTCATCCTTAATGACTTCTTCACATTTGATGAAGTAAGCGTGTTTTAAGCGGACTTCGTTGCCTGGGAACAGACGGAAATATTTCTTAGGCGGATTTTCCATAAAGTCTTCTTGTTCGACGTAAATTTCTCTGGAAAACGGAATTTTTCGCATGCCCATTTCTGGATTTTCTGGATTAATTTCTGCATCAAGCCATTCGACTTCGCCTTCAGGATAATTTGTAATGACAATTTTTAACGGCTTTAATATGCCCATCGTGCGGGGAGCTGTTAATTTTAAGTCTTCTCTGACAAAGTGTTCAAGCATGGCTTCATCTACAACGCCCGAGCCTTTTGATACACCTGTTTCTTTCACAAATTCGCGAATGGCGCCAGGTGTGTAGCCTTTTCTTCGTAATCCTGAGATCGTCGGCAGGCGGGGGTCGTCCCAGCCGTCAACGAATCCTTCATCAACGAGCTGTTTTAATTTCCGCTTGCTCATGACAGTGTTCGAGATGTTTAAACGGCCGAACTCAATTTGCTGCGGCTTGTGCTCCATTTCTGACTCTTCTACAACCCAGTTGTAGAGAGGGCGCTGGTCTTCAAATTCAGTTGTACAAAGAGAGTGAGTCACTCCTTCAATGGCATCTTCAAGCGGATGAGCGAACGCATACATCGGATAAATACACCATTGATCACCAGTATTATGGTGCGATGCGTGGGAAACGCGATACAATACAGGATCGCGCAAGTTAATGTTCGGCGAGGCCATATCTATTTTCGCACGCAGAACTTTTTGGCCATTTTCAAACTCGCCTTTGCGCATCCGGTCAAATAAATCTAAGTTTTCTTCGACTGTCCGATCGCGATAGGGGCTCTCTTTTCCAGGTGCAGTCAATGTACCGCGGTATTCCCGAATTTCATCTGCCGTTAAATCATCTACGTAAGCTTTGCCTTTTTTGATTAACAATACCGCCCGATTGTACATTTCTTCAAAGTAATTGGATGCAAAATGAAGCTCTTCCCATTCATATCCGAGCCATTTCACATCTTCTTTAATAGCATCCACATATTCCTGATCTTCTTTCAAAGGGTTCGTATCATCAAAACGCAAATTTGTTTTTCCGTTAAAATCATCTGATAGACCAAAGTTAATCACGATCGATTTCGCATGTCCAATGTGGAGGTAACCATTTGGTTCAGGCGGGAAACGGGTAATAATATGATCATGCTTTCCGGATTCTAGATCCTCTTTTATAATCGTTCTAATAAAGTTTGATGAATTGTGTTCCAAATTGCTACCAGCCTTTCTGTTTTTTCCTATAGTTATTTCTCATTATAGTGAAATCAACCGTATAAATCCATCATGAAAAGCAAAGAGGAAGAGCTAGATCATGTTATAATTTAGAAAAAACAACTAAGGAAGTGTAAGGATGCTCCAACAAGCCCGACAATTATTACAGTCGTACTTTGGCTATACTGCTTTTCGCAGAGGACAAGATCAGGCCATCAGTCAGGTGTTTGAAGGGAAAAATACGATTTGCGTCATGCCTACGGGCGGCGGGAAATCTATTTGTTATCAAATTCCGGCGCTTGTGCTCCCTGGGGTAACAGTCGTTATTTCTCCACTGATTTCTTTAATGAAAGATCAAGTAGATACATTGCTCCAGGCGGGTATTCCGGCCGCTTATATTAACAGCTCCCTCAGTGCGCAGGAAGTGCGTGACACGATGACAGCGGCAAAGCAGGGAGAATATAAGCTTTTGTATATCGCACCTGAGCGTCTCGAATCTTATGTATTTATCGAGGACCTCAAAGAAATGCCGATCCCGCTCGTAGCAGTAGATGAAGCACACTGTATTTCGCAGTGGGGCCACGACTTTCGGCCAAGTTACCGCCAAATTCAACGATTGGCTGATATGTTGCCGCAAAAGCCAATTGTCCTCGCTTTAACGGCTACAGCTACTCCGAAAGTCCGCGAAGATATTTGCCGGCTGCTCTCCATTGACGAATCTAATACGGTAATTACTGGATTTGCAAGAGAGAATTTATCATTTTCCGTTATTCAAGGGCAGGACCGCTTTGCTTTTATCAAAGATTATCTTCAAAAAAATGAAAAAGAAGCAGGAATTATTTATGCGGCTACGAGAAAAGCGGTTGATCAGCTGTACGAAAAATTGCGAAAAAGCCATATTTCGGCTGCCCGCTATCATGCAGGGATGAGTGATGAGGAACGAATGGATGAACAGGACCGATTCTTAACTGATGAAGCGGCTGTCATGATAGCGACGAACGCATTTGGCATGGGAATTGATAAATCTAACATTCGGTACGTTATCCACTATCAGCTTCCGAAAAATATGGAAAGCTATTATCAGGAAGCTGGGCGCGCGGGCCGGGATGGACTGGATAGCGAGTGTATTTTGCTGTATTCGTCTCAAGACGTGCAGACACAGCGCTTTTTAATTGATCAGTCCCTTGAAAGAGAGCGGATTCCCCGGGAGCTGGAAAAGCTGCAGTTAATGATCGATTATTGCCATACGGAAACATGCCTGCAAAGCTATATCGTGAAATATTTTGGTGAAGCCTCTTCTGAACCGTGCGGCCGCTGCGGGAACTGTACAGATTCTCGGGCAGCTGTAGACGTAACAAAAGAGGCGCAAATGGTGTTGTCGTGCGTGATCCGAATGGGACAGCGTTATGGAAAATCGATCACTGCCCAAGTGCTGACGGGTTCTAAAAATAAGAAAATTACTGAATTTGGTTTTCAAGCACTCTCGACTTACGGAATTATGAAAGAACAAAGTGCAAAAGATGTCACAAATTTTATTGAGTTTTTAATCTCACAGGAACTGCTCGGTGTAGAACATGGCTCTTATCCGACGATTTTTGTTACGGCCCACGGCAAAGAAGTGCTCCTAGGGCAGCGGTCGGTCGAAAGAAAAGAAGCGGTACAGACGAAGCAGATTGCTGCCGATGACCCATTATTTGAAGAATTGCGGGGTTTGAGAAAAAGTTTGGCTGAAGAGGCTGGCGTTCCGCCGTTTGTTATTTTTTCAGACCGGACGTTAAAAGATATGTGTGTGAAGCTTCCACAGACAGAAGAGGAATTTCTTACTGTGAGCGGTGTAGGAAGCAGTAAGCTTGAGAAGTATGGAGAAACAATTCTGGCGGCGATTGCTGCTTTTTGTAAAGAGCATCCGGAGCGGGAAAAGGGAGTAAGTGCTGACATTGTTGAAACGAAGCATAAGAAAAAAGCCGTTGCCCAATCCCATCTTGATACGTATGAGCTTCATGAACAAAAGCTGACAGTCAGTGAGATTGCTGAAAAGCGGGAACTGACTATAAATACGATTGAAAACCATTTAGTACAGTGCGCCTCTGAAGGGATGAAAATAGATATATCGTTGATTGTGCCAGAACAATATTGGGAGGCTTTGGACACGGCGATTCAAGAAGCAGGGCGCGAAAGATTGAAGCCGATTAAAGAACGTCTTCCAGAAGAAATTACGTATGGCATGATTAAGGTATATCTCTCGATTCGACAGCCTGAAGAAAATTCCTATTCATAACATGTACTTTTTGTCATTACTTTTGCTGAAAAAGGGAAAGGTAAGGGAAATGGTATGGAAAGGAGAAGAGGGATGAAGAAGAAAAAGTACACGCTTGCCTTTATAGCGTCTGTTTTGTCAATGAGTCTTTTATTTGCTTGTGACGGCGTTGATGAAGATGAACCAGATCCATCCGAGGAGCCTTCTGAACAGCGGGAAGATAATTCGCAATAAACTAAGTGAATATAATAGAACGTTTGGTTCTTTCGATCTATTGATCATCCGCTTAAATAGGGGTATAATTTAGTATTCATGATATAAAGTAACTTAGAGCGTTTCGTATATAAATTATTGGCATTCTGCTATGTTTTTGAAGTAAGGCTTATTCGCACTGGAGCGGCTTCGGAGCCGCAAGGACTTAAGAGAAGGCAGGGCTTAGGTCGTTTAGGTTTATCATAAACGACGATGTGGAATATAACCGCGGCGGTTCATTTGATACAGGAAGTTCTTTCCTTGAAAACGTTGTGAGTTACAGATAAATGAAAAAAATGGCCTGCGATATGCAGGCCATTTTTTATTTGAGGAACTAAATGGTCTTTGTTTGTTTTTGTTGTTTAGGGGCAGGCAGTTTTAGTTTCGTTTGTTCATACATACTGCTCAGTGCTGTTCCGAGTTGTTTAATCGACTGGGGCGTTTGTTTCGCTTCATTTACGGTGAACATAATCGCCTCTTTTTTCTGATCTATGTCTCGTTTGATGTTTTCTTGTGTGGTTTTTAATTTATCTGCTTCTGATTGAATCGTCTGCTGTGTGGCTTGTAACCGCTCTGCTGTTGCTTGCAGCCGGTCAATTTTGGGCTTCATTGATTTATACGTGATTAATCCAGATATGCCTAGGTAAATCACTGCCCCACCGACGATGGCCAAGCTAATTCCTAAAATGATCCATCCGATAAGTCCCATAGGTATCTCCCTTCTCGTTTTAGTTATGTATATAGACTATACCCTTTATTGTAAACGATTGAACAAAAAATATCGGTGAAAAAATGACAATTATTTATTTTTCGGCCGGTTGAGATTATTTTGCAGGTGAAAAGCAGAGCCTAGGTGGAAAAGTGATGATGTTTTTTTATGTAAAGTGTGGGAAACAATGAAGTATAAGTATAGATACGAAGAGAGGGGTATTATGGAGCAAAACATAGAGTTTATTCCGCTGGATCGTTCTTTTTTTCAGCAGCCGACACTGCAGCTGGCAAAGTCGCTGCTTGGCTGTTTGTTAGTAAAAGAAACAGAAGAAGGGAGAACAGCCGGTTTTATTGTAGAAACGGAAGCTTATAGAGGAGCGTTGGACCGGGCCGCTCACAGTTTTAATAACCGCCGTACGAAAAGAACAGAAATCATGTTTCATGAAGCAGGGCATGTATACACGTATGTCATGCATACTCATTGTCTTGTGAATGTCGTTGCGGGACAAAAAGATGTTCCTGAAGTGGTGTTGATTCGAGCGGTAGAGCCGTATGAAGGAATTGACTTAATGATTGAAAGGCGAGGAGGTACCACGTTGAAAAACTTGACGAGCGGGCCTGGAAAGTTAACAAAGGCATTAGGAATTACAATGGAGGATTACGGAAAACGTTTTGATGAACCACCTCTTTATATGACAAAAGGTTTTTCTCCTGAAGATATTTCAACAGGCCCGCGTATCGGGATCGATAATTCGGGAGAAGCGAGAGAGTATCCGTGGCGTTTTTGGGTGACGGGCAATTCATTCGTATCCAGATGAAGGGGAGCTGACATGAGTCGGCTCCCCTCGCTTTTTAGCAGGGGAGGATGAATAGTGTAGACAACTTTTATCCCGCCTGAACTGGCAGTAAGACCCCCGTCTCAAGGCTTCAGCTTGTTTAGAAGAAGTATAGGCGGAGGCAGCTGCCAGTAAATGCCCGATCCATTCAACGAACCATCCGTGGGGGGAAGTTTCATTTTATTTTAGACACCTTCAGGATGACGGAGAGCGTTTGTCAACAGGCTGAAGCTTTAGTTGCTTATTTCCTTTATTTGCTTTCCATCAATAAAAGCAGGAGGATCCAGTTCTAGCAGTTTATAAATAGTCGGAGCGATATCTACAATGGACAACCGGCGTTTAATAGTGGTTCTTTCAATATTTTTGCCGTAAGCAAAGAAGACGGGGCGCAATTCTTCTCTTTCAGGGTCACCGCCATGGCTGCCAAATTCCTTTGTAGGCCCAATGCCTATTTTTTCATCCTTGCCAAGGAGATAACCGGGAGCTGCAGTTAAAGTAACATCTCCAGCCATTGGGAGGGCTTTATTTTTTATTTGACGCCCATCCAATTTCACGATAGTTCCATAAGGTTTTTGTTTTTTGTTTTGAAGAATAAGAATCAGCTGATTAGCAGTATAAAACGTCCTTTTCCAGCTGAAACCAGTTACCTTTGTGGCGGATAGCCACTGCCTATAATAATGCTTCAATAATTGAGGTTTTGGCGCTAGTTCTCTTTCATCTGTCACTTGTTTGAACGTGTTTATAATTTTATTTTGTACTTTTGTATAATCAGCAGGATCGACGATTCCGCCTTTTTGCCGGTTTTTGACGTTAATATATACATGAGCGATTGTTCCGCTGGCAACGGCATAGGCTTTTGTTTGAGAGGGATCAACGTTTCCTTCTTTGTCCAGCTTTAAAAGACCCGCTTTTTTCAACTCATAATTAGGCGCAGCTCTTGAATGGATAGGTTCTACTCCATGGTCGGAAACGATGAATAATCGGTCGCTGCTTGTTAGAGAAGCTGTTACTTTACCAATCACTTGATCGGCTTTTTTATATGCCCATTCAATGTATTTTTCACTTTGATGAACTGCTCTTTGGCTATAGCCAGGCTGACGTGGATCTGTCAGCAGAAATTCATGCGTCTCAGAATCGATATGTGGTTCGTAAAGCAACAATAAATCGGGTCTATATTCACTCTTTATAAAAAGAGAGGCATCTGCTATCCAATCAACAAAACGTTCACTAATTTCTTCATATTCTTTCCGAGCAATCCATCCTTTTTTGAAAGAGGCAATGTCATTCTTTACAGGAAAAAATCCCATCCGCTTGTTTAATTCTTCTTTAAATCCTTTAGGGCCTGTAATCAAACCGGTTGTCACTGCCGTCTGGTAAAGCTTTACTGATGATAAGTCCTTTGATCGGCCTTTTAACTTAAATGAGAATCCCGCTAGATTGTCCCCTTTTATCCGTAAAGGAAGTTCTCCCCATTCATTTAGTTTCGCGAAAGCATCATCTTGATCAATGAGGCGGTCTTCGGATAAGTAAAAGTGGTCGTAATCCTTCTGGCCGTTATCTGTCGAATCAACCGCCAAAATATGAACATAACGATCTTTTCCATCCAGCATTTTTAATTGAATATGCCCCTCTTTTGGAAGGGAAAAACTAGTTGGAACATCTGTCCAGCCTTGTACGGTTTTAAAATGAAGTGTGTGCAGACTGCTTTCAGCAAGTACTCCTCCATAATAAACGGCGTAATTCGCTTTCACCCCGTTTGGCGGGTTTGAGCCGGGAAACCCAACTGTCGCCGTTACTTTGCCTTGCTTTCGTGCTTCCTTCCAAAGAGGAGAGACGGCCACTTTAGCTTGAAAAGCATTTTCCGTATCACTGATTTTTGTATGGTGGTGATGGAAACTGTTGCTGACGAATCCGGTCTTTTCAGGATAAGCTCCAGTGGACATGGAAGCATGAGAAACAGCTGTTAATGAGGGGAAAACAGTAGTGAAATTCGTTGCGTATGTGCCGTTTTGTTTAATTTTTTTTAAATGAGGCATGCGGCCATTTTGTATATATTTTTCAGTCAGCTGCTGGCTCATGCCGTCAAAAGAAAGAATCGTCATCGTTTCTTTATCTGCAGCAGATGCAGAAAGAGGGATGAAAGTAAGCAAAACAGTCGCAATCAGAGCTGTAGACGGAAAGCTTTTTTTATAAAAGTGAAGCCAGTTCTTCTTTGGTGTGTTATTCATTAGTCCCATCTGTCGCGTCTCCTCTAGGTAGTAATGAAAAGGTTACAATCTTAATGTTCCCCAACCTTTAGGGATTTCACTCTTTATACTTATTTGACGAAACGTTTCCTTAAATGGCGGCATTCACATTGATATTTGAGGACAAATAAAAAAACACCTCTGAAGGTGTTTTCAAAAGTGTTCCGCACTCATCTATGCTGAAGCTTTCTTCGGCGGCGAAGAACTAAATCTTCCATTGAACCAGAACCGAGAAGGACGCCTGGGACGATGAATAACAAGCCCATTAAGTGAGAGGGCAAAATCGTTTCTCCGAGCAAAATAGATGCGCCGATTAAAGAGAAAAAAGTGTTCAAGTTCAGAAAAATAGAAGCTTCTGCCGCACCAATTCGTCTGATCGCTTGGTTGTATACCATCTGGCCGAGGGCAGTTGCCAGCACAGCGGAAACAAGGAAGGCGATCCAAACAACTGGTGTTCCTTGTGTGAGGCTTGTTAAACCTGAAGGCTCTTTCGACAGACTGATGAGAAAGAGGAGCATAGAGCCGATCAGGAGCATATATCCCGTTAAAAGGCGGGGGTCCAGTGTTTCTGTTGCTTTTTTAATGATGATAAAACTGAGTGCCTGGGATAGAATACATAGAAAAATATAAAAATCACCGGCCGAGGCTGCAGCGATTCCATCGCTTCCAGCAAGGACAGTAAAGCTGACTCCAGCACCGCCGAGAAGAAAGCCGAGCAGGCGGATTTTAGTAGGACGCTGCCGGAGCAGGATCATGGCTAATGTTGCTGTCAATAGCGGGCCAAGACCTAAGATTAAGCCGGCGTTGGCTGCTGTTGTTCGGATTAGCCCTTCTGATAAAAAGTAATGATGACCGACGATGTTAAGAAGGGTTCCGCCGACAATATAAAGCCACTCCTTGCTGCGGGGCAGTCGAACTTGCCTCAGCCAGCCGAGGATGAGAAAGACAATGACCGCCGCTGTAAAAATTCGGACGGCGGTAATCGTCACAGGCATAAAATGCTCAACCAGCATTTTAACGATAGATACGTTGATTCCCCAAATCAACATAAGTACTGTCAAAGTCAAATAAACTCGCGAATAACTCACAATAAGCCGCCTTTCCCATATCGATTCTCTTGTTATCATTATACAAGAAGTTGATAGAGAAAAAGAAAAAACTATCGGACAGCAAGCAGGGTTATTCAGGGAACTTTTCTTCGCTTGAAGAGCTGCTCTTTGTAGCATGCTTATTTTTTTCTTCTTTTTGTTCCAATTTTAAGTCCTCTAAAGGAATAGAATCTACTGTTTGTTCGCTTTGGAATTGATCGTACAAACTTTCTTTATCTGTTTTCATCTGGTCCGGATTGTCCATTTTTCCGCGTTTTAGCGGTTGTTTTTCTTCTGTGGCCATAGAGGCACCTCCTTTTATATGTACTTTCTATCCCAATTTGGAAAGATGAAACCTTGTAATAAGCTGTTTATGTTTCAGATAACGGGGAAAACAAGGGGAGAACAGCAAAAACAAAGGAGGAGATGTTTAATGATGAATGATCATAACGAAAAACAAATTGTCGGTGTGTATGACACTCAAATGGATGCGGTAGAGGCCATTGAGGATTTGAAGCGCAAAGGTTATCGTACAGATGAAATTTCTGTTATTAGTAAAGATCGCGAAGATGTAGAATATGTGGAAGATACAACAGATACGAAAGCGGAAGAGGGGGCTGCGGCTGGAGCGGCTACCGGCGGCATACTTGGCGGGCTGGCAGGTGTAGCCGCTGGAGCAGGTGCGCTTGCCATTCCGGGGATTGGACCGATTATTGCGGCTGGACCCATTGTAGCAGGATTGACTGGAGCAGCGGCCGGAGCTGGAGTAGGAGGCTTAACAGGTGCGTTGATCGGGATGGGGATTCCAGAAGAAGATGCAGAACGTTATAACGAGTACGTAAAAGAAGGGAAAATGCTCGTTTTAGTCGATCGTGATGCCCGCATAACAAATGCTGACAGTGATCTGACCGAGAGGGATAGAATGATTATTAGAGGAAACGATGACATAGATGACAATGGCCGTACACTTCACTCAGATGGCCGATTATAATAGAAAACAGAAGCCCCAAAAGTGTGAACTTTTGGGGCTTCTGTTTTTTATTGCAGTCAACTTTTATTTATTTGTGGGCAAAGTATTTAGAGGGGCAGCCGGAAAATCTTGAAATATCGTCGGAATATTCCAAAGTGCGGTCATACCCCCTTTTAAGCAGACTATTTCATTAATTCAATTATCGGCTTTCCGTCAATAAATGAGGGGGATTTGAGTTCCATTAATCGATAAACAGTTGGCGCGATATCAAGGGTAGATAGCCGGCGTTTCGTTTCGCCATACATGATATCTTTTCCGTATGCATAAAAAACAGGCCTTAGTTCTCTTCTTTCTGGATCTCCTCCATGGCTGCCGAGTTCTGTTGTCGGTCCAATTGCTTGTTTGGCATCTTTGCCTATAAGATAGCCGGGAGCAGCGGACAGCCATACGTCGCCGGCATTTGGATGGTCGATCATTTTTGCTTTTTTCCAGTCTGTTTCGATGATTTTTTCATAAGGATTTTCTTTTTTATCTCGTATAATGCTAAAAAAACTATAAGCAGTATCTTTTGTTTCCTGCCAATCTAAGCCATCGTTCGTAACATGATCGCGCCACTCGTTAAAATGATAGCTAAATAGCTTTTTTCTTGAGGTGTGTTTTCTCTCATCTTTAATGACTTTGAACGTGTCTACGATTATATTTTGGACTTTTTCATAATCTTTTGGATCAACAATTCCGCCTTTTTCGCGGCCTTTCAAGTTAATGTATATGTGGGCAGTCGTTCCGCTGGCGACAGCGTAAGCTTTTGATTGTGAAAGGTCGACTTCTCCTTTTTTATTCAATTTTAAAAGTCCCGCTTTTTTTAGTTCATAATTAGGAGATAATCGAGAATGAATCGGTTCCATTCCATGATCTGATACGATAAATAGCCGGTCATTTTCACTCATCGCGGCCATCGTTTTTCCGATTATCTCATCTGCCTGCTCGTAGGCCCATTGAATATAAGTTTCATATTTTTCTACCGTTTTTTCATTATAACCGGGCTGCCGTGGATCGGTGAGTAAAAAAGTATGTTCTTCCAGATCAATATGAGGTTCGTAAAACATTAATAAGTCAGGTTTGTATTCTGTTTTTATAAAAAGAGAGGCATCTGCCAGCCAATTGGCGAAGTTCTCATTGATTTCTTCATATTCCTTTCGTGAAATCCAGCCTTTTTTATAAGCGGGCAAATCATCTTGATCGGGGAAGAAGCCAAAGCGTTTGATGATTGCTTCTTTAAACCCTTCAGGACCTTTAATTAGGCTAGTCGTCACCGCTGTTCGATAAAATTTGATAGAAGAAAGGTCGTTTTTGCTGCCTTTTAATTTGAATATGAACCCCGCTGTATCTGCATCTTCTATGTGCAAGGGAAAGCGTCCCCATGTATTCATGGCAGTAATTGTATTAGTTGAATGGGCATCGGGAGTTTCAGATAGATAGAAACGGTCATAATCTTTTTTATGATTATTTGAAGAATCGATAGCCAAAATATGTATGTGACGATCTCTGTTTCCTTTCAATTTTATTTTCATGTGAGCTTCCTGTGGAATGGAAAAGCTTTTTGGTGTATTTTTCCACTGGGCCACAGGATTGAAATCAAGCGTTTCATAGCTGCTTTCGGCAAGGATATCACCGTAATAAATCGAGTAGTCGGCTTCGTTTTTCTGCTTCGGATTGGAGCCGGGAAATCCGACCGCTGCTGTTACTTTTCCTTGCCTTTTCACCTCTTTCCAGAGCGGAGAGACCCTGATGTTTGCCTCGAAGGCATCTTTTGTATTCGTGAGCTTGCGGCCGCTGTAATGGAACTCGTTGCTGACGAAGCCTGTTTTTTCCGGCTTGGCCCCAGTCGCAATGGAGGCATGGGAGGCTGCGGTCAATGAAGGGGATACGGTCGTTATGTTTTGGGCATGCCAGCCTTCTTTTTTCAGTTTTTTTAAATGAGGCATGCTGCCGTTCAATATATACTTTTCAGCAAAGTCATGCCGCATGCCGTCAAAGGAAAGGATGATCATCGTCCCTGTTTCAGCTGCGGCCGCTGTTGGTGCAGAGAAGGCGGCCGACATGAGAAGCAGGGAGGCTGTCATGATTTTTTTGAAAATAGGTTGATGGGAAATTCGGGTTGTCTGTTTACTGTTCATTTCGTTCCTCCTCCAAAAAAACTGCTTAAACAAATATTCCACTTTTTCAACAGGATGAAACGTTCTCAGCCAGGGATTGCGAAAATGATAAAAGTTTTCCATAATGAAGAGATAACGACACCGATAGAAACGGTAAGAAAAAAGGAGATTTTATGACGACATCATTTACAACTTTAAATACAATGAAGCCATTTTTACAGGAAGCATGGGAAAAGGCTGGTTTCCAATCACCGACACCGATCCAGGAAAAGGCAGTGCCGGTGATTCTTGAAGGAAACGACCTGATTGCTGAATCACCGACGGGAACAGGGAAGACGCTCGCTTATTTACTGCCTCTGCTTGAAAAAGTAGATCCTGCTAAAAAAGCTGTTCAAGCAGTTGTACTAGCTTCATCAAGAGAACTGGTGATGCAAATTGCTGATGAAATCCGGGAATGGGGAGGCGGCATAACGAGTGCTGCTTTCATCGGAGGAGCGAATGTGAAGCGTCAGCTGGAAAAGCTAAAAAAGCAGCCGCAAGTTGTTGCGGGCACGCCAGGGCGAATATATGAACTGATTCAAATGAAAAAGTTGAAAATGCATGAAGTGAAGCTGCTCGTTTTGGATGAGGGCGATCAGCTGCTCGTACCGGAGCATATGAAAAACTTAGAAGCCATCATTAAATCGACGATGAAAGACCGCCAGCTCGTCTTATTTTCGGCAACAATGCCGGAGAAAACGGCTGCCATCGCGAAAGGATGGATGAACGAGGAGAAAGAGATCCGAGTCAGTAAAGAAGAACTGCCTGCATCCCAGGTGGATCATGTTTATTTCGTGTGTGATGAACGAAAAAAGAACATCATGGTGGAACGGGTCATCCGTGGTTTTGAACCGGAGAGAGTGCTGGCCTTTATCCGGGATATTAGCGAGGTCAATGTGTTTTCGGAGAAGCTTGATTATAAAGGATTTACGAACGGTATCCTTCATAGTGAGTTAAAGAAACAGGAACGGGCGAATGCATTAAAGCGATTTCGAGAAGGAAAACTGGATTTGCTGTTTGCGACAGATGTAGCGGCTAGAGGATTGGACATTAAAGGATTAAGCCACGTGCTGCAATTCGATATGCCAAAAGATGCGACTCAGTATACACACCGAGCTGGAAGAACAGGGCGTTCGGGTCAAGCAGGCACTGTCATTACCTTTGTAACAGAAAGAGAAGAACGCGACCTGAAGAGAATAGCGAAAGAATTAGGCATTACGCTTGTGAAAAAAGAATTTTTTAAAGGGAAGCCGATTAATGCAGGGAAATAAGCCAGCGCGCATACTTTTAAAGTTTTCGCGCATAAAATAGACGAGCGTGCACATAAAGTTCAATAAATGGTGCACAAAGCGCAGCTGTTTTCTTATAGTTATTAAATAAAGAGAGAAGGCTTTAAAACAGAAGCCTTCTCTCTTTCGTCATTTGTCTTATCAAGCGAGCAGCCCGATCTCTAGGCGCTTACTGTTTTCTTGTGCAATGATCGACCCGCGGGTGAACGGAATGGAGGACTGGAATAAGGGTCCATCATACACAAATGTATGATACTCTCCGTTTTCACCAAGCGGACAAACGGGATGTTCTTGAATGGATGCTAAAAAATCATGATCAAGTTCTTTGCCAAGCCAGGAGTCATCGAAGATATCTTGCCGTATACGGATTACAGCTGCTTTGTATCCTGATTGAACAAAGGAAGTCAGCAAGGCCAAGCTTTCTTCTTGACGGCGCCAAAGAGGGAAGATCGCTTCTAATCCAGCAGCGGCTGCCACGTTTTCTCCCCATTCACGGTGGCCATCTAAATAAATATCGCCAAACGCAACGCTATCTAAGCTAAGCTGTTCTTTTAATTGGATCAAGTCTTTAATAAATGTTTCGGTATATTGTTCCAAGGGACAGTGAACGAAATGAACGGGAATAGCTAATGATTTGCTTTGCTGTTCGATCATTTCTATTTTTTCCCCGTGAGCAAATGTCCGGTCGGACTCCTTAGGAACCGTCGTAAGGAGGGAGACAACTTCATGTCCTGCATGTACTAGTTTCGTTAATGCCATGCAGCTATCTTTGCCGCCGCTCCAGGATAAAACTACGCGATTTGCCATTTGGCACACTCCTTAAAACACTTTTGTTGTCCATGATTCGCAATTCCAGACTTCGGTCGCCACTTGCTGATAGAACTCGGGTTCATGGGAAATAAGCAAAATGCTTCCTTTGTACTCTTTAAGGGCCCGAGCGAGCTCAGCTTTCGCATCTACGTCCAGGTGGTTAGTCGGCTCATCAAGGACGAGCAGGTTCGTTTCGTTGTTAATTAATTTACAAAGCCGGACTTTTGCTTTTTCCCCGCCGCTTAACACACTGACTTTGCTTTCAATGTGTTTAGTCATGAGACCGCATTTAGCAAGAGCAGCGCGGATCTCATATTGAGTAAAGGAAGGGAACTCGGTCCATAATTCTTCTATGCATGTCCGATTATTTTCGGACTTGATTTCTTGCTCGAAATAGCCGATTTGAAGTGATTCGCCTCGTTGTACGTTTCCTGACAATGGTTGAATCTCTCCAAGTATACTGCGCAGCAGCGTCGTTTTTCCGATGCCGTTTGCCCCTGTTAAAGCGATTTTTTGTCCGCGCTCCATGCGTAAATTTAATGGTCTGGACAGTGGGTCGTTATAGCCGATGACTAGATCGTTTGTTTCAAAAATCAGTTTGCCGGATGTGCGGCCTTCTTTAAAGTGAAATTCAGGTTTAGGCCGTTCTTGTGCCAGCTCAATGACTTCCATTTTATCGAGTTTTTTCTGTCTGGACATCGCCATATTTCGTGTGGAAACCCTTGCTTTGTTGCGGGCGACAAAGTCTTTCAATTCCGAAATTTCCTGCTGCTGTTTTTTATAAGCGGCTTCTAGCTGCTGTTTTTTCATTTCATACACTTTGAGGAATTCATCATAGGAACCAGCATAACGATTCAATTCTTGGTTTTCCATGTGATAGATCAAATTGATGACGCTATTTAAAAAAGGAATGTCATGAGAAATAAGAATGAATGCATTTTCGTATTCCTGCAAATAGCGTTTCAGCCATTCGATATGCTGTTCATCTAAATAGTTTGTCGGCTCATCAAGCAGAAGGATATCAGGTTTTTCAAGGAGCAGCTTGGCAAGCAGAATTTTCGTTCGCTGTCCTCCGCTTAAATCATGGACGTCGCGATCCAGCCCAATTTCATCAAGGCCGAGTCCGCGGGCGATTTCTTCTACTTTGGCATCAATGACGTAAAAGTCATTATTTGTTAATAAATCTTGAATCGTTCCGGTTTCCTCTAAAAGCTCTTCTAATTCTTCAGGCGAAACTTCTCCCATCTTAGCAAATAAGCTGTTCATTTCAGCTTCGAGATCAAACAAATATTGAAAAGCTGTTTTTAATACGTCGCGGATCGTCATTCCCCGCTCAAGCACAGCGTGCTGATCTAAATAACCGACGCGGACGTTTTTTGACCATGATACCTTTCCTTCGTCGGGCTGAAGCTGTCCAGTAACGATATTCATAAACGTGGATTTGCCTTCTCCATTTGCGCCGATCAGGCCGATATGTTCCCCTTTTAAGAGGCGGAAGGATACATTATTGAAAATGGCTCTGTCACCGAAGCCATGGCTTAAACGTTCAACTGTTAAAATACTCATTTCAAATTCCTCTCATTAGTAAAGTGAATTGCTTTTATTTAACCCGCATTAACTGGCAGTAAGACCCTCGCTGCAAGCATTCTAGTTATTTCCAAGAAGCGCAGATGGGCGATCAACTGCCAGTAAACGCCCGATCCATTTAACTAACTCTCAATGGAGTTTCATTTTATTTTACTATGGCGGCGTAGAAATGAAAACTACTCCTTATTTTCATTAGGTTATGTTTATGATTATTATTGATTGGAGCGGAAGGTGAGCGCCCCCAGCGGGAATCAACAGGGAAGTTTAACAAAGGTTTTCATTCAAATCAATGCAAGCCTAAATCAAGAATCGGGTATTGGGTAAGTATCTAAGGAATATCGTAAAATGGCGCATAGGTTCATGGCAATGGTAAAAGAATAAAGAAAATGGAAACAGTCGGCATAGATGTTTTTTAATTGGGTAAATGTAGATATAAACTTGTACGGGAGGTGAGAGAGGAAAGTAAAGAAGGTGAATAAAAAATGAACAGTGCTTTTCATCTTTCGCTTTCCTTGCCATCTTTGATTATTGTTAATTTATTTCTTATTGCTTTGTTAATTGCATTAACCGCTTTCTTTGTATCTTCTGAATTTGCCATTGTGAAAGTGAGGATGTCACGAATTAATCAGCTGATTGCGGAAGGAAACAAAAAAGCGGCCGTTGCTAAAAAGGTCGTTGCGAATATGGATGAATATTTATCGGCATGTCAGCTCGGCATTACGATTACTTCGCTTGGATTAGGCTGGCTTGGTGAGCCGACTGTGGAAAGGATGCTGCATCCTCTTTTTGAAAAAATGAATGTAGCTCCTTCATTGACAGGGGTTTTATCTTTTATTATTGCTTTTTCGATCATTACTTTTTTGCATGTTGTGGTAGGAGAATTAGCTCCAAAAACACTTGCAATCCAAAAAGCAGAGTCGATCACGTTGGCATTTGCACCGGTGCTCCAATTGTTTTATCGGGTGATGTATCCATTTATCTGGGCGTTAAATAGTTCTTCGCGCTTTTTCACTGGTTTATTTGGACTAGAACCGGTATCAGAACATGAAGTGGCCCATTCAGAAGAAGAGCTGCGCATTATTTTGTCGGAAAGCTATAAAAGCGGTGAGATCAATCAATCCGAATACAAATATGTAGATAACATTTTTGAATTTGACGAAAGGCTTGCTAAAGAAATTATGGTGCCGCGTACAGATATGATCACGCTGCGAAAAGATGCGACATGGGCTGAAATTACAGAGATATTAAAAAGTGAAAAGTATACCCGTTATCCGGTTGACGATGGAGATAAAGACAATATTGTGGGTATGGTCAATATGAAAGAAATCTTTTCTTACTTTTTAACGAAAGACAATTATAATGAACGGCCGTTAGAATGGTTTATTAAGCCAACGATCAGTGTCATTGAGACGATCCCCATTCACGACCTTTTGCTGAAAATGCAAAAAGAAAGAATTCATATGGCGATTTTGTTAGACGAGTATGGCGGTACATCAGGACTGGTAACAGTAGAGGATATTTTGGAAGAGATTGTCGGTGAAATACGTGATGAGTTTGATGCGGATGAAAAGCCTGAAGTACAAAAAGTTGGGGAAGGGCATTATATGCTGAGTGCACGGGTATTAATTACAGAAGTGAATGATTTGCTTGGTATTCATCTAGCAGAAGATGATGTGGATACACTCGGCGGCTGGTTCCTCACGCAAAAAATTGATGTCGCCCTCGGAGATACGCTCCAACAGGAGGGGTATCAATTTACGATCAAAGATGTAGAAGGTCATCATATTCACATGATTGAAGTGAAAAAAGCGAGGAAGGAGTAGCAGCTAAAAAACCGGCTCTTGCAAGAACAAGAGCCGGTTTGATGATGATTTATTGAGCGATTCGCTTAGAACCGAGGTATCTTTTTTGATAATAAGAGTTGCTTACTTTATCAATGCGGACCCCTTTAGAAGCCGAATGAATAAATTCATTGTTTCCGAGGTAAATCCCGACGTGCGAAGCGCCTTTTTTATATGTACTGAAAAAAATTAAATCTCCTGGCTGCATTGCTGACTTTTCGACAGCTGTGCCTTTTTGGTACATTTGTGCAGCTGTTCTTGGCAAATGGATGCCGACTTGCTTATGTGCATATTGAATAAAACCGGAACAGTCAAACCCTTTTGGTGTCGTACCGCCCCATCTATAAGGTGTACCGATATATTTTTGTGCTTCAGCAATAACAGAATCTGCAGAAGCTGCACTTGCCGAATGTGCTGGAACTAACAAGCTAATACTTAAAATAAATGAACATATGATTGTTGTTACCCATTTTTTCATCTCATTCACCTTATTACCCTTCCGCTGCTGCCGTTTCGTATAGATTATTATGTAGTTAATATATCAGAAAATTGTCACAACAAACGTTACAGTTTGTCGGATATTGTTACAAACAGATTACAAAAGCCGGGCATATGCCCGGCTTTTTTCACGTGCTGCTATGTTAACGACTATGTTTGATTGGAGTTGAAAGCAACAGGGGGTAACAAAGCCTAACGTTTAATTAATGTTTCTAAAAGGGCATCCCCATTTTCAGCGACACGCACGAGGGCGATGTTCTTGTCTTCCCACTTCACGCCTGTATTTTCAGGGATAAAGAAATGTTCGATGCCAAGGTTAATATTTCCGTAACGTGCCTTGCCTTGAATCGTCACTGTCTTCTCATTTACGACAGCCGGCTGATCAGCCTTTGTAAAATGAACGGGCTTATAAACTGCTACATATTTGCCATGATAAGGGACCTGTTCTGCCGTCTGTTCTAGCTGTACATGAATTTTCCCCTCTATGAATCGCCCGTTTTGCTGCTCGTTCTGGTAGGCGGTATGGACCGCATAATTCAACTGAACGTAATCCCCTTGCAGTAAGGAACGCGGGTCAAGCGGCTCCAATTGCAGTGCGATCAGCTCGCCGTTTTTCAGCAGCTGTTCTTTTTGCCATGCGGTAAATCCAATGAAGACAAGCTGAAGAACGAGAAGGACCGCCGCAGGCTTCCAGCTCCACTTAAGAATATTTTGCGCTTTTTCTGTATGTTTTTTCCCCCACAAATAAAAGATGAGGAAGAAGAGGAAGCTGACAATAAAAAACGCAAGTGACTTATGAAGAAGCTTCCAAACGAATTCGTAGTATTTCCAGATGAAGAACACAGTGACTGCTGCCCATGTTACCCACAGATAGAGCCTTGATGAGCTTTTCGGATACGTTAAATGAAAATAGAAATAGGCGGCAAAAATGAGATGAAGCCCGATCGCCAAAGCAGTTGAATGTTCTTCTACTCCTACCGTCATCGCGAAGAAATAACCGAGAGATAATAGATAAGCGAGAAGACCGAGCCGCTGCTGTGCCCATTTAGAAAACAAAGCGGCATTTACTAATCCGAATACTAGAAAAATGAGTTTGATCCACTCTCTTGGAAGGTCGGAATCCCAAAAGATGGATAAAATAGCGCTGAGGACGGCTCCATTCATTGCTAAGTAATAAAGTAAGACGTCTCTCAACCGAAACAAAACGGCGGTCATGCTAACGAATAAGATAGCCAATAGCCAGAAGACCCATGTTTCCCCGTGCATATAGGCGAAGAAAAATAAAAGTGCAATACCGGTCATTTGCAAAGTCAGGCGAATGACAGTCCAATCACTTTTTCTAATGG
This sequence comes from Bacillus lumedeiriae, assembly GCF_044891285.1. Classification (NCBI taxonomy): domain Bacteria; kingdom Bacillati; phylum Bacillota; class Bacilli; order Caryophanales; family Bacillaceae; genus Bacillus; species Bacillus lumedeiriae. The sequence goes on from NZ_JAUIYO010000007.1 coordinate 24,098, forward strand.
AGAGACCGCCGACAACACAAATCGCCCCAATGATGAGAAAGCCATATTTTACTCCTGTACCAAAGCCGAAGACTAAGGCTGTAAACGAACTAATGGATGCAATAGCAATGATCGTTCCTAAAAAAGAAAGGGTGCCGACAAAAAACTTATACGTATAGCGGCTCCATTTTTTATCTGTTTCTTTCACTGTGTTCGAAAGCTTTTTCAAGGTGTATACACTGAATCCGAAGACCGCAATCAGCAGCAGAAAGCCTGTGTAAAAAACAGTTTCCCCGAACACCATAATGTAAATGAGAAACGTATTGTAAATGAGATAAATGCCGAAGAATAATAGGTGAACGGCCATAATCACCGGGTGGCTTTTTCGCTCGTTTATAAACTTTCGCCAAAAGAAGAGCAGAAGCACGATATAAATGCCATGAAAGATAAAATAAACAATAGATAAAGATGAGAAATTCGAAAACAGATCGTAAATAGAATGTTTATTTAGTAAGAAAAGAGCACAATATTGGGCAACAATTAATGTGACAAACCCTAGTTTTTCAAAACTTGTTTTCCGAAGGGCATAGAATATAAGAAGATGAATGGCGGTCATCGCTAAATAAATGCTCGTTTCTTGATGAGTTGAGTAGTCTATTCGTATACTTGTTGGATAAATTTTCATCCAAATGGTTAGTTCAAATAACAACAGTGCCAGCCAGAAAAACGGCCGATAATTCGTAAAAAAAGCAAGGAGGATTACAGGGATCAGCCAGATAAGAAATAATAAGTAAGAGTCTGCATGGGAATTATACGTCTGGCCGACGAGAGCTGTGCTGATGCCGAAAGAAATAGCCGATACGAGCAGCCACCAATTGCTTAGATAGGCGAATGTGGCGCTTTTTTTATAGATGATGGCAATAGTGAAGCTCACTACAATCATCATCATGCTTAGAGCGATTTTGGCAGGGCGGTCGAGCAGCGGCCAGTTTGAAGCAAAAAAGTAAACGACTCCAGCGAGCAGAAAAATCAAGCCGAGAATATAAGGGATGTCACCGCGTTTCTGTGACAGCATAACGATCTCTCCTTTCTTTTTTCCATAGTATATGGTTATGACAAAACGTTACATTTTAACCAATATAAATGAAAAGGTGAAAGAAGTCACGGGGTTTCGGGAGCGGAGATTATTCCTCTATTTGCAGAAACAAACAATATATAGAAGTTAGTGTAAATAAATAGTAAGGGGCTATTCATGAATAGCCCCTTACATCTCTTATTAATCAAACTTCAGCCCTTTTAATGCTTCAGCTAATGCATTGTTCAGAGGTTCTGTTTGTTTCTCCTGCTGCTTTAAATACTTCTGTACAGAACGTTTATCCGCTTTACCGCCAGATTCTTTCTTGCGGCGTTCCTGGAATGATGAGAGTTTTTCGCGATACCCGCATTTGCATGTGAAGATTTGCCCGGCTCCTTCGCCGCGAAGTTCTAGTTTTTTCTTGCATTGCGGACAGCGGGCATTTGTCACACGGGCGACGTTTTTACGATGTCCGCATTCGCGGTCTTGGCACACAAGCATTTTGCCTTTTTTACCGTTCACTTCAAGCATTGGTTTTCCGCAGTCTGGACAGGACTTTGTGGAAATGTTGTCGTGCTTGTACTTTTTATCGCTCGCTTTAATTTGAGAAACGATTTCTTTTGTATAGTTTTTCATTTCTTTAATAAATGCATCTTTTTTCAGTCTTCCATTTGCGATGGATTCAAGTTTTTGTTCCCACTCAGCAGTGAGGGCTGGTGACTGTAATTCTTCTGGCACTAAGTCTAACAGCTGGCGGCCTTTTGACGTGATGTAAATCTCTTTCCCACCTCGTTTTTCAATTAAAAACGAGTTAAACAACTTGTCGATAATGTCAGCACGTGTTGCTACAGTACCTAATCCGCCAGTCGATTTTAATGTGTCTGCAAGCTGTTTATTTTGTGTGGTCATGTACTTCGCAGGGTTTTCCATTGCCGAAAGCAGCGTCGCCTCATTAAAGCGTGCAGGCGGCTTTGTTTGCCCTGATGTTTGTGCAATCAATTGGACGTTTAACGTATCGCCTTTTTCGATCCTCGGGAAAATTTGTTCTTTTAGATCATCTGTTGAATCGTCATCTTCAAAATGATTTTCGTATACTTCTTTCCAGCCGCTTGAAAGGATCGTTTTACCTCTAGCAACGAAGTTCTCATCACTAATTTTCGCACGAAGTGTTAATTGTTCATATTCAAAAGCTGGGAACAATACAGCTAGGAAACGTTTAATCACTAAATCATAAATTTTACGTTCCTTATCTGTAAATGCCGAGAAGTCCACGTATCCTTCAGTTGGAATGATCGCGTGGTGATCGGACACCTTGCTATCATCAACGAATGATTTAGAGGTCTTTATTGGCTTGTTTAAAATTTTATTAGCTAAAGAACGATATTCGCCTACGCCGCAGGATTTGAGGCGTTCGGGTAGAGTTCCGACGATGTCTGATGAAATGTAACGTGAATCTGTCCGAGGATATGTTAATACTTTGTGCTGCTCATACAGCTTTTGCATAATGTTTAATGTTTCTTTAGCGGAGTAGCCAAAGATTTTATTAGCGTCACGCTGCAGCTCGGTTAAGTCGTATAGTCCAGGGGAGAACGATTTCTTCGCCTTCTTCTCAATGTCTATAACTGCTGCGTTTTGTTTGCCGAGTTTTTTTACGATGGCATCGATTTTGTCTTTATCGAAGCTGCGGCCATTGCCTTTTGCATCTTGCCAAGTCAGCTTTAACTTATCCGCCGTTTGCGCTTCAATGCCGTAATAGGTTTGTGCCTTGAAGTGTTTGATTTCGTCTTCACGAGCCGCAATGATGGCAACAGTCGGTGTTTGGACACGGCCGCAGTTTAGTTGAGCATTAAATCGTGTCGTTAAGGCACGTGTGGCGTTAAGTCCGATGTACCAGTCTGCCTCAGAACGTGCAGCCGCTGCTTGGTAAAGATTTTCGTAATGTTTACCCGGTTTTACATTTGCAAATCCGTCTTTTATAGCTTTATCAGTCACTGAAGAGATCCAGAGGCGTTTAATCAGCTTATTAAATTTTGCTTTTTCAAGAATCCAACGGGCGACCAATTCACCTTCTCTTCCCGCATCGGTACTAATAATACATTCAGTCACATCTGAACGCTGCAATACACTTTTTACAGCGTTAAATTGCTTTCCGGACTGTTTGATAACGGTCAGTTTTAAACGCTCCGGCAGCATGGGTAAATCTTCTAAGTTCCATGTTTTGTATTTCACATCGTAGCTCTCGGGGTCAGCTAATGTCACAAGATGTCCAAGCGCCCACGTAACGATATATTTATTTCCCTCAAGGTATCCGTTTCCTTTTTTATTACAATTGAGTACACGTGCGATATCACGTGCTACAGAAGGCTTTTCAGCTAATACTACGCTTTTTGCCATAATTATTAACACCCTTTCTTTTATCCACTCGTTTAAATATAGCACACGTTTGCTGGAGATTCAGTCGTTAGGGACGAGGAGACCCTTCCTTTTATGAGACTATTTAAGTCAAACACCTCTTGTGTTTTTTTACTCATGCTGACTATAATAGTTTATTGAAAATTCAAAAACACAAGGGGGTAGGAAGATGCCGATTAATATACCGCGGGAATTGCCGGCACGGGAGATTTTAGAGAAAGAGAATATTTTCGTTATGGACGTCGATCGGGCCCGCAGCCAGGATATCCGTCCTTTAAATATACTAATCTTAAATTTAATGCCTGAAAAAGAAAAAACAGAAGCACAGTTATTGCGGCTGCTTGGCAACACACCGCTTCAAGTGAATGTGTCTTTTCTACATACAGCCACACACGAATCCAAAAATGTAAGTAAATCCCATTTGGAGCAATTCTATACAACGTTTGAAGAAGTACAGAATAAACGAATTGATGGAATGATTATAACTGGTGCGCCAATCGAACGAATGGAGTTTGAAGAGGTGAATTATTGGAAGGAATTAACCGAGATTATGGACTGGGCGAGTACAAACGTTACGTCTTCTCTGCATATTTGCTGGGGAGCCCAGGCAGCGCTTTATCATCATTTCGGCATCGGGAAATTTGAATTGCCGAAAAAATGCTCCGGCATTTTCAGTCACACAGTGAACGAACCGACTGTTAAATTAATGCGAGGATTTGATGATCAGTTTTATGCTCCTCACTCCCGTTATACGGATGTAGAAAGAGAGCAAGTCGAAGCGCATGAGGAGCTGCAGCTGTTAGCTTCTTCTGAAGAAGCGGGAGCGTTTATCATCATGTCAAAAGATGAGCGGCATGTGATGATTACCGGACATTTAGAGTATGAGGGCCACACGCTGGCGGAAGAATATGATCGGGACGTGACGAAAGGGCTTGACATTGATATGCCAAAAAATTATTTCCCGGACAATAATCCGACAAAAAAACCTGTCAACAAATGGCGTTCGCACGCACATTTGCTGTTTTCGAACTGGCTGAACTATTATGTATATCAAGAAACACCATACGAATGGGAATAATTAAAGAAAGAGGTTGACTCAAAAGGGTCTGACCTCACGCGCAATAGACTGTATATAGCAGGTGCTAATCTATCTAATATACAGTCTATTGTTGAGGTGGGGTCTGACACTTTGGCTGTGAGTCAGCCTCTTCTTTGCTTCAGCTATAAAATTCTGTCTGGCGGTCTTCGAAAATAGGGATTCGTTTTCGTATTTCCGGTACTTTTGCGAGGTCCACTTCACCGATGAGCAATTCTTCTTCTTCTCCTGCTTCAGCGATAATTTCCCCCCATGGATCGACGATGATCGAATGACCAGCAAATTTATTGTTCGGATCTTCTCCGCTGCGGTTGCAGCCAATCACGTAGCTTTGATTCTCGATGGCTCTAGCAATAAGCAGTGTCCGCCAGTGATCTACGCGGGCAAGCGGCCATTCGGCAGGAATGAATAACACGCTGGCTCCTGACAGTACATGTTTTCGCAGCCATTCAGGAAATCGGATATCGTAGCAGATGAACGCCGCCATCGTTTCATTTTCTAATGTAAATAATCCATCATCTTTTCCCGCTTGAAAAAACTTCTCTTCCTCCATCAGCCGGAATAAATGCAGCTTGCTGTATTTCTTAAGCAATTCCCCTTTGTTGTTAATGACGAGCAGTGTATTTTCGACACCGTCTTTCGTTTGATTGGCTACCGATCCGCCAATGAGATGCATGTGATGTTTCTTTGCCTGTTCAGACAAGAAAGTAATCGTTTGATTCGCTTCTTTATCTGCAATTTCATCAAGACGTGTTAAATCATAGCCTGTTGTCCATAATTCTGGAAGCACGGCTAGCTGACATCCTGCATCAGCTGCCTTTTGCAGCCACTTTTTCATGCGATTGTAGTTTTCTTCCGGGTTTCCGAATGCAAGGTCCATCTGGATTGCAGCCACTTTCAATTTCATGTTCTCTCCACTTCCCTTTCTGAAGATTCTTTCTTTACATTCTCTACCTTTCGTTATACCATTATTAACTGTAATTTGAAAGCGGGGGCTGTATATATGAGAAACTTTGAAACAGCGAATCGGCTTCAGGTTTTGCCGGAGCAATTCTTCGCTAAATTAGTCCAGAAAGTAAACAATGCTGTGAACGAAGGCCGTGATGTGATTAATTTAGGACAGGGAAGCCCTGATCAGCCGGCATTCGGCCATATAAAAGAAGCACTGAAAATAGCCGTCGATGATCCGGCTAATGATAAATATTCTCCTTTCAGAGGGTTTGCTCATGTGAAAAACGCATGTGCTGAATTTTATCAGAGAGAATATGGCGTCAAACTTGATCCTGAAACAGAAATTGCGCTGATCATTGGGGGAAAAGCGGGGCTTGTTGAACTTCCGCAATGTCTATTAAATCCAGGAGACATCGCGCTCGTACCCGATCCGGGATATCCGGATTACTGGTCGGGCATTGCCCTTGCAGAAGCAGGGATGCACATGATGCCTTTGAAAGAGGAAAATGGCTTCCTTCCTCAATATGAAGAAATTCCTGAAGAGGTGCTGAAGCGAGCGAAGCTGTTATTTATTAATTATCCGAATAATCCGACAGGCGCAGTAGCTGATGAAGCGTTTTTTGAAAAAACGATCGAGTTTGCCAATCAACATAATATTTGTGTCGTACACGACTTTGCGTATGGTGCCATTGGCTTTGATGGGAAAAAACCAATCAGCTATCTTCAATCTAATGGAGCGAAAGACACCGGCATTGAAATTTATACGATGTCGAAAACGTACAATATGGCAGGCTGGAGAGTGGGGTTTGCGGTGGGCAATCCAAGTGTGATTGCTGCATTGAATTTAATCCAGGATCATCTGCACTGCAGTTTGTACGGCGGCATACAAGAAGCGGCAGCGGCTGCTTTACTTGGACCGCAGGATGAAGTACGCAGGCAAGAAGAGATGTATGAAAAACGACGTAATCTATTAATTAACGGTTTAAATGAAATTGGCTGGAAAGTGAAAGCCCCGCAAGGATCTTTTTTCTCGTGGTTAAAAGTGCCAGATGGTTATACTTCAGAAGAGTTTAGCGATCTGCTGCTTGAGAAGGCCAATGTAGCAGTCGCTCCAGGGATTGGTTTTGGCGAGTATGGGGAAGGCTATGTCCGTGTCGGTTTAGTTGCGTCTGAAGAGAAAATCAAAGAAGCGATTAGCCGGATTGCACAGCTTGATATATTTAAAAAGTAGATTGACAGTAGAGTATAAACGTGCAACAATGCAAATGAAAACAATTCAATAACAACGAACATCTTATCAAGAGCAGGTGGAGGGACAAGCCCTATGAAGCCCGGCAACCGACTCGTTTATACGAGCACGGTGCTAATTCTTGCAGCAATAGCTGACAGATAAGAAAGAGTGCTAACTATTCAACCTCTTCTTATCGAAGAGGTTTTTTGTATATTTAACTGAAAGGCAGGAATGGAACATGATCGTGACTGACCATAAATTAATGACAAAAGAGGACGCAGCGGAATGGACAATTGCAGCTGACAGCTTCTTACATACCGTTCGAATGAGGGAAGGAGAGCACATTTTGTGGCTAGGAGAAGATGCTTCACCTTTGTTATCAAAAATAGCCATTGAAAAAGCGCGCGTTATTACAGCTTCTCCTTCTGCATCCCCTTTCGCAGAGGCTCAGTTTGACGGCGTGGCCGGCCAATTGGGTATTCATTTTTGGGATGAAGGAGAAGACTGGCTGAGAAAAAGCTTTGATTTGTTGAAAGCGGGAGGCCGGCTCGTTATTGATTTAGCTGAAGAAGGAGCATTACGGCATATAGAAGACATTGCTTACATAAAAAGCCTGCCATATTATTGGGATTTGCTAAGGGAAATCGGCTTTGAAACGATATTTGTTCAGCAAGTTACAGCTCGTTCTACTGTGGAAGCAATAGGACAAGGGTGGACAGAGTTGATAGAAACGCCTGAACTTCCCATTGTTGTCAACCGCTTTATCGCTTTAAAAGGTTGCTGAGATAACGGGCAGTGAAATCGACTAAGGGCCGGATTTTAATCAGCTTACACGGAGCTTGGGCGATTGTACCAATATTAATTTCTTCTTCTTTTTCAAAGGCATGGCCGATTTCATTAAATTGTTCAGAATTTCCTTCAAGTTCGTGATAAGTTTTCCATACCCGTTCGCCGTTTTCCATTAAGGCCGATCCTTGTTGGAAGGATTTTCGGCCATCGTTTGCGCGAAATTCGCCTAGATGCATGGCTGTGCATGTGCTGTAATCGGTGCCGATAAACAAAATGGAAGCATCCAGCTCATATAGCCTGGCGAGAGGAGACTGTTCACCGAAAGCAAAATCAAGTGAATGGTGATCAATGATGAACGCGGCATACTTTCCCCAGGCTGTAAAAGAATTAGAAGGGTGAAGGCTGCGCTTCACATTAGGGAAAGTCCGGAATGCCTCTGCAATCCGTCCCATGCCGAGTGTAGGTGTAAACTCCGGCAAATAAGCAGGCATCATATAACGAATGCTTGGCCGCCACTCTTCCGGAACAGGAGGGTTTTTCCAATATTTTGGATCGGTATTATGAGTCGTCTGAGCCGGCATGACAATGGTTCCGTCTTCGGTCACCGTTTTCATTAACGCTTCGACAACCGTTACTTCGCCTCCTTCTATCCATCCTAAAGAGCGCAGGGAGGAGTGAACCATCACAATATTACCAGGAGCTGCTCCAAGAGAATAAAGATCGTTTTTTAATGTGCCGATCGTGATCAATGCTTTTGTTTGTGAAACAAATGGTTTATTCTTCATTGTCTTCTCCCATCATTTTCTTTCATTATAAAGGAAGAAGATGGTTTGGCATAAAAACCTTCTAAAAAAGCGGTTTTGATGCTTTTTTCTTTCTTCTTTGTCTAGTATGCTTAGAAAGACTATGGCGAAATAAAAGGGGGATAACTAGTGAGTGATCGACGTGTGTTTTATCGGACGATTCCCTATAACAAAGAACAATTTTTTCATCAATATAAATGGCTGACGGCTGCTGAGTCCCATCATGTATTTCTGGAGAGCGGACGGGGCGGGCGTTATAGTATAGCGGGGCTGTCGCCGTTTGCAATTATTTCTTCCAATGATGAAGGGATTCACGTGCAGACAGCTAGTGGACGCGAAGACAAAAAAGGCATTCCGCTGTCAGAACTTGAAGGCTGGATGAAGACGTTTGAGGTACCAAAGCAAGACGGTCTTCCTGATTTTCAGGGCGGGGCAATCGGCTATATTAGCTATGATTACGCCCGGTATATTGAGAGGCTGCCGAACGCTGCGGCAGATGATCTTGGAATGCCGCTGCTGTACTTCCTTGTGTTTAAGGAATGGGCGGTATTTGATCATCAAACAGACAAACTGTGGCTTCTTGCTGTAAGTGAAGATGAAGCAGCTGGTGAACGGGTGCTGAATGAAGCGGAAAGCAAGTGGACAGTTTCATGCGGCGAAGAGGAACGTGTACCTGTAGAGAGAGCAGCGGATGAATGGAGCGTGCCTTTCTCAGAGAAAGAATTCCAAGAGGCTGTTGAAAAAACGAAGAAGTATATCGCTGCAGGAGATGTCTTTCAAGTGAACTTATCCGTTAGACAGTCTAAGCCGCTTCATATTCCGGCCATCGCCGTCTATGAAGAATTAAGGAGGTTCAATCCGTCTCCTTATATGGCGTATATGCATACACCGGATTTTCAAATTGTATCGGGATCACCTGAACTGCTTATTAAAAAGGCTGGAAATGAATTAAGTACCCGGCCGATTGCCGGCACCCGCTCACGTGGAAAAGATGATGCTGATGATTTGCGGTTAGCGTTGGAGCTGATCGAAAATGAAAAAGAACGGGCGGAACATGTCATGCTCGTTGACTTAGAGCGCAATGACCTCGGCCGTGTCAGTGAGTATGGTTCTGTAGAAGTCGATGAATTTATGGTCATTGAAAAGTATTCACATGTTCAGCACATCGTGTCTAACGTACGAGGTAAGCTGGCTAAAGGAAAAACGAATGCAGATGTCGTCCATGCTGTCTTTCCAGGCGGAACCATTACCGGTGCTCCAAAAGTTAGAACGATGGAAATTATTGAGGAGCTGGAGCCGGTTAGACGCGGGATTTATACTGGATCAATCGGCTGGATCGGCTTTAACGGTGACATGGAGCTGAACATCGTGATTCGAACGATGCTCGTTGAAAATGGCATGTGCCACGTTCAGGCGGGAGCGGGAGTCGTCATTGATTCTGATCCATTGAATGAATACAAAGAATCGCTGAAGAAAGCAAAAGCGGTTTGGAAAGCGAAAGAGCTGGCTGAGGACAGGCTGGCCCCTGTCAGACCAGGAGGAGAACGTTCATGATTTTAATGATTGATAACTATGATTCTTTCACCTACAATCTTGTTCAATATTTAGGAGAGCTTGGCGAAGAGCTGATCGTGAAGAGAAATGATGAGATTTCTATCGAGGAAATTGAGCGGATGAATCCAGACTTTCTCATGATTTCACCGGGACCTTGTACACCGAATGAAGCGGGGATCAGTCTGGAGGCTATTCGTACATTTGCAGGAAAAATACCGATCTTCGGTGTTTGCCTCGGTCAGCAGTCGATTGCCCAAGTATTTGGAGGGGAAGTCGTACGGGCAGACCGGCTTATGCATGGAAAAACATCGGATATGCTTCATGATGGACGGACGATTTTTGAAGGTCTTCCAAATCCATTCCCAGCTACGCGTTACCATTCGTTAATCGTTAAAAGGGACACCCTCCCTGATTGTTTCGAAGTTTCTGCTTGGACGAAAGAAGGGGAAATCATGGCGATCCGCCATAGGGAGCTGCCAATTGAAGGGGTGCAGTTTCACCCAGAATCCATTATGACGTACGGCGGGAAAGAAATGCTGCAAAGCTTTATCCGCTGCTACCGGAAAGTACGGGTATAACATGTTTATTTATTTAAACGGAGAGATTGTTCCGAAAGAGCAGGCAAGGATTTCTCCTTTCGATCATGGCTTTTTATACGGTGTTGGTGTGTTTGAAACATTTCGAATCTATAATGGCCATCCTTTTTTGCTAGATGACCATTTAGACCGTTTGAATAGCAGTCTGCAGGAATTGATGATTAGCACGGAGTTTAATCGTGCCGAAACAACGGTGATGCTGCAACGTTTATCGGAAGCAAACAGTTGGGAGCATTCTTACATTCGTTTCAATGTTTCAGCGGGGAACGGTGAAATTGGCTTGCAAACAGAAGCATACGAGCAGCCGACAGTCATTATCTTTCAAAAGCCGCTGCAGCCTCCTGGTGAATTGTTAGAAAAGCAAGGCACATGGCTGACTACTAGGCGCAATTCTCCTGAAATGCATGAACGGTTGAAGTCTCATCATTATTTAAACAATATTGCTGGCAAGAGAGAAGCAGGCAAAGATGGATCGATAGAGGGTATTTTTCTAACGGAAACCGGAATGATAGCAGAAGGAGTCGTATCTAATATGTTTTGGGTGAAGGAAGATCGGCTCTATACACCAGCTATTGAAACAGGCATTTTAAATGGGATCACGCGGCAATATGTGATGAGCATCGCCCAGGAGATAGGGATGGAAGTCAACGAAGGCTTATTTTCGCCTTATGAAGCAGCAACAGCTGACGAAGTGTTTTTTACGAATTCTATTCAGGAAATCACAGCGGTCAGTGAAATAGATGGTCAGCTTTTCCAAGGGAAGCGGGGAAAGTGGACGAATGTACTTTTCTCCCGTTATGCGGCAGACAGAGAACGTTTGTGGAGCCGACAATAAATACGAAAAGGACGCGGCAATAGCTGCGTCCTTTTCATATTCAGTCTGATATTAATGGCGATTGTATCGATCGAGATTGTCTGTTAAATTGTGATCATGGCGCTTGTTAAGCGGCAGATCGGTACGACCGCGGTTTTCTACATGGATATTTCCTTCTTTTTCTACATGCACTTCTTCCCGCTTCACTGTGTCACTTACGGTTTCTGTATCTTTTACTTTGCGTTTCCCAATGACTAGTTCCTCTGAAATGACAGGTTTTTTCGTTACTTCCACACGTTCTTCAGTGATTGGAATGCGGATCGTATTATTGTCCTCCATGATCGGAGACGTGTCCTGGGCAGCTGCTACTTCATCTATGGCCCGGCGTTCAATATAGACTTCATCCCGCTCCACGTTGACATCAACGGTTCGTTCTTCCTCTACCACATCTTTTTCTAAGGATACCTCTCCTTTTTGCACACGTTCTTTGTCCACTTCAAGGCGTTCCTCGCGAAGTAGAAGGCGCTGTTCGTCTATAAGACCGGCATCTGCCTCAAGGTCTGGTACTCTGTCAGCCCCTACACCTTTCGCGTAGCCATCTGTTGTACTTAGATCTCGGTTTACGAATGCATTTGCTCCAAGATGAGGATTCGCTTCATTCGTTAATGTCCGATCCCGATAATATTGATCATAATCTTTGTCTACATATAGAAGGATTTTGCCGGATTCAATGTCATTATAATAACGATTTGCTTCCACATCGTTTAATCCCATGTTACGCAATCCGCCTCGCACTTCATCCTCTCCAGAGAGAAAAGCCATGAATTTATCCATCCAAGAACCGCCAGCTGCCGATTCCGTCTCTACTCCTGTCCGGCCTCTTACCATTGAAATGTAATCTTCATCTTTCGCAGCCGCGTAAATATCCGATTCTGCGTAACCTTCTGCTTTCAATTCTTCAATTTTTTGAATAACCTCTGCTTGACTATTAAAAACTCCAATGAACTTCTTCGTGTTCTCCATTTTTATAGCCTCCTAGTAAAGAAATGTCTAAATTTCCTATGATGCATAGATACCCGCTGTCATATTGTTAAAACGTTTGATTTAAAAAAGCTGTGATGGAAGAGATGAATAATTGATTGATGCAGTCCCGTCTGTATGGCTGATCCCTTTTCTATCTGTCGAATTGTTAGGAAACAATGTCACTTTATACATACCCAATGCCTGTCATAAAAAACATAATGAAAAGGAAGAGGAACAGGAAACAGAGAAAATCTGTCGAATAAAGGTAAAGACGACGGGGAAAAGGGGGAAAAAAAATGAACGAATTAGATGTGAAAACAGCTGATTTATGTGATGACTTTGCCAACGAACTGCAAGTGTGTGGATTGGATCTTAAATCTTACGGAGGGAAAAAGCGTTTTTTTGGTCCGATTTCAACGGTGAAAGTGTTTGAAGATAATGTACTCGTTAAAAAAGCACTGCAGACGATTCCTGAAGGCCACGTTCTCGTTGTGGACGGAGGAGGTTCCAAGCGGTGTGCTCTGCTAGGTGACCGTTTAGGAGAGATCGCAGAAGAGCGAAAATTAGCCGGCGTGATTATTAATGGCTGCGTCCGTGACACGGCTGAATTGGCGCAGCTAAACATCGGAGTCCTCGCACTAGGCAGCCATCCGCTGAAAAGCATCAAAAGAGGCGAAGGCCAAGAGGGCATTGCCTTGCAATTTGGTGAAGTGAAATGGGTGCCGGGGCATTATGTCTATGCGGATGAGGATGGAGTGGTAGTGGGGGAGAAGTTGTTGGAGAAATAAAGAGAATAAAAAAACTACGCATCTTCTGTACCCAGGGGAGAAGAAATGTTGAAAGGAAAAACAGCTGATTCGGTCAACATTCCTTCTACGCCTTCTTTTATTATAGAAATAGTAAATAGCTTTCAATGCCAATTGAATCAATTTTCTTAATCAAAAATATGTATTCCCTATTCATTTAGCTATAGAGCGTATTTCTCAAACGAGGATATGCTTATTTTTTGTTTAGACTATATTCTTAAACAACATAATTGAAGAGTAATAAAAGGGCCATATAATTAAGGGTTCAGTCTTATTCGGATTTTTCATTTTTGGAAAAGTGGAGTAAAAGTAATCATTGCTCGGATATTCACTAAAAGGCATAATATTAAAGAAAATTATAATTGTGTGAAAAAGGGTGCATATCATGCCAATTAATTCTTTTGATAACTATCCGATGAGCTGGAAGCCAGCGATTGATAGAACTGAAAAGCCTATCTATAAAGCGCTCGCAAGGCAATTGGAACAGGACATATTAAACGGGGGATTGCTGCCTGGAACAAAACTCCCTCCACAAAGAGAGCTAGCTGATTATTTGGATTTGAATCTGAGTACCATTTCAAAAGCTTTTAAAGTGTGTGAGTTAAAGGGATTGTTAAGTGCAGCAGTTGGAAGTGGGACATTTGTATCGTATGATGCGTTATCGAATGCGTATTTACTTGAAGATACAAAGCCAAAGCACTTAATTGAAATGGGAGCCACACTTCCGGATAACACTTCTTACGAGCCGCTGCTACTCCAATTAAAAAGTATGCTGCAAGAGACCGAGTATGAAAAGTGGTTTAGTTATGGCCGGACAGGCGAAAGCCTTTGGCAAAAGGATGCAGCTATAAAGCTAATCCGAAGAGGCGGGTTTGAAACAACCGTTGATCACATTTTATTTGCAAATGGGGGACAAAATGCGATTGCTGCTACATTGGCAAGTCTTTGTAAGCCTGGAGATCGCATTGGTGTTGACCAACATACGTACCCTGGCTTAAAAACTGTTGCAGCGATGCTTAGTGTGCAAATAGTACCGATAAAATCAGAGAACGATGAAATGAGTCCAGCGTCCTTTGAAGATGCATGTAAAAATGATAATATTAAAGGCATTTACTTGATCCCAGATTATCATAATCCTACAGCGACATTTATGTCTGTTGAGAATCGAAAAAGGATTGCAGCCATTGCCAAAAAGTATAAACAGTTTGTTATTGAAGATGCGTCGTACCATCTTCTGAACGAGAAGCCACTTCCAGCAGTCGCCTCATTTGCCCCAGAACAGGTCATCTATATTGCAAGTTTATCTAAATCGTTAGCACCAGGGTTACGGCTAGCCTATGTAGCCGTGCCGAGTCAATTCAAGGAGCCGATTTCAAAGGCACTTTATAATTTAAATATAACGGTTTCTCCGTTATTAGCAGAACTGACAGCACGTACGATTGTATCGAATCAATTTGAAGTCTTAATTAAGGGTCATCGGGAACAAACAATTAGCAGAAACCAAGCCGTCAATCGATATTTGGCGGACTATACGTGCCTCGGGGTTGAAACAGGCATCTTTCGGTGGTTACTATTACCAGGAAAGATCACAGGTGCTGAATTTGAAACGTTAGCTGCACAGCAAGGGGTACAGGTGTATGCGGCTGAACGTTTTGTAGTTGGAAATAGTTGTCCAGAAAGAGCTGTAAGGATTTCTGTCTGTGCACCAAAAACACTCCAAGAGCTCCAGCATGGATTGATGATCCTTAAACGTTTGCTAAATGATCTTACCTAATATTGTTCGCCATACAATTATAATATTGTGTGGTTTTTTTGTGCGTGTTATGATGATTCAAATCTAGTTGAAGGATGAATAAGAAATAGAATAAGGTTTCTAGAAAAGGAGGTTAGATGATGTTACACAAAGAGAGTATAGAAGCATTAGACGCCCAAACAGCTTCGTTACAAAGCTACATTTGTTCTGAAGAAAAACAAAAAACGTTATACAAGCGTACATTATTCGTTGTAAGTATTTCACAAATTTTTGGTGGTGCAGGGTTAGCAGCAGGCGTTACTGTGGGCGCACTTCTTGCACAGCAAATGCTTGGCACTGCTGCGTTTGCTGGACTTCCTTCAGCTTTATTTACTTTAGGGTCAGCAGGAGCCGCTTTATTTGTCGGGAGACTTTCGCAAGCGTATGGACGCCGTATAGGTTTGACGGCTGGTTTTATGATCGGCGGACTTGGAGCAATAGGAATTATTATTGCGGCAATAATAAATAGTATTTTGCTGTTATTTACTTCTCTACTTGTTTACGGTGCAGGAACAGCAACAAATCTACAAGCCCGTTATGCCGGTACGGACTTAGCGAATAGTAAACAGCGGGCAACTGCTATTAGTATGACTATGGTTTTTACAACATTTGGTGCAGTTGCAGGTCCCAATTTAGTAAATGTGATGGGGAATTTCGCTCTTTCTATTGGTGTTCCATCACTTGCAGGTCCTTTCATTTTAGCTGCAGCAGCATATTTCTTAGCAGGTATTGTCCTTTACATCATGCTTCGTCCAGATCCATTAGTTATAGCGAGAATGATAGAAGTAACCCGCCAAGAACCTAGTGATAAAGGACATTTAGCAGCAACTGAACATATAGAAAACAAGAGAGGCATAATCGTTGGTGCGACAATTATGGTTCTTACTCAAATGGTCATGATCGCTATTATGACAATGACACCCATTCATATGAGACATCATGGACATGGCTTGGATGCAGTAGGTCTTGTGATTGGCTTTCATATAGGTGCCATGTATCTCCCTTCATTGGTTACAGGTATCCTTGTTGATAAGCTGGGGCGTACCGCGATGGCTATTGCTTCTGGAACTACATTGCTTCTCGCAGGTTTAACAGCAGCATTGGCATCAGGAGATTCTATGATTTTCCTAGTCATTGCTCTTTCTTTACTTGGAATAGGGTGGAATTTTGGTTTGATAAGCGGAACTGCACTGATTGTTGATTCAACTAAAATGTCCACACGGGCTAAAACGCAAGGTACAGTGGATGTTTTGATTGCATTGTCAGGAGCTGCTGGCGGAGCATTGTCTGGGATGATTGTGGCAGGTTCAAGCTATCTAACATTATCATTTGCTGGAGGGATTTTATCCCTATTACTCATTCCGGTGGTGATCTGGTCTCGTGGAGGTAAAAAGAATCTACACTAAAAATGAAACAACTTTATTTTAACCCCGTCCTAAAATGAGAACGGGGTTTTGCATGGCTGGGATATCCGAATGTAACAAGTTTATTGTAACTATAGTGGCAGGGCAATATCTTATGGCCTTTCTGAAGAGTTTTTGACATAAGAACGCTACATAACTTTTTGGCTGTTGGAAGATTTCAATCCTCGGTGCCGTAACGCCGCCTGGATTTTTGGTATAGCAGCAAGAGAAAGAACGGTAACCGCTAGATCAAGAGGAAGATAAGCAGCCATCCACGACCAGGCTGCCGCATAACTGAAGCCATCTGGAGCGTCCGCCCACCATTTGAATGCTGCATACATATAGTTAGTTCCGATCATGTAATTGAAGAAAATAGCGGCGATACCGGCAAAAAGGTAAGCCGTTTTTTTGTGTCTATTTTCCAGAATCTTGCCAGAGGCATAGGCTACAAGAATAAAAGAAAGGATAAAGCCGAATGTAGGACTAAGTAAGCTGGCAGGACCGCCTTTAAACTGTGCGAACACTGGTGCACCAGCAAGACCGATAAATAGATAAGCAGTCATGGACAGGGCTCCGAGCCGGCTGCCGAGCAAACCGCCTGCAATCATGGCAAACATGAGCTGAAGTGTGACAGGCACGCCGCCAATCATTAAAAAGGATGATACGTTTGCGCCCACCGCCATTAATGCGGCAAATAGAGCGCAAAGAACGATGTCATTTGCTTTCATTCATTTTTCTCTCCTTAAAAATATAATTGTTTCTCATTTTTTCATATGTTAACATATTTGTAAATATAGTTTACATATTTACAAGGGGGTTATTGCCGATGCCGGGATTTTTTATTACAGGTACAGATACGGATGCAGGCAAGACGATCACGACACTTTTGCTTGCTCATGGATTAATGGAACGGGGCGTTGATGCGATTCCATACAAGCCGGTGCAAAGCGGAGCAGAATGGAAGCAAGGGAAGTGGACGGCGCCGGATGCTGAAATGTACAAGCTTCTCCCAGAGGTGAAGGAAGATCAGCTCTATACATATTTATTTCAAAAAGCGAGCTCTCCCCATTTAGCAGCTGAAGAAGAGGGGACGACTATTGATGAAGCTGGATTGATTGCTGAAATTAACAGGCGTGCATCCGGTCAGCAGCTTTTACTCGCGGAAGGAGCGGGCGGATTGTATGTGCCGCTGAACCGTGAAGGAAGATGCATGATTGATGTAATGGAAGAAGTCAAGCTGCCAGTCATTATTGCGGCAAGAGCCGGGCTAGGGGCCATTAATCATACGATGCTGACGATTGAAGCAGTTATTAAAAGAAAACTGCCGATCGCTGGTCTCGTATTTTCAAGTACTGCACCTGGCGGAGAAGACATTGATCAGGATAACATCAAGGTTATTG
Source organism: Bacillus lumedeiriae (assembly GCF_044891285.1). NCBI lineage: Bacteria > Bacillati > Bacillota > Bacilli > Caryophanales > Bacillaceae > Bacillus > Bacillus lumedeiriae. Next base: position 41,822 of record NZ_JAUIYO010000007.1, read on the forward strand.
GGCAATTATCGCATCTGCCGGTCATTGGGCATATTCCATTCATCCCAGATATTCATACTGCACTTAAAGAGAGTGATTACCGCTCCCAACTCGTGAAAGGTTGGAAATTCAATAGACTGATGGAGGGAATAAAGAATGGATACGAAACGCTTATATGAGATTAGTCAGAAGCATATGTGGCTGCCGTTTACACAAATGAAAGATTATGAAGAAGCCCCGCTCATTATCGAAAGCGGCGAGGGGATTCGGTTAAAAGATATTCACGGTAACGAATATTTAGACGGTTACTCTTCGTTATGGCTGAACGTGCATGGCCACCGCCGGCAGGAAATTGATGAAGCGATTAAAGCTCAGCTTGAAAAAATTGCGCATTCAACGCTGCTTGGCGCGGCAAATGTTCCATCCATCGAGCTGGCGGAAAAGTTAATTGAGCTTTCGCCAGAAAGGCTGATGCGCGTATTTTATTCAGACAGCGGAGCAGAATCGGTGGAAATAGCGATAAAAATGGCGTATCAATACTGGCAAAACAAAGGAGAAACCGAAAAGAAGAAGTTCGTAACATTGTCCAACGGCTATCATGGCGACACAGTGGGCGCGATCAGTGTTGGCTCAATTGACATTTATCATCGAGTATACAGTGCCCTTATGTTTGATTCATATGCAGTTCCATTTCCGTCGGGGGATGGGAAATCGTCACTTACGGCTATGCGTACACTATTTGAAGAAAAACATGAGCAGCTTGCCGGGCTTATCGTTGAATCAATGATACAGGGAGCGGGCGGAATGCACATTATGCCGCCTGGCTATTTGAAAGAGCTTGAGCGCTTATGCCAGGAGTTTCATATTTTACTCATTGTCGATGAAGTAGCGACAGGGTTTGGCCGTACGGGGAAAATGTTTGCCGTTGAACATGAAGGAGTCTCTCCGGATATTATGACCGTCGCAAAAGGAATTACCGGTGGATATTTGCCGATTGCTGCTACACTTACTACAGAAGAGATTTACGAGGCTTTTTATGCCGATTTCACAGAAATGAAAACTTTTTTTCATGGTCATTCTTATACAGGCAATCAGCTTGGCTGCGCGGCTGCTTTAGCGAACTTAGCTATTTTTGAAAAAGAGGGGCTTGTTGAACAGGCCGCCCGTAAAGCGGAATATATTCAAACGATATTGGCAGAATTAAAGGAACTGCCTCACGTTGGCGAAATCCGTCAGCTTGGTCTAATGTGCGGCATTGACATTGTGAAAGATAAAGAAACGAACGAGCCTTTTCCGTTTGAAGAAAGGGCTGCTTACCGGGCAACGCTGCGTATGCGGGAACTTGGGATGCTGACGAGACCGCTCGGTGATGTCATTGTATTTATGCCGCCGCTTGCTGCTACTTATGAAGAGCTGACTAAGATGGGTCAAATCATGAAGCAGGCCATCAAAGACATTCAGCTAGTTACTAAATAATTAATGGTATTCTATTATTAAAGAGAAAACAAGAAGGAGCTGTCTTAGACAGCTCCTTTACTTAATACTAAATCCGATGGCTTTCTTCTTTTCTTTAAGAAAGTTGAAACAATAATTTTTCACTAAGTTGATTGGAGTGGAAGGCACGAAGACTCCTGTGGGGGAAAGCGAAGTACCTAGAACGGAAATCAACAGACACGTGTAAAGAACCATACAAGGGATGCCCCTAGCAGTTATACTATTGGGGCACCCTTGTCATGTTATGAGTTGCGATCATGTGTGGAATCGTGATCAGGTAAATCATTGTAGTATTCGGGAATGTTGTCGATCCGAGTTGTATCGGAAGAGTCAAGTGACTGACGGAGGAAGTAGACGAGAGTGGATGCGATAAAAAGCAAGACAAATGCTAGTCCGATGACGGTAAACAGCCCCATGATAGACACTCCTTTCACTTGTGTTTGTTCTATATCTATTCTTTGAAACACGCATGTAAAACGGAATCATTGATTATGCTTCAAAAATTTTAAAACTTTTAGAATATCAATCCATTCATTTAAAAAGACTGGCAAGTGATTTTACTTATCTTCTACTTTAAAATGGCATGGAAGTCACGTTGTTTTCGTGTATAATAAGCTTGATAGGAAACTACATACGTTGAATCAGGTAAAGCTCGAGTGAGAAGAGCTTTTTAAAAGGGCAAGCTGATGAAAATCCAGCGCGGTCCCGCCACTGTAAGTGAAATGATGTCATTTTATAAGCCAGAAAACCTGCCTGATTTAAAACACTGATAACCTGCGCGGATGGGATGGTGTAGAAGCGGCTGCCGGCTCATTGCGCCTGTCTGCCCTTTTTCACTGCATCTCTTCATCGTGTAGAGGTGTTTTTTTAATGCCTATTTTTATCATTCAAAGAGAAGAGAGAAGGAACAAACTGATGAAAAATAAAGGGATGTATAGGATAGACACTTGTTTTGTTAAAGGAGTAGAGAAATTTGCCGAAACCATTTGTTCAGATGTTTTTCAGAAATAAAGTTTCGGCTTATTTATCAGCGTTTGCCTTTTTTACGATCGCTGTATTTGCCGGTATCTCCATTGGGACGATACACGTTCCATTTAAGGATATTGTCTTCCTATTGTCACACCATTTTTTCGGGACACCGCTGTATGGCATTGATTCTTCTATCGATAACATCGTCTGGCAGATCCGGTTTCCAAGAGTCTTGTTAGCCGGCCTTGTTGGTGCCTCTTTAGCGGTGGCAGGAGCTGCCTTTCAAGGGCTCCTGCGTAATCCGCTGGCAGATCCGTACACACTAGGTGTGTCATCTGGTGCTTCTGTTGGTGCGGTCATGGTGCTGTTCTTCGGCATTCAGCTGCCGTGGCTGACCGGCTTTACGCTGCCTATTGTCAGTATTGCAGCTTCCATCGTGACGATTTTTATAGTCGTTTTGTTTGCTCAATCGATTGAACGATCGTTTAAAGTGGAGACGATCATTTTGACAGGAATCATTTTTAGCTCTTTCTTGGGAGCGGTCATTTCTTTAATGATCGCCTTGACAGGTGAAGAGCTGCGGCAAATTATTGGCTGGCTGCTTGGTAGTGTATCGATGCGTGGCTGGGATTACATTGGAATTATTCTCCCGTTTTTTCTGGGAGGGACGCTGCTGTTAATCATTCATGCGCCCGAATTGAATGCGATGTCGTTTGGAGAAGAGAAAGCCCAGCATTTAGGAGTGAATGTCCGTCGGAAAAAATTGACAGTGCTGTTAGCCGGCTCGGTATTGACAGGGGCAGCTGTTGCTGTCTCCGGAACGATTGGCTTTGTTGGCCTCGTCATTCCTCATTTCATCCGTCTCATCTGGGGACCTGATCATCGCCATTTGCTGCCGTTGTCACTGTTAACGGGTGCCGGCTTTTTAATTTTGGCTGATCTTGTATCCAGGATCATTATCTCGCCGGCAGAACTGCCGATTGGGGTGATCACATCTGTTATCGGTGCACCAGTATTTGCCGTTATTTTACTTCGTAAACAAAGGAAAGGAAGAAGAGCAGCATGATTCAAGCAGAACAACTCACCGGCGGCTATAATGGCAAAATGATTGTTCACGAACTATCTTTTTCTGTGGGGGCGGGAGAGCTTTTTGGCATATTAGGACCAAATGGAAGCGGGAAGACGACGCTATTTAAAATGATGAGCGGCATCATCCCTACAAGCCGCGGGACACTATGGATTAACGGGAAAAAACTGCCGGATTACACGCCGAAAGAACTGGCAAAACGTCTCGCTGTCCTTCCACAAATGACCTCACAATCTTTTTCCTATACAGTGAAAGAAACGGTCTCCTTAGGGCGCTATGCTCATCAAAGCGGCTTCTTCCCAGTATGGAGAGCAGAAGACGAGCGGGCTGTGAGGCAGGCGATGGAACAAACAGGAACGCTGCAGTTTTCAGATGCTTCTCTTGAAGAACTGTCAGGCGGTGAGCGTCAGCGTGTTTTTCTCGCGCAAGCGCTCGCTCAGCAGCCAGAAATCCTGCTTTTAGATGAACCGACAAATCACCTGGACTTATCTTTTCAAAAAGAATTGCTTGATTTGTTAAAGAAAATGACGAAAGAAACGGGTTTAACGGTGATTTCGATCTTTCATGATTTAAATCTCGCTTCTCTTTATTGTGACAGATTGCTGCTCATGAAAGACGGAAAGATGCGCAGCCTTGGCAATCCAAGTGAAGTGTTAAAGGAGGAGCCGATTCAACAAGTGTATCAAACAGAGATCCATCAGCGTCCTCATCCAGAAGTGCCGAAGCCGCAAATGAGTATTCTCCCTGAGAAAACGAGGGAAGAGGACGAGGAAATAAAGATTGACCGCATGCATCTGAGGGAAACTGCGGAATTTATTGCACTTGATGCTCCCGCTCTATTAAAAACATTGTCAGCAGGCGTGGTTGGAGCGGGCTGGGGATGGCACCGCAGCTTCGTGAACCGCCATGTCGATAAAAATTACTGGCATGATTCCTATAAGGAAGATATGAGACAATTTCTCCGTGGGCACGGTTTCGATGTGAATGAAACGGTTGGCATGATGACCGCTGTGTATTTGCACACTGCGGCTTGCCGATTCGTAGAAATAGATGGAGTCTCAGTATTCTCGATTGTCACAGCTGGTGTTGGAAATGCGGTGGATGTATCGCGCTCTGTAGAACACGATCGCGCGTTTTCCCCTGGCACGATTAACATCTGGGTGTTTGCTAACGGACATTTATCGGAAGAAGCATTCGTACAAGCGGTGATGACTGCAACAGAAGCGAAGGTCAAAGCGCTGTTTGATAAAAAAGTGAAGGACCCGCTTACGAATTCGCAGGCGACCGGCACCTCTACGGATAGTGTATTAATTGCGGCTACCCAGCGCGGTCCGTGTCAGACGTTCGCTGGCACCATTTCACCGCTCGGCCAGGCCATTGGCAAAGCTGTTTATGAGTGTACGATGGAAGCATTGGAGAACAATGGGATAGGAGAGAGGGAAACATGATTCATCATCTTCTTGCTGCCGCTATTGCCTTTCTCATTGACCGTCTCGTTGGAGATCCGCCGCACCTTCCGCATCCTGTTCGATGGATCGGCTCCTTGATTCATAGACTGGAGCAGCGGTTAAACAAAGGGAGGAATCGGCGAATAAAAGGAATTCTCATGCTTCTTATTGTTCTTCTGCTAACAGGAGGCGTGAGTTTTTTATTGGTATTTGTTTTTTACCGCCTTCATCCCGCAGCCGGCATAGCAGCAGAAGCGGTGCTGATCGCTTCTGCCATTGCCTGCCGCAGCTTAAAAGAAGCTGGGCTCAGTGTGTATGAACCGCTGCAAAGAGGAGAGCTGCAGGAAGCACGTGTAAAGCTTTCTTATATTGTCGGCCGGGATACCGATCATTTGAATGAAGGGGAAATCACGAGGGGAGCGATCGAGACAATTGCTGAGAATACAAGTGACGGCGTGACGGCACCGCTTTTTTGGGCGCTGATCGGCGGTGCGCCGGGAGCGATGATGTACCGGGCGATTAACACGTGTGATTCGATGGTCGGTTATAAGAATGAACGGTATGAAGCGTTTGGCTGGGCTTCCGCTCGTTTGGATGATCTCGTTAACTGGCTGCCTGCCCGCTTAACCGGCTGGCTGATGGTTTTGTCTTTTCCAGAAAGTAAGTATCCGAGAAAACGAGTATGGCAGATCGTCCTCCGTGATGCGAAAAAGCATCCGAGTCCGAACAGCGGCTGGTGTGAAGCAGCTGTCGCTGGTCTGCTCGGCATTCAGCTTGGTGGTGTGAATACATATAAAGGCAGTGTTTCTCACCGTGCCAAAATGGGAGATCCTTTGAAAGAAAAAACAGCGGGAGATATCCTGCTTGCTAATCAAATTATGGAGCGGTCTTCTCTTTTATTCTTACTAATGATGTGGATAGGAGGCATTTGCTATGAATTGGCCCGCTCATGGTTCGAATCCGGCCCACTTATATGAACAATTGCAAATAGAACAGCCGGAATCAATCATTGATTTCAGTGTGAACGTGAACCCGTACGGCCCGCCGCAAGTGATAAAAGAGAAGTGGATGAGCTGGCTGGCGGATGTTTCTGATTACCCTGATCCTTACGGAAAAACAGTAACGAAGCAAATTGCACAGCATGATCAAGTGGATGAACATCAAGTCGTCTTAGGAAACGGCGCAGCAGAAGTGATCCAATTTCTCGGCCAATTATGGAGCCGTCAAAAAGTCATTCTTGTTCAGCCGGCATTTTCCGAATATGAAACGGCTTGTCGAGTGTATGAGTGTGAAATCGACTATTCGTTTGTCAATGAAACGGGCAGTCTTCCAGTCGATGAAATAGTCAACAAAGCACAAGGGGCTTCCGCTATCTTTATTTGTACCCCAAACAATCCGAGCGGGATTGCTTTTTCTACAAAAGAGATGATTCAGCTTTTGGAACAGCTTAAGAACAGCCGCTGCTACGTTGTCATTGATGAAGCATTTTACGATTTTGCCGGTTCATTTACGTTTGCCAGCTTACTTCATAAATACCCGCAGCTTATTGTGTTAAGGTCGCTCACCAAAATGTATGCGATTGCGGGTTTACGGATTGGTTATTTGCTCGCAAGCGAGGCGGTAGCAACACGAATCGCGCGCTTTCGTCCTCACTGGAATGTGAATGCCCTGGCTTTGAGAGCGGTAGAAGCGGTACTTACTGATTCTTCATTTGCTGAAAGATCACGACAAAAAATTGCAGAGGAACGAAATCGAATGTTTGAATGGTTGGAGAGGGAACAATTTAACTTTACCCGCTCGGTTGTTAACTTTTATTTGCTTCGTGATCCAGCGCTTGAAGACCAAAAACCGCTTTTGTTATTTTTATTGAAAAAAGGTATCATACTTCGCCATACATACAATTATCCGGGGCTTAACGGCAAATGGCTGAGAACAGCTGTTAAAACGAAAGAAGAAAACAATAAGCTGAAAGAGGCGCTAATTCAATGGAAAAAGCAAAGGTAACGATTATTCTTGGGGGCGTGCGCAGCGGAAAGAGCAGGGAAGCGGAAACAAGGGCGATCGTTGAGGCTGATAAATTGGAGGGGAAGCTTCATTATATAGCCTGCGGAAAAGTAACGGATGAAGAAATGAAAGCCCGTGTTCGTTCCCATCAACAGCAGAGGGAATCATCGGGACAAAAGTGGATAACGTGGGAGCAGCCTGTTGACATCGGTGCATTATCCGGTGGTTTCACGAAAAGGGATACGGTATTAATTGATTGCTTGACGACGCTGTTAACAAACGAGTGGTTTGCGGGTGATATGAACGAAGAGAGATGGGAACGGCCGGATTTTCATGCGAGTGTAAAAAATATCATTCAAACAGGAATCGGTGCGATTAGAAGATCCGCCGGGGCTGTCATCATCGTATCTAATGAATTAGCGTTTGAACCGATGGACAGCCCGCTCGTTTTTCATTATGCGAAAGCGTTAGGTGAACTTCACCAGTGGCTGATCAATGATGCGGAGAGCGCTGTGCTTATCGAGCATGGATATCCGATTGTAAAGAAAAAGGGGGCGGCAATATGAACGGCATTATGATCCAAGGCACGGCTTCTGATGTAGGAAAAAGCTTCATCGTGACCGCGCTGTGCCGTCTGCTCGTTCAAAAGGGGTTTCAGCCGGCGCCTTTTAAGTCGCAAAATGTAACGAACAACTCGTATGTGACTGGCGATGGCAAAGAAATAGGCACTGCACAAGTACTGCAAGCAGAAGCATGCAAAATCAATGTAGGTCCCGAAATGAATCCGATTTTGTTAAAGCCATCGGGATCTGGCCGTTCAGAAGTGATTTGGCTTGGTGAACGAATTGAGAGGATCTCGGGATTTACCTATCGCAAACAGTATTATGAGAAGGCGATCACAGTCATTAAACAGTCATTAGAGAGATTAAGCAGCAAGGCTGATTTTCTCGTTATTGAAGGAGCCGGCAGTCCGGTAGAAATGAATTTAAAGAAGAATGAAGTCGTAAATATGAAGGTGGCTGAGCTGGCGGATGTACCAGTCATAATGGTTGCCGATATTCGCCGCGGCGGTGTATTTGCCAGTATAGTCGGCACGCTTGAGTTGCTTGATCCATATGAACGTGCCCGTGTAAAAGGGATCATCATTAATAAATTTCATGGGGAGCCGGCATTATTTGATGAAGGGAAACAATGGATTGAGGAACGGACGGGCATTCCCGTGCTGGCTGTTCTACCTTATTTAGCCGACCATCAGCTGGAGGAAGAGGATGCTTTGGCAGGGGAAAGAAAGGTAGAAAAAGAACAAAAAATAATGAAAGACAAAGAAGAAACATATAATCAACTGGCTGACCATTTACAAAAGTATTTGGATTGGGAGCAGCTTCTTTCGATTATTGGCGGACATGTAAAGGAAAGCAGCGAATGAACTGGAAAATGTATGCAAACGGTTTTTTACTTAGCCTGCAATTTTTTTCTCTCGTACCGGTCAATCGTGAACTGCCGATAGATGCTCGTCATTTGCGGGCGTGTTTAAGGGTGTTTCCGCTCTTTGGTTTAGTGAAGGGTCTTCTGTATGGCGGTGTTTTTTGGCTGCTTCTTGAGCTATCGCCGCTCTCTCCCTTAGCGAATGCCTTTCTACTCTGGCTGCTGCCGATTATTTGGACGGGAGGCCTTCATTTAGATGGCTGGATTGATACGAGTGATGCGTTTTTTTCCTATCGGGACGTGAAGCGCCGCTTGGAAATATTAACAGATCCGCGGGTCGGTGCATTTGGTGTTCTTTCACTCATTGTCCTGCTCGCTTCCCGCTTTCTCTTTTTATATGAAATTGTTTTATTTGGAAACAGTCAGCTCGCCATTTTTGTTGGTCTTATTCCGTTTTACAGCCAGATGATCACCGGTTTGTTATTGAACGGCGTGAAGCCGGCTAAAGAGGAGGGGATTGCTTATTTTTTTCAACAGGGAAAAGATCGCCGTCTTGCTGTTAGATATGGTATATGGATTTTAGCCATTGGGCTCGTTACCTTCACCATGATGGGGGGGATCCAGACATTTCTCACGCTTGCTGCAGCGGCGGGTTTGTTTTTCCTGTTTGCCCGGCGGGGAGCACTTAAACATTTTGGCGGTATTACCGGGGACCTGCTCGGTGCTAGTTTGGAAGGAGCGGAATTGCTTTTATGGATGATCTTGTGGTTATTGGTCTCTATCGTCATGGTGTAACGATGGACAATGAACGGAAAGCCTTCAGCGGCTGGACGAATTCAATGTTAAGCGAGACAGGAAAAAAGAAGCTTCAGCTGATTCAGCCGCACATCCCTTCTTATGAAAAAGTGATCGCAAGCGATTTGCAGCGTTGTGTGGATACAGCGGCTATTCTTTTTCCTGATTCTATGATTGATAGGTGGCCGGAGTTTCGGGAAATGAATTTTGGCCGCTGGGAGGGAAAGGTTCACCGGGAGCTGGAGCATATGGAAGAATACACTACATGGATAAAAGATCCATTCTCGAATCCGCTGCCGGAAGGAGAAATGTATGCGCAGTTTAGCAGCCGGATCGCTGGTGGCTGGCGGAAGTGGCTCGATCATCTGATTGTACAGGGAATCAAGCGCGCTGCCATCGTTACTCACGGAGGCGTGATCCGCCATCTGTTGACAGAAGTGGCTCCCGAGAAAAAGGAATTTTGGGAATGGCAAACGGAAAATGGCCGGGGGTATGAACTGACTGGTTCAATTTCTGCGTTAAGGAGGGGTGAACGATGCATCTCATTACAGGCGGTGCCTTCAACGGCAAAAAGCAATGGGTAAAAAAAGAATATAAGTTAGAGGTGGTGCCCTATCGCTGGTATTCGTTTTATCAGACCGGTGAGCCGATAGAATGGACGGATCCGATCATCGTATTGGAAGGCATCGAGAGGCACGTCCGCCGGCTCGTTGAGAAAGAAGGAAGTTCCGAAGCAGCTCGCGTTGCGTGGAACAAGGAAGTGGCTGGATGGCTGGAGTGGGAAAAGGAAAAGCAAGACCGGCAATTGATTCTTATTGGCACCGATATGACGAAAGGGGTTGTGCCGGCGAACCCTTTTGACAGAATGTGGCGGGATGCGGCCGGCTGGTGTTTTCAAGATACTGCTTATCAAGCACAGCGAGTGATTCAAGTGTGGTATGGTTTGCCGCAAATAATAAAAAATGAGGAGGAAGGAAAATGAGATTATATACAAGAACAGGTGACAAAGGGGACACAAGCATTATTGGAGGACGTGTTGGGAAAGATCATATACGTGTAGAGGCTTATGGAACAGTAGATGAGGCGAACTGTTTCGTCGGCCAGGCGATGGCAGAACTTGATCCTGACAAGTTTCAAGATATTTTAGCTGATTTAGAAATAATTCAGCACGAATTGTTTGATTGTGGCGGTGATTTGGCCACTGTTGCGGGCAAGCGTCCTTGGAAACTGCAGTCCGAGTCAGTGGATGCGCTTGAAAAGAAAATTGATGAATACATTAAGGAAGCACCGGAGTTGGAGCGCTTTATTTTGCCAGGCGGATCCAAAGCATCAGCTTCTATTCATATTGCCCGTACCGTTACACGACGCGCGGAACGTCTCGTTGTGGCTTTAATGCGTGAGGAAGAAGAAGTGCATCCGGTCACGCTGCAATACTTAAATCGACTTTCTGATTATTTCTTTGCAATTGCCCGCGTCGTCAATTTCCGTCTCGGTGTCAAGGACGTAGAGTATGTCCGCAGCGCCAACGTCTTTCGAGATGGGAAGAGGAAGGAAGATAAGCAGTGAACGTAAAGAAAATATCATGGGTTGCATTATTTATTGCCCTGTCGGTAATCGGCGGGATGATCAAAGTACCGGGACCGGTTTCAAGCATAGCGCTTGACTCGTTTCCTGCGCTTTTAGCCGCAGGTCTTCTCGGGGCCGGGCCGGGGGCGCTTGTGGGTGCATTTGGGCATCTGATTTCTGCCCTCATCGGCGGTCTGCCGATGGGGCCGCTGCATTTGCTTGTAGCTGCTGAAATGGCGGTCGTCGTCTGGTTATTTGGTAAAATGTATGGATCAGGTAAAAGAATATTGGCTGTTCTTGTTTTTGTTCTTTTAAACGGTTTAGCCGCACCTGCTCCATTCATTTTGGTGATGGGCTGGCCGTTTTATGCTGGCGCCGCTCCAGCTATTACGATTGCAGCTGTTTTCAATGGGATTGTGGCAGCTGTTTTACTTCCGCGTGTTCTGCCAGTGTTTGAGAAGCGCTTTGGGCGTGTTCACGCATGAAGCGGGATGTCATTTATACAAATGGACTTGTCATCGCTGCTGATAACAGCGGTTCAGTTGGTGAAAAAAAGGGTGACACCGTACAAGCAGAATATGAAATGGTCGGCTATTTCTCTGCACGCGTGGCATTAATGGAATGTCTCGCAGCCGGAGGGGAACCGTTTGCCGCAGTCATTCACAACTTTGCTGGAGAAGAAGCATGGTCAAAATTAAGGGCTGGCATCGAGCAGGCGGCTAGGGAAGCAGAGTGTTCCATACAGATGACAGGAAGCACAGAAACGAATTTTACGATGAGCGAATCAGCTGCCGGCATTACAGTCATTGGAAGTCATGCGAGGCAAGTAGATGATTTTGACTGTGATTCCGTTTGTTATGGTGTGATCGGCAAGCCGCTTGTAGGCCTGGAAGTATTGGCTGAACCGCATGCTGTTGCTCCACTTTATCTGTTTCGAAAAGTGATTGAAATCGAGGGAGTCCGGAGTATTTTACCTGTCGGATCAAAGGGAATCCTTCATGAGTGGAGGATAATGAGTGGACATACAGAAATGAAGCAGGAGGACGTAGAGTGTTCGCTTGACATCGAAAAATCTGCTGGACCGGCAACTTGTTTTTTAGTCGGGTTTGATCGTACAGCAGAGAAAGCATTGAAAGTTATTTGTGCCGGATTATATAGCGAAATTAAACATAGCATGGTAGAAACAGACTAAGACAAAAAAGAAGCGTCTCTTAAAGAGACGCTTCTTTTTCATATCCATCTACTACAAGATCCAGTTCACCCGTTTCTGGATGAATCACAAGTCCATGCACGGGAATGTTAGGAACCATCAGCGGATGGGATTTCACCATATGTACGCTGTGTTGGACGCTCTCCTCTACGCTGCTAAAGCCTTCAAGCCATTGATCGACTTCAATTCCTGCGTGACGCAGTGTGTCAATCGTTTCTTGTTTGACACCGCGCTCTTTCATCGCATCAAACATTACATCACTTGACAAGGTGCTCATTCCACAATCATGATGGCCGACAATCAATACTTCGTCAGCCCGTAATTGATAGACAGCTACAAGCAGGCTGCGCATGATGCTCCCAAATGGATGATTGATGATTGCACCGGCGTTACGGACGATTTTTACATCGCCGTTTTTGAAGTTCATTGCTTTGGTTACTAGTTCTACAAGACGTGTGTCCATACAAGTTAAAATGACGACCCGTTTGTCGGGAAATTTGTCTGTTGTAAATTCCTCATACATTTTGTTAGTTACGAACTCTTTATTAAAGGATAATACTTCTTCTAATAGAGTCATTTGATAACGCTCCTTTCTTTTACAAAATATATTTTACATGATTATTGCTAAATTAAACATTTTGACGAATCAATTTTTATATAAGATCATAAATTTTTTTTATTTGATCGTTGAGATCTTCCATCGGAATAAATCGTGCTTTGCGAAACATTTCTTTTTGTTCCACGAAAAATAGAACGGCAGGAATGGTGAAAACGGAAAACGCTCCGGCTACTTCAGGGATGTCATCAGCATCCACATGAAAAGAGGAAATTTTTGGATAGTTCAGTAATAATTCTTCCACCTGCGGCAGCACGGCATGACAGACAGAACAGCTCCGACGGGAAATATAAAGCAGCACGATTGGATTCTTTTTTAAGTTCTCCTGCAAAACAGTCATTGTTGTTATTTGTTCCATGATCCATCTCTCCTTTTTCATTACTTTACCTATAGGGGCATATACAATCAAGTGAAACCGCTCCTATTGTACTGTTGAGCGGATCACACTATAATAAAGGGGAGATTAAGGAGGGTTTTACATGGCAGGAAGAAAAGAAGAAGAGTTAAAAACAGAGATTTCACTTTTAGGCAATCAAGGAACAAAATATACATTTGAATACGATCCATCGATTTTAGAGGCATTTGATAACAAACATCCGAATCGTGATTACTTCGTGAAATTCAATTGTCCTGAATTTACGAGTCTTTGCCCGGTGACAGGTCAGCCGGATTTTGCGACGATTTATATTAGCTATATCCCTGATATTAAGATGGTGGAAAGCAAATCGTTGAAGCTGTATTTGTTCAGTTTCCGCAATCATGGCGATTTCCATGAGGACTGTGTGAATATCATTATGAATGACTTGATTAAATTAATGAATCCGCGTTACATCGAAGTATGGGGGAAATTTACGCCAAGAGGCGGCATTTCCATTGATCCGTACTGCAACTGGGGACGTCCTGGGACGAAGTTTGAGGAAATGGCGAACTATCGTTTGATGAATCATGATATGTATCCGGAGACGGTGGATAATCGTTAAAAATAATGAAAATGATTAGTGGCGGCGAGAATCCTATGTTATACTGAGTCTACCATTTACTATTACTTGTTTCGACATTCCCTATTCATTCGTGAGTAGGGAATTTTTATGTTTTTAAAATTAAAAAAACAGACTCTAATTTTAGAGTCTGTTCATATGTGCTAATGTTGATTATGCTTTTTGAACGTTAGCTGCTTGTAGTCCGCGTTGACCTTGTTCAACGTCAAATGTTACAGATTGACCTTCGTCTAAGGATTTGTAGCCATCGCCTTGAATAGCTGAGAAATGAACGAATACGTCGTCTCCATCTTCACGTTCGATAAATCCAAAACCTTTTTCTGCATTAAACCATTTTACTTTACCTTGTTCCATTTGTGTTTCCTCCTCGTATGCAGTGCATACATTGTGTTACTATCCTTGCTCCAAATCTTCCAGACGAAAGTATATCACTTATCAATCCTTACCGAACAAAAATAATTCTTATTAAGTGTAACATGAAAAGCTGTAGTATGCAAGCGAATGTAAAACATAGGCTGTGTCACAGACTATTGTTGATTTGGATGCTTTGTTAATTAGAATGAAAAGTGAGCACCCTCAGGGGGAATCAACCGTCGAGTTTAACAAAGCCTAAATATAAAAAAACTAAAAAGTAATTGATTTTATTCTTTTGTTTTGCTTTTTGTAGAGATACTTTCTTGTTCTAATTGCGAGATTTTTTCAGTTGGTACTAAATAGTCTGCGTATTGCCGGATTACACTTGATTTTATTATGTTTAGTTCAGGAATTTCTTCTTGCAGCAGTTCGGATCGCAATAAGATTTCAGGTTCATTTACGCCTAATAGTGTGCGCATGCCTGTTGTACTGCTGAACCTCGGGTTAATTTCAAAAATATAAGCTTTTTCTTGCCAAAAGCGAAGTTGAAAATTACAAGGCCCGTAAGGTTTAAGAGCAACAGCGACTTGTTTGCAATACTCTGTAATATCCTTAAAGTCACCAGATGTTGCCCTCATGGTAATGCCGTCCTGTAAATGTCTTTTTAATGCAATGGAGGATAAAACAGTTCCATCCATGCCGCTGCAAATTCCCACGGTAAATTCTCCTTGATCATCAGGAAGATATTGCTGAAGGATGATGTCTTTTTTTTCCGAAAGAAGCTGATGAAGGGCCATTAAATTTTGTGCTACATGTACATCTTCAGAACCCTTTCCACGCCTTGGTTTCACAATAAGGGGGAAGTCTACAACTTTAAGAAAAGAGTCGATCTGTTCTTTATCTTCCGGGTAACGAATTGTTTTTGGATAGGGGAAATGATGGTCTTTGAGAAAGTTGACTGTATTCCATTTATCGCTGCAAATAGATAACACACGTGCCGAGTTGGTGAACACTTTCGCATTGGTTTCTGCTTCAATCAATGTTTTGTAGCGGCTATAAAAGGAAAGTTCTTGCGAAGATGCGATAAAAACAGCATGAATGTTTTCTTTTTTTAAGATTTCTAGTAATTTCTCTAAATAAAATTCTTCTTCCTTGACAGGAGGAACGAGATAACTGCGGCAGGCAAGATGAAGCCCCAAGGCATGGGAGTGAATATCAATTGCTACTATCTTAATATGTAGCTTTGATTTTAAGAGGGACTGAATAACCGCCACACCATAGAGAGAGCCCGCTCCAGTTACAAGAACATTTATTGTGTTCATAAATCAATCACCTGTTTTGGTAAAAAATCTTTACTTTTTGGACCGCAATTGAATAGTAAATCAATAACAGACAAATTTGGTATAAAGTCACCCCATAGCTGAGGATAACAAGGCGGATCAAATTCCTGATAAACTAAGCGTATTTGATTTCTTGCAAATTCACTTTCATCATTATAGGATTTCGCTCCAGTACCTGATAAATAAACAGCTGCTTGTAACGTTTTGCAGATGCTAATAATTTTATCTCCCTTTAACCCTGTTGTTCCTAGAATTTCTGAAGAGCGGATGATAGGGGTTTTTATTTCAAGAATAGTACGGATGACATCTATAAGCCGCAAGTTAAAATCGGCTAATGTTTCGTCGGGATTTTCAAAGATAGGAGCAAAAAGGTGTTGATATTGTTTCCAGAAAGGGGCTCGTGCATAGTTTCTTTGAAGTGAACCCCAGTGTTTATTTGGCCATTTACCATCATTAAAGATCGTTACATCTTTGATTAGCCCCTCTTTATTAGATAACGGCACACTTAGCAATCTCGATCCATCTGGACTTTTTATTTGGTTTTTATTCGTAATTGCTGTTTTGGAAAAAGTCACGTCATCGAGGATGACAAATAAATCACAAGACAGCATTTTGTGAAAATATCCGCACCAAGGGATGTAGTTAGGCTGATGAATAGCGATGATCATCGACAATCCCCTCCGAACGCCTCAATTAGTTTTTTGGCCATTCTAATGTTCGTTTTATGACCTGTTCGTATACCAATAAAGTGTCCTTTCACTGGTATACCGATTGTGGCAAGGTCGCCCAATAAATCCACTAGTTTATGTCTGGCTGGTTCATTATCCCATCTCAGTTTATTGTTTTTGTCATTGGAAAGCACAAGGCATTGATCGATCATAGAGCCAATTAGCCCCTCGACAAGATCATATTCAAAGTCCATAATATATGACCTAGCTGGTGACAAGTCAGAGACAAAGTTTGAGTCTGGCGTCAATTTGTAATGGGCCAGTTGGGTTGGCAGCTGTTTATTTGGATAATCAAGCAGATAAGTGAATGTGGGCTCTGCAGCAGGTAAAGCGATTAAAATGTTGTCATAACATTCCCCCTCAAAGGTGAAGGAATCGAAGATCCATTGTGGTTTAGTGACAGTTAGATATTTCTTTGGTAAATGTTGAATGACGGGTTCTGCTTGTAATAGAGCATTTGTGAAATCATGGCAGCTGAATTGGCTGACAACAGGAACATGAGAACTGTTCAAGTGTATTTTTAGATTATCAATACCTAAACCAGTGATCGCGGCTAAAAGGTGTTCTGTATGTTCAATATGAATCGTATTTTTCATTAGAGAGGTCCATCGAGAATCGGCGCTGGCATATTCCGCTCGACATTCTATTTGAGGCTTCCCCGGCAGATCATCACGGATAAACACGATACCGGTATCAGGAGGGGCTGGAAAAAAGGTGACTGCCGTTTGAAATTTCCCTGTTATAGTCATACCGCTGCATTGGGCAGAATGTTTGATTGATTTTTGCATGGAGATCCCAACCTTATCCTAATGATTTGTTTACAACCCTTAATATTTCCGCAGCCCGGTGTGTATAGGTATGCCTTGAGTAGACTTCTTTTTGTCCTAAATGAGCGATGGCTTTTCTTTCTTCTTCATGCTTAAGATAATAATTAACTAATTCGATCGTTTCTTCGGGTGAATGAGAACAAACTAGATGCTTTCCTGGAATAAAGGTTTCTTGAACAGCAGGGGTAGATGGTGTCAATAGAAATCCGCGGGCAGCTAGAACTTCAAATGTACGTGAAGTTAGTTCCGTGAGAGTATTTTGAAATCCGAGAACAATTTTTGCGGAGCTGTAAACATCGTTTGTATCCAAATAGGGAAGTTTTTGCCGCAGAAACTGAGCTGGAACATCAAAGCCGATGAATGGGGAGTGGGATCTATCCCAGCGTTTTCCCCATATTGAAACGTCATAGCCTTTTTCTATCAATGGTTTTAAAAGAATCTGTACACTGTCTTTGCGATAAGAATTCCAAGTCACGCCAGCCGTTGCGACAACGGCGATGTCACATGCGTACTGATCCTGAGACTGGACTGGCTGATGGAAGTCAGGGTTACAAGCCCAGGGAAGGTAGTGAGCCGAATAGCCTAACTCCTCATAAAAGGAAATAGAATCACGATCAATAGTGAAAATATAATCCGGGCAGGTCGTTTCAATATAATAAAGGGACCATTTTTCCCGCCAACGGGGGTCCTCTGTTGCCCAGTAGGCATGTTTCACATCATACTCCTTTAGAAGTCTATGGAGAGTCTGCAGCTTAACGGATGTATGGATTTTCGTCCATCCAGCTGTTACTGCCAAATCTGGCTTGAATTCCATTAACACATTCTTTAGCTCTTCTTCTTGAATATCCGTCAACACTTTCACGTGGCAGCCCAATTTTTCAAAACCGGAAGGAAGCCCCGATAAATACTGTTTCGCAGCTTCAATAAAAAGGATGTTCATATTTATCACCTGATTTCATAAAGTTAATCTGTAGGTTTCACGTAAAATGCCCCGTCCTCCAAACCCTTCTTTGAACTTGAATAAACCAGCATTCACTACTTGCCCTTTATTTTCGGTAGAAATCCCCCAGTCGACAAAGTGGAATCCTTCTTGTAATCCCCAAGTGATAAGGTCACTGAAAATTAGGTTTAAAGGTCTTAAGTGCTGATACTTTTCATGATGACAAATATAAAAACAATTAATTACCCGGCGATTAAGAGCAAAAACGAGTACACCAGCAATCATTTTTTCTTGATAAAAAGCGGAAAACAATTTCAATTGATTAGGATATCTTTGAATGAGATCAAGAATTTCTGAGTATGTGTGAGTAGGAAATGTATGATGCCTTTCTTTAAGATTTTTTTGTAATATCCCCCAGAACTGAATATAATCGTCACTTTCTTTGACGATTACACCTTGATTTATTGCTTTGTTTCTATTTCTAATCGCGTTTTTCTCCATAAAACGATCTGCTGTGTCTATTTCTTTGAGCGGAAGTGCTGTCGCTAATTCTGAAATACTAGGTGAAAATCCGTGGTATCTTAAAGCAAAATCGATTTCATCTGAAGGAGAGAGATGGTAAATACGTGGAACCAATTTTAGCTCTATCGCTTTTAAATCAAGGCGGCGGCAGTGTTCTATGAGAAGAGGGGCCAGGGCTAAAGCTTTAGAAGTATCAAACTTGTGATTAATAATAATTCCACCGTGTGAGGCACCTGGATAGGAACAAAAAATGGAAGATTCTCCTTCTTGTTTTAATGCGGCAGGGATGACAGCGATTAATCGGTTTTGGTCATCATAAGCCATTAAGGAACAATCCTGAAATTTTCCTGGAGGATGATAATTAATAAATTTACGCTCCTGCATAAAGGTTCCATTTCTTGAACGCTGAACAAAGTCATCCCAGATGCTTTCGAATTGATCCGTATACGATGTTATTCTCATTTTATATCACCATTTCATATGAAATTTATAAACGCTGCGTATGGTTAAACGCATAAGAAATAACACGAAATGTCATGATATTCTATGCTGAAACGTATTCCTTAGTGACAATTGTCCGTGGTTGACTATATCCCCTCATTGAAAAGTAATATGAAACATATTGTAATAAAGCAGGTGTTATTATAAAAGCTGTTTTGCTAAAGAAAGGGGTTGAGCAAGATGAGAGAAGAGAAACTAGATAAAGACTCGCCAAAACTAAAGCCAAAACCACCAAAACCACTAAAGCCGCCAAAACCACCAAAACCACCAAAACCACCAAAACCACCAAAACCAAAACCAAAACCAAAACCAAAACCAAGGCCGCCAAAGGGACCGCCTCCGTCTGATGCCGATTACTAAACAAAGGGAAAAGTGTTTTAAGCATTGAAGGATACAAAGAGCTGGCTTCACTATTTAAAGGCAGGAAAAAGGAACATCATAGTTTTTAGAAAAGGTGAGCACTCTGCTACAGGCAGCTGCTCACCTTTTTAGATGTGATGAATATATTATGTTTTAAGAGGTAACGTGAGCCAATTTTTATCAATTTAAACGATTTATGACATAAATTAAGCAGGAAAAGGGGAGAGGAAATGATTCCTCTTGTTGATTTAAAGGCGGAGTATAGAATATTAAAAGATGAAATTAATCAGTCAATAGATCAGGTGCTAGAAAGCAGTCATTTTATTTTAGGAAAAAAAGGGAAAAAACTGGAGAATGATATTTCCAAATATATAGGTGTTGCTCAAGGAGTGGGAGTTGCTAATGGCACGGATGCCCTTTTATTAAGTTTGGAAGCATTAAATATCGGAGCCGGTGATGAAGTGATTACGACCCCTTTTACCTTTTTTGCCACAGCAGAAGTGATTGCAAGAGTAGGCGCAACACCTGTTTTTGTAGATATTCATCCGTTTACTTATAATATGAATCCACATTTAATTGAATCTGCAATTACCGAAAGAACGAAAGCTATTATCGTTGTTCATTTATTCGGCCAACCCGCAGATATGGATGCTATCATGGATATTTCCCGTAAGTATCATCTTCGAGTGATTGAGGATGCGTGTCAATCCATTGGAGCTGCCTTTCAGGGGAAAAAAGTTGGTTCATTCGGTGATGTAGGGTGTTTTTCTTTTTTTCCTTCCAAGAACTTGGGGGCGTATGGTGATGGAGGGATGATCGTAACGAATGATGAAGAATTATATAGCAAAATTACAACTTTGAGAAACCATGGCAGTTGTGAGCGATATGTTCATACACACATTGGTTTAAATAGCCGATTAGATGAGATACAAGCCGCCATTCTAGGAGTCAAATTCAAACGATTGGATGAGTGGAATCATCGAAGAAGAGAATTGGCAGAGGAATATACATCTAGATTAACTGGAACTGTTCAAGTTCCGATTATAGAGGTAGATAGAGAACATGTTTTTCATCAATATTGCATAGAGACGACACAACGAGAACAATTGGCCGAATTTCTCAGGCAAAAACAAATTGCTACTGGAATTTATTATCCTATTCCACTTCATCTTCAACGAGCTTTTTCTCAATTGGGATATGAAAAAGGGGATTTTCCTGTTGCAGAAAGTGTTTCTAAAGAAATATTAGCTCTGCCGATCCACCCTATGATGACAGCCAAGCAGCAAGATCAGGTGATAGTATCTATACAAGAGTTTTTCGGTGATCAGTCATGAGTCTTATTAAAATAGGAGTGGCAGGCATTGGAAGTATGGGTTTGAATCATTGTAGAATATTAAAATCAATGAAAAATGTAGAATTTATTGGTGTATACGATATAGATCAGGAAAGAAGTGAACAAGTAGCAAAAGTGTTTGCAGTTTCGGTTTTTTCCTCTTATGAGAAACTCATACATGCAGTAGATGCTGTCATTATTGCCGTCCCGACGTCTTCTCATTATTCATTAACACTACAGGCAATTCAGAGAGGAAAACATGTGTTGGTTGAAAAGCCTTTTGTCTCCTCTTTAAAGGAGGCTGAGCAGCTTAGACGAATGGTAGAGAAAGAACCAGTTGTCGTTCAAGTTGGCCATGTGGAACGTTTTAATCCAGCTTTTAAACAGTTATCCGAAACTGTAAGCCCACATAACGTACTGTTCATTGAGGCTAGAAGGTTTGGGGTACCAAACAGGCAGATTGATACAGATGTCATCCTCGATATTATGATTCATGATATTGATATCGTTTTACAATTGATAAATAGTCCTCTTTCCACTGTGACTGGAGTGGGTTACTACACGGAAGAAGGTAAAAGATTAGAGGCTGCTTCCGCTTTACTTTCCTTTCAAAACGGGTGTTATGCATCTTTATTTTCCAGCCGCCTTTCCTTAGAGAAAAAAAGAAGTGTATATGTAACAGAACAGGATCGCTTTCTTAAAGCAAATTTATTAACGAAAGAGCTATATATTTACCATAAAGCAGATCGTGCCCCAGCGGGTACACTTTCCTGTCCTCCTGAAAATGTGGTTGGAAAAATAATTGTTCCCCATGCGAATGCGTTATATTTAGAGCTTGAACACTTTCTTCAAGCCATTCAATTGAAACAACATCCTAAAGTTGGTATCCATGAAGCATCCAAGGTGCTTGAAGTAGCATTGAAAATTAAAGAGCAGATAGAAAAAAGTCAACATATGAAATGATACTAACAAAGTTGAAAATGACCGCTAATAATATAAGAGTAAAAAAAGTAAACCAAATATTATAGTTGGTTTACTTTTTTGATTGGACATGTTAAAGGTTATTATTCTGCTGCCCAATTTCTTTGCCGGCAAGGTGCTCATTAGCATCTTTAAGATTTCTGTACTCATCGACAGAATCGCCAGGAGGATATTCATTCATCTCTGAACGTATTGTAACTTGTGGGGTATCAGGTATAAGAGGGGGCTGATCGACTGTGTTTTTTTTCTTCATGTTGTCATCTCCTTTATGATTAATGTGGCTTGGAAAGGGAAGGTTATGCAAAAAACACAGCGCATTCCATGATCGATTTGCTGTTAAAGGGGAAGAGTATAGTAGAGGGGAATTGACTAGTATAAAAAGCATAGTATAATGGAAATAAAATGAAATCAAGGAAGGTTTGAAACGTAAATAAATGTTAAAAAGAATGGGCATTAGATTATTCACTTTGCTTTTTTTATTCACTATACATAGCGAATCAGCTGCTGCTGAGGGACAGACAAGCACAGCAATGAACAAAAGCAGTGTCATTGTGGCATTTGGGGATAGTAACACCGGGGGAACGAATTGGAATACAAATAATTACGATGTAAAAGATAAATGGGTAAACAAGCTGCAGCGAAGTTATACAGTGATCAACGCTGGAATTGCCGGACATACATCGGAAAATGGCAGAATAAGGTTTGCGAAAGATGTATTAAATAAAAACCCGAAAGCCGTCATTATTATGTTTGGAACAAACGACGCGATATTAAATACGAACAGTCAGCCACGAGTATCAAAAGCACGATTTCAACATAATTTAAACTATTTTATAGATACCTTGAAAGCGCGAAAAGTGGAAGTGATTTTAATGACAACTCCTCCGATCATTCAAGGGAATAATAAAATTCAATATTATTATTCAAGACATGATCAAAACCTTTATACGAAATATAACGGGGCTAGGCAGTGGCATGATTCATACAATGCGATCATAAGGACAGCAGCCAAGCAGCAGAACGTGTTCTTAATTGACAACTATGCGAACATGACGCAATCAATGGACGGAATCACAGATAGAAAGCTCATTCAATCAGGATTGATTGACACATCTGGCACCCACCTTACTCCACAGGGATCAGATGTCATTTACCGCTCTGTAAATGCAGCGCTTCATAAGGTGCTTGCACAAAAAAGCCGTTGAAATGATGAACAAAGCAGTTAAACGGCCGAGTAACACATATCAGCTGCAATCAACTAAGATGAAAATAGACAGTGCCGAGGCACTGTCTATTTTTGTTAATCTACATTAAAGTATCTTGCATCCGGATGAGCGAAAACGATGGCGGAAACAGAGGCTTCCGGTTCCATCATGAATCCTTCTGTTAACCGAACACCGATTTCCTCAGGTTGAAGCAATTTAAATAGCTTAGCCTGGTCTTCGAGATTCGGGCAGGCCGGATAGCCGAAAGAGAAACGTTGTCCATGGTATTTAGCCGCAAAACGTTCTTTCATCGTGAAATCGACCGAATCAGGGAAGCCCCACTGGTCTCGCATTTCCTGATGAATACGTTCAGCGAATCCTTCAGCAAGTTCTAAAGCTGTCGCCTGGACGGCATGACTCTTTAGGAATTCACCTTTTTCCTTGAACTCTACAGCTTGATCACGAATACCGAATCCGGCCGAAACGAGGAAGAATCCGACATAATCCATTTCGCCGCTGTCCACTGGTTTCAAGTAGTCAGCGAGGCAAAGGAATGGTTCCCTTTGCTGGCGCGGGAAGGTGAATCGTTCGATTTCTGTTTTGCTGTCTGCCGGATCATAAATAATGACGTCATTGCCGTCAGACTGAGCTGGGAAAAATTGATAAACGCTAGCTGTTTTTAAATGACCTGATTGTAAGAAGTCATCCACCATGTCTTTCAGTGCCACCGCACGTTCGTCTTTTTCAGCGAGTAGTTTTTCTACTTTGCCTTTCAACCCAAGGTGATGACCGATCAATGTTTGGATATTGATATAAGGTTTTAAGTGAGCGACAGGGTAGTTGCGCTGAATACGTTTTTGTAAGTCACGCGGTACAAACACGGGTGCATCTTGACGGACGGTTTTCTTCGGCTTTTCAAGCACAGCTACTGCCGGTGATGTCATCGTTCCGCGATATGCTTCTACTTCTTTCCGTTTTTCCTGCTTTTGTGCTAATTCACTTAAAAGTTCAATTTTTTCTTCTTCATTTTGCAGACGGTTGGCAAGGTTTAAGCCATCCATTGCGTCTTTTGCATATAACACCGGGCCTGTGTACTCTGGTGAAATTTTCGTTTCGGTGAAGCGGCGGGAAAGAGCGGCTCCTCCAACTAAAATTGGCAAATCAATGTTTGCTGCTTTCATATCTTGAGCAGTGATGACCATTTGCTGTGCAGATTTAACGAGAAGACCGGAAAGGCCTACCATGTCCGGATTTTCTTTTCTAATCGCTTCAATCAATTCAGCAGGTGTTACTTTAATACCTAAGTCAACCACTTTAAACCCGTTGTTACTTAAAATGATATCAACGAGGTTTTTGCCGATGTCGTGAACATCGCCTTTTACTGTAGCAAGAACGACTTTTCCCTTACCGTTGTCATTTTCTTTTTTCTCCATATAAGGTTCTAAAAAGGCAACAGATGCTTTCATCACTTCGGCACTTTGCAGTACTTCCGCAACGATCAATTGGTTATCGTTGAAGAGGCGGCCGACTTCTGCCATGCCCTTCATTAGGGGACCGTTAATAATATCAAGCGGTGTATCAAACATGGCCAGTGCCTGCTCTAAATCAGGAATTAATCCTTCTTTCGTGCCTTCAACGACGTAATAGCTAAGTCGTCCTTCTACTGTTTTTGGAATATCTTCTTCTTTTTTCTCTTTCTTTTTATCACGATAAAAGTCCGTGAAAATGGCAAGCGTTTCATCGTTCGTTTCAAATAGTAATTTCTCTGCCATTGTAATTTCTTCTTTAGGAATCGAAGCGAAACGTTCTAGCTTTTCTGTATTGACGATCGCATAGTCAAGTCCTGCCTGCGTACAGTGATATAAATACACCGCATTTAACACTTCACGGCCAACAGGAGGGAGGCCAAATGATACGTTGCTGACGCCGAGAACGGTTAACGCTTTCGGCATCTTTTGTTTAATAAGCCGGATGCCTTCAACCGTTTCTTCTGCTGAGCCGATGTATTGCTCATCACCGGTGCCGACAGGGAAGACAAGCGGGTCAAAAATAATATCTTCAGGAGGGAGTCCCCATTTATTCACGAGCAGATCGTAAGAACGCTGGGCTACTTCCAACTTGCGCTCGCGAGTAACCGCCATACCTATTTCATCAATTGTGCCCACAACAACGGCTGCTCCATATTTTTTTACAAGCGGCAGCACGGCATCAAAGCGTTCTTCGCCGTCTTCTAGATTAATAGAGTTAATAATCGCTTTCCCTTGAGAGTATTTCAGCGCTTTTTCAATGACTTTTTCGTCTGTAGAATCGATGACGAGCGGTACTTTCACTTTTTTCACGACTTCTTTCATGAAAGCTTCCATGTCTTCCAGCTCGTCACGGTCTGGATTGGCAAGGCAAATGTCAATAACGTGGGCGCCGCCTTTCACCTGCGCGCGGGCGACTTCCGCTGCTTCTTCATATTTGCCTTCGACAATCAGCCTCTTAAATTTGCGAGAACCGATCACGTTCGTACGTTCACCGATAAATAATGGGCGCATTGAGTCGTCATATTGAAGAGGCTCAATCCCTGAAACAACGTGTTCATGCGGCTGTTCCGGACGCTCGCGGGGAGGAAGATCAGCAATTGCTTCTCTCATCGCACGGATATGGTCCGGTGTTGTACCACAGCAGCCGCCGACGATGTTCAGCCAGCCTTTTTCAGCAAAGCCTTTAATTTTCATGGCAAGTGATTCTGGAGATTCATGGTAACAGCCTTCTTCATCAGGCAATCCAGCGTTCGGGTAGCAGCTGATAAAGCTTTTAGATAAATCAGAAAGCGAGCGGATATGATCCGTCATAAATTCTGGTCCTGTCGCACAGTTTAAACCGACTGATAACGGACGAATATGTTCAATAGATATATAGAATGCTTCAATGTTTTGTCCCGCAAGTGTTGTACCCATCGGTTCAATCGTACCAGAAATCATAACAGGGAGCTTTTTTCCGGTTGCTTGGAAGGCACGTTCAATACCAAGAGTCCCAGCCTTCACATTTAGCATATCTTGACTAGTTTCCATTAAAATTAAGTCGCAGCCGCCGTCGATAAGGGCTGTCGCCTGCAGCTCGAAATCTTTGCTTAATGTATCAAAATCAATTCCGCCTGTGACGGATAATGTTTTTGTTGTTGGACCGATCGCACCGGCTACATAGCGTGGATGATCAGGAGTGGAAAATTCATCTACACATTTGCGTGCAATTTCTGCTGCCCGTTTATTAATTTCGTAAGCTTGATCACCGAGGTTATATTCATTTAGTACGAGTGGAGTACCGCCAAATGAATTCGTTTCAATAATATCGGTGCCTGCTGCTAAGTAGTCACGGTGAATTTTTTCGATCACGTGAGGAGCGGTAATATTCAAGTATTCATTACAGCCGTCGTATTCTTCGCCGCCGAAATCATCCTCTGTTAAATCGGCTTGCTGAAGCATCGTGCCCATTGCACCATCTAAGAAAAGAATACGTTTTTCCAGCTCTTGTTCAATTGGATATTGTTTGGACATGAGTGATCCCTCTTTCATTCTTTTTTCTATCCAGCTCTTCGATGTAATGGATCAATTCAATCGACATTTCATAGCGCATAAATGGTGTAATAATGTATATGCCGTTAAACAGCTCTGCGGCTGTATCGATTAATTCTTTTGCAATTCTAACTCCTTCAAGTGCCGATGCCTCTTTATCATGTTCGTATGCTTTCATTCTAGCAAGTGTTTCGTCTGACAGTTTAATGCCTGGCACTTCATGATGAAGAAATTCAGCATTTCGTGAACTTGTTAATGGCATAATGCCAAGAAAGATTGGAGTCGGCAAGTGTTTCGTTGCTTCATATACTTCAATAATCTTTTCTTTCGTAAAGACCGGCTGCGTAATAAAATAATCGGCCCCGCATTCAATTTTCTTCTCAAGGCGTTTAACAGCCCGGTCAAGTACACGAACATTTGGATTAAACGCGGCTGCCACTGAGAAGTTGGCTTTTTGCTTGAATGGCTTTCCGGAAAAAGAAATTCCTTCATTCAGCTGTTTAATCAATTGGATGAGTTCCATACTTGAAACATCATATACAGAAGTAGCGCCAGGAAAGTCGCCGACTTTTGTTGGATCACCCGTAATAGCGAGTATATCATGAAGCCCAAGTGCATGCAGTCCCATTAAGTGGGATTGTAATCCAATCAGATTGCGGTCCCGACACGTGATATGAACGAGAGGACGAATGTGATGCTTCATTTTAAGTATAGATCCCATCGCCAAGTTACTGACACGTGGAGAAGCGAGTGAATTATCAGCCATTGTAATCGCGGCTATTCCTGCTTCATGCAAGGCCTTAGCTCCTTCGATGTAAGTGGTCGTATCCAAGTGCTTCGGTGTATCCAGTTCAACAATAATCGTCCGTTCTTTTTTTACTTGTTCGCTTAGCGGAGGCACAATAGGCGGAATGGATTCTTTAATCGTAATTGGCTTTTTAGGGATGACTTTCTTCTCCGTAATAGGTGCAAGACCAGCAAGTGCTTTTTTCGCTGCTTCAATGTGTTTTGGTGTCGTACCGCAGCAGCCGCCGATGAGACGGACACCTGCATTCCGAAGGCGGACAGCTGCTTGGCCAAAGTAATCGGCTTCTGATTCATAGACAATCCGTCCATCTTCTACATCAAGCAGGCTGGCGTTTGGATAAGCGGATAAAAAAGCCTTTTCTGGGAGCGTTACTTCTTCAAATGCCTGAATGGTATGATAAGGGCCGAGGCGGCAGTTTACGCCGACAATGTCTGCTCCAAGCGCTTCTAGCTGTTTCAATGCATGATTTAATGAAAGTCCATTTTGCAAAATACCAGGTTCATGCATAGATACTTGAGTAATCACCGGCAAATCGGTCATCTTGCGAATGAATTGTAAAATAGTCGTTAATTCTTCAAAATCGTAGTATGTTTCAAATAAGAGACCGTCTGGATCTTCTGACAAAATGGCCTCTGCTTGCTGCCGAATCGCTTCTTCGATATCAGGAAGAGGTGCGCTGCTTTTGCCAATACCGCGAATGCCGCCAATGGTGCCGAGAACGAATCGCTGTTCTGGTGCCGCTGCTTTCTTGGCAATGCGTACCGCTGCTTTATTTAATTCCAGTGCGCGGTCTTCCAGTCCGTATCTTGCAAGCTTTATAGCGTTGGCACTGTACGTATTTGTTTGAATAATATCAGCGCCTGCCTTGATATATTCACGATGAATCTTTTCAATAATTTCCGGTTTTTCTACATTGAGTTCCTCATAGCAAAAATCAATGCCATAAGAATAGAGAAGAGTGCCTATTGCACCATCAGCTGTCAATACTTCATTTTGCAGCCTGTCTAATAGCTTCATAGTGTCCGTCCTTTCCAACCACTTATTTCTAATCATAAGAAAAAGCCCCCTTAAACATAGCAAGAAGGCTTTACATCGTTAATGTTTGATCCTTCTTATCTTTCAAACTGATTCAGCAGTTTGCTGGATTTAGCACCTAGGCCCGCTAGCGGCTGGTTGCTGAAGCTTCACAGGGCCAGTACCCTCAGCTTCTCTTGATAAGAAATACGTTACTATTCACTTAATCTGATAATTGAACATATCATATCCCTTTAGCAGGAATTAGTCAATAGAAAATTTAGAATAATTTAAATAGGATTGTCGAATAGTGTTGGGCAGGATATACTGGCTTTAAATAAAGGAGGATTAAGATTGAATCAGTTTCGGTATTCTTTATTTATTTTAATAGGGGCAAGCAGTTATGGCTTTCAAGCTTCTATTGTTAAGCTGATGACGAATGCCGGCTATGAGGCGGCTCATGCGGCTAGTTCTCAATACCTTTTCGGACTGCTGCTGCTGTTCATTCCATTTATCTTAACAAAACGTGTGAAGGTAAATGGCAAACAGACTTTGTCCCTGTTTGGTGTCGGCATTTTATTAAGCTTAACAGGAGTATTTTATGCTATTAGTATACAGGAGCTGTCTGCTTCAGTAGCCATCGTTTTGCTTTTCCAATTTACCTGGATTGGAGTTCTCATTGAATCTATTTATTTAAGAACTTTTCCTTCTCATCTAAAGATCATTTCAATTATTCTTTTATGGGTAGGTACACCATTCGCTGCTGGTGTGTCCCCTGAAGGGCTAGGATTGTTAAACAATACAAAAGGTCTTGTGTATGGTTTTCTTGCTGCCTTGATGTTTGCATTGTACCTCTTCTTTAGCGGCAAAGCAGGAAAAGGGGTGCCAACGATTCAAAGAAGCTTCATCATCGCTATTAGCGGATTGCTCACTACTTTTCTATTTATATCGCCTGCTTTTATCGTCGATGGCACGATCACGGACGGTTTGTGGAAATATGGCTGGCCGATCGGATTGTTTGGCGTATTTGTGCCTGTTGTTTTCTTTGCATTAGGTACACCGCATGTCGATTCAGGGATAGCGGCCATTCTTGGTGCTGCGGAATTACCAGCGGCAATGATTGGAGCGATGCTCATTGTTGGAGAACAATTGACACTCGGGCAGGCAGCCGGGATTGTACTAATCTTAATCGGTATTGGTGTTCCGCAATGGCGTTCGAGGAAAAATGTGGATTCAAAGAAGTTTTCTAGCAGTTGTTAATGATTTTCCAAGGAAATGAAAGAGGTTGACTCAGAAGGGTCTGTTCCTGCTTTCAATAGACTATATATTATAGAAGTTACTCCTTCGAATATACAGTCTGTTGTTAGTGTGGGAGCAGACTCTTTCATTTTGAGTCAACCTTTTTGGCAGAAATAAAATACAAAAGACGGTTAGTTGGTTACTTTTTGCAAAATTTTCATGACGTGCAGCGAGCGTCCAGTACCAATCGCAACAGATTCCAATGGATTAGGAGCAAGGTGAACGGGTACGATAATGACCTCGCTCAGCCATTCCTGTATGCCGTTTAACAGAGCGCCGCCGCCGCTGATGACTACGCCGCGATCAACGATGTCACCGCTTAGTTCAGGCGGAGAATTTTCCAAAGTGACGCGAATCGTTTCTAGAATAGTAAGCAATGATTCTTTTATTGCTTTTTGAATTTCATAAGAGCTTATTTCAATTGTTTTAGGCAAACCTGTAACGAGATCACGCCCGCGTACATCCATCGTGCGCTCTTCGTGATCAATTAAAGCATAGCCGATTTCCATTTTAATTTTTTCCGCGGTCCGTTCACCGATGAGAAGGTTATATTGTTTGCGTACGTATTGAATGATATCTTCATCCAACTTATCACCGCCGACTCGGACTGAGTTGCAAGAAACAACACCGCCATAAGAGATGATCGCCACTTCTGTCGTGCCGCCGCCGATGTCAACGATCAAATTAGCGATTGGTTCTTCTACAGGCAAATCAGCACCGATCGCAGCAGCGACAGGCTCTTCAATTAAATGAACGGTTTTTGCGCCGCTGCTTTTTACTGCATCTTCAATCGCTTTCTTTTCGACGGTTGTCGCTCCAGAAGGAGTGCAAACAACAACGTTTGGTTTGCGGATTTTGAAACCTAACACTTTGCTGGCCTTTTTCATTAATCCTTTAAGCATTTCAGATGTAATATCAAAGTCGGCAATCACACCGTCTTTCATCGGGCGTGTAGCCGCAATGCGTCCAGGAGTTTTTCCAATCATTTCTTTAGCTTCTGTACCAATAGCGACCACTTTTTTTGTTTCCGTATCAATGGCTACGACTGATGGTTCATTGACGATAATTCCTTTATCTTTACTGTAAACAAGTAAATTAGCCGTTCCTAAATCGATTCCAATTTCCATTTGTCCAAACATATTCATTCCTCCAAATGACATCTCTATATAGTATAAAAAGGAACGAAGTGAACCGTATAGGGGACAAAATAAGGAAAATGGAATATTACAATTTGAACTCTATTATTACAGCGGTTTTCTCCAACAAGAATAATGAATGAAGCGATTTCGTGGAGGGAGAAGGGAAGAGGATGTTAATAAATCTTAATTTTTGTAAACTAAAAAACCGCTGGAATTCAGCGGTTTTTACATGTTTATTACATTTTATCAGTCTATTTACCTGCAGAAGAAAAGAATGCCGCTAGTTCTTTGCTGTATTTTTTCCGTTCTTTCCGGTGTTCGGCCCGGCTGATGGCTGTTTGATTCAGCCATTTTTCTTCCTCTGTTTCAGGAATCACTTCAGGGATCACAACTGACCGCCCCGATTGGTCAAGAGCGACAAATGTTAAGAAAGAAATGGCTGCTACTTCCTTTTCTCCCGTCATTAAATTTTCAGATGATACTTTTACGAATACTTCCATGCTTGTTGTGCCTGTATAAGATACCATGGCTTCAAGCGTAACTGCATCCCCTACACGAATGGGCTTTAGGAAATCAACAGAGTCTGTCGAAGCTGTCACTACAGGTTTTCTAGCTAGCTTTGTAGCTGAGATAGAGGCGATATTGTCTATATCTGCCATCAATTTACCGCCGAATAAAGTGCCATGATGATTTGTGTCAGGCGGGAAGACATGGCTCGTCTTAACAGACAGGGTATCTTTCATGAACTTTTTTTCTCTCATATGCGTTACCTCGCTAATTGATTTCATACATGTAGTATACCTCATATGATCAAAAAAACGGTTCTTTTACAAAAAAAATAGAAGAATTCAGAAAATAAGGTTGTATTTTAATTAATTTTAATGTATAAATATTAATAAGATCATAAACAGCGAACAAATGAAAGAAACGATAAATTAAAAATGAGATACACGGGGTGAGAAAATTGATAACAACAGATATACAAAAAACTCAGGCATTAAAAGGGAAAGATTTATTAAAACTTGTGGATTATACTCCAGAAACGATAGAGGCACTTATTCATTTAGCAGATGATATGAAAAAGAATAGAGAAAAGTATTTTGATGCTTTAAAAGGTCAGCTTCTTGGAATGATCTTTGAAAAGCACTCCACGAGAACGCGCGTCTCGTTCGAAGCAGCTATGATTCAGCTTGGAGGCCATGCGATGTTTTTGAGCTCCAACGATATGCAAATTGGACGCGGCGAAACCATTGAAGACACAGGTAAGGTGTTATCAGGGTATTTGGATGGCATTATGATCCGTACGCACAGCCATTCAAGAATTGAAGCATTGGCTGAGGCCGCAAATATACCTGTCATTAATGGATTAACGGATTTATATCATCCGTGTCAAGCTCTTGCAGATCTTTTAACTATTTATGAAATCAAAGGTGAATTTAAAGGAACGAAACTTGTATATGTTGGAGATGGCAACAACGTCGCTCATTCATTGATGATTGGCGCAGTAATGATGGGGATGGACTTTACATTATCGACACCAGCCGGTTATGAAGCGGCTACTCAAATTGTGGAAATTGCTAAAGAAATTAGCTCGCAAACAGGAGCAAAACTTGAATTTGTCGAAAATCCGCAAGAAGCAGTACAAGGAGCAGATTTTATTTACACAGATGTATGGACGAGTATGGGACAGGAGGAAGAAGCGGAGGCACGTTTGAAGGATTTTGCTCCTTATCAAGTGAATGAACAGTTGCTGTCCTTTGCTAATCCAGATTGCAAGTTTATGCATTGTCTGCCGGCACATCGCGATGAAGAAGTTTCGGCTGGAGTGATGGACGGAGACGCATCTGTTGTATTTCAACAGGCTGAAAACCGGATGCATGCACAAAAGGCGGTTCTTTATAGCGCAATGAAAAAGTAAGTCTGAGGGTGCCTAAAATAGCTCTTGTCTACCATTTGAAACGGACTGTTATCGGTCCGTTTTTTTTTCTGTGATTTAAAGGTGCCGTGGTAAAATAAACATACAATAGAAAAACGGCTGGAAAGGGAGTGGACTTAATGGAGCTTCGGCAAATTAAATACTTTATGGAAGTAGCTAAAGAAGAGCATGTGACAGAAGCCGCTTACCGTCTGCATGTAGCGCAATCAGCAGTCAGCCGGCAAATTGCTAAATTAGAAGATGAACTCGGTGTAGAATTATTTTCGCGTGAAGGGCGAAATGTGAAGTTAACCCATGCAGGCAGGATATTTTTGCAGCATATTGAATTGGCCATGGCTGAAATTGACCGCGCTGTGGCAGCGGTAGATAGTTACTTGAATCCAGAAACCGGAAAGATTCGACTTGGTTTTCCTAACTCTCTTGCTACAAAAACGCTGCCGCGTGTGATCTCTGCTTTTCGGAGCCAATATGCGGACATTGGATTTGACTTTCATCAAGGATCGAACAAGGAACTTCGGGAGCTAGTGGAAAGAGGCGAGATTGATTTTGCTTTTGTCTCTCCGGTACCTGAAAGCACACATGAAATTTCAACCGAGATCTTTTTTTCCGAAAATATGAGAGTGCTGCTTCCAGATCATCATCGGCTGGCGAAAAGAGAGGAAGTAAATCTGCGGGAGTTAAGGCATGATCAATTCGTTTTATTTCGTACGGGTTATGATATGAGAAAACTCGTCATCGAAGCTTGCCGTCAAGTGAGTTTTGAACCTAAAGTTGGGTTTGAAAGTGAAGACATATATACGATTAAGGGGTTGGTAGAAGCGGGGCTCGGTGTCAGCTTGCTGCCGGAAACACTTTTAATCGAACAAACACCCCCTGGCACAATCAGCCTGCCCATCAGTGTGCCGCAAGTAACAAGAACGGTCGGAGTGATTGTCACAAAAGTCCGTACGCTATCGCCTTCGGAAAAGTTATTTTATAATTTTCTCATTGAATATTATGACCGATTGAATCAATTCAGTTTATAAATAGTATGAAAGGCTTGAGCCAATTAAAAAACTGTCTGAAATGATGAACCACATACAAAAAGCTGTCCCTTCGCATTAAGGGACAGCTTTTTTCATATTGTCTATGTTCATGATGATTGTTGCCGTTGCCCCTTTGACGATTGGACCGCCCACGGCGG
This sequence comes from Bacillus lumedeiriae, assembly GCF_044891285.1. Classification (NCBI taxonomy): domain Bacteria; kingdom Bacillati; phylum Bacillota; class Bacilli; order Caryophanales; family Bacillaceae; genus Bacillus; species Bacillus lumedeiriae. Next base: position 75,443 of record NZ_JAUIYO010000007.1, read on the forward strand.
AAATCAACAGGGGTGTTTAACAAAGACTTCATATTAAACGCCTTCCGCCCAGTTTCCGTTCCGGAAGATTGGTTCGATTTCTCCATTTTCTTTAATTCCATCAATATTCATTTGGGCTGAACCAATCATGAAGTCGACATGCGTGATACTTGTATTCAGGCCTTTTTGTCCAAGTTCCTCTTGTGACATGGATTTGCCGCCTTCGATGCAAAATGCATAAGCACTGCCGATAGCTAGGTGGTTAGAGGCATTTTCATCGAATAGCGTGTTGTAAAAGAGAATATTTGATTCTGAAATAGGTGAATGATGAGGGACGAGGGCGATTTCCCCAAGGTAATGGGAGCCTTCATCTGTTTCCACCAATTTCTTTAATACGTCTTCTCCTTCTTTTGCCTGTACGTTTGTAATCCGGCCGTTGTCGAACGTGATTTTGAATTCATCAATAATGTTGCCGCCATAGCTCAATGGTTTTGTACTGGACACATACCCGTTGACACCGGTTTTATAAGGAACGGTAAATACTTCTTCTGTCGGCATGTTGGCCATGAATTCCTGCCCATTTTCATTGATGCTGCCAGCTCCGACCCAGAGATGGCCATCAGGAAGATCAATCGTTAAATCTGTTCCAGGTGCCGTATAGTGAAGTTGTTTGAATCGTTTTTCGTTTAAATAATCGACTTTTTTGTGCAGTTCTTCATCGTGTGTCTTCCAAGCTTCCACAGGGTTGTCTGTATCTGCACGTACAGCTTTAAAGATCGCTTCCCATAAGGCGGGCACTTGCTTTTCTTGATCAAGGTCAGGGAATACTTTTTCTGCCCATGCTTGGGATGGAGCAGCAATCACCGTCCAGCTGACTTTATCGGATTGAATGTATTGACGATATTTGCTCATCGCCTGCCCGGCTGCTTTTTGAAAACTGGCAATACGTTCTGGATTAACACCTTTTAATAAGTCCGGGCTGGAGGAGATGATGGACATAAAGGCTGCGCCTTCTTCTGCTGATTGTTCAAGCATTTGTACGCGCCATTTAGGAAATTCCTTAAATGCTTCGTCTGGAGCGAGATCATATTTCAGACGCGACACGACATCATCATCCCAATTCACATAAACATGCTTGGCGCCTGCTTTGTACGCTTTCTCTACGATTAATCGTACAAGATCAGCTGTGTTAATCGATGTGTTAATGACTAGCGTTTGGTCTTTTTGAATATTGACGCCTACTTTTACGGCCAGTTCAGCATACTTTTCTAACGTTTGTTGGAAGTCCATCCTATGCATTCTCCTTTTTTAAACAAAATAGTGAATATATTCATTGTATCAAGAATAGAAGAAAGGGCAAAATGTTACGGTGAAAAATGAGGGTTTTTTGGATTGAGATTTCTTATAGGATGGGTATCAGGAAAGGTGTGGCTTTATGAAGCGACTTTCAATTTTTTGTGTTTGCCATATTTACATGTGGGAAAACATAGATGGACCCCCGAAGATGCGGGTTTAATCTTCAGGGGTTGGTAATAATAGATTGCGTAAGGCGGTCGGGTTCACTGTCAGATCTTTCAGCGTATATTGATCAAGTACGGCAAGATAGGCTTGCAGCGCTTGATAAAGAATATGCCTTAGTCCGCATACTGATGTGATGGCACAGCTGTTTATATCTGGGTTGAAGCATTCGACTAAATGGAAGTTGTCTTCTGTTTGCCGCACGACTTTACCAATATTGATGTCTTCTGGCTGAAGAGCGAGCCGAATGCCGCCGCTGCGTCCGCGGATCGTTTCAATCAGCCCTAACTTACCAAGTTCATGAATCACTTTCATTAAATGATTTTTCGAAATTTGATAAGCCTCTGCTATTTCTTTAATATTGGAAAGTTCTTCTTCTGGTTTAGAAGCTAAATATATTAATACACGCAGGGAATAATCAGTGTAAAGCGTTAATTTCATTTTTTTCACCACTATTTTTTTTGGTCTTATTTCTATTATATATGTCCACGTAATGGGAATCAAAGAATGTGAACATTTTATTACACAAATCAAAAAGCATTGATTTCGGTTTGAAAAAGGATTATAAATAAGATGTATCAAAAATACATCTTTAAAATAACTCATTATTGGAGGGCCTATTATGCTATCCCAAAAAACTATTGATATCGTGAAATCTACTGCTCCTGTACTTGAAGAAAGAGGAAAAGATATTACTACTCACTTTTACAAATCAATGTTTGCAGCACATCCAGAGCTTTTAGATATATTCAACCATGCGAATCAGCAGCAAGGGCGCCAACAAACAGCTTTAGCTACTACTGTTTATGCAGCTGCAAGATATATTGATCAATTGGAAGTGCTGATCCCAGCGGTCACACAAATTTCTCACAAACACCGCAGTCTAGGGGTCAAGGCTGAACATTACCCAATTGTCGGCGAGTTTTTGTTAAAAGCGATTAAGGAAGTATTAGGTGATGCAGCAACAGATGAAATTATCGATGCGTGGGCCGAAGCATATGGGGTGATTGCTAAAATATTTATTGACACTGAAGCGGGAATGTATAGAGAAGCAAGTGAACAGCTAGGCGGCTGGATGGACTTTAAAGAGTTTGAAGTAGCTGATAAAGTAGAAGAAAGCTCTCTTATTACATCTTTCTATTTCAAACCGAAAGACGGATCACAAGTACCTGCTTATAAACCGGGACAATATATTACAATTAAGCTTCATATTCCTGGTGAAAAGAATATCGTTAATCGACAATACAGCCTATCAGCAGCTCCTGGTCAAGACTATTTCCGTATTTCTGTTAAACGTGAAGCGGATCATGAACCAGCAGGAAAAGCATCTAACTATTTACACGGCCATGTGAATAAAGGCGATGTCGTTGAATTGAGTGCGCCAGCTGGAGATTTCTATCTCGATGTTGATAATGAAGCACCAGTTGCTTTGATCAGCGGGGGAGTTGGTATTACTCCGATGATGAGCATGCTTGAAACATTAGCAGCGAAAAATAGCAAACGTGAAATTGTCTTTATCCATGCAGCGCGCAACGAAGCGGCTCATGCATTTAAAGAGCATACACAACAAATGGTAAAAGAATTAGCCAATGCCCGTTCTTACGTTGCTTATGACAAGAAGACAGATGAACAAACAATGTGTGATGTGGAAGGACGTATTAGTGCTGAATTCTTAAAAGAAGTCATTTCTTCAGACAGCATTTGTTACGTTTGCGGTCCAGTGCCATTCATGGGAGCAGTGATTGGCCATTTAAGTCAAAACGGTATTCCGGAAGATCGAATTAAATTTGAATTCTTCGGACCAGCTGTTGAGCTTTCAAAAGCACAATAAAACAGATAAAAAAAGAGAGCGTTCCAAAAGCTTGGCTGTTGGGACGCTTTCTTTTTTTGCGTATATCACAAAAGAATTTTCACAAGATAGTCAAAAAAATGGAGATTTTCCTATAAAAAACTCTATAAAAATATACGATATACTTGTCGTATTGGTTTGTTTTTCGTTTGGCTATTTAATGATGAGTGTTGATGTTGCCCCTTTGTTGATTAGAGCGGCAGGCGAGTGTCTGTAATGGAAATCAATAAGGGAGTTGAACAAAGTCTTTCGTTTAACAAGCCCTTTCACCTATAAAATAATTGTGAAAAAAGATACAAAAAAACTTTTTCAGACCGATATTAAAATTACAAAAATAAAAATACAGGGTGAATGAGAATGGACAAAAGTTCAATTATAGGAGTTATTCTTGGAGTTGTCGCTGTAGGAGTAGGTATGGTGTTCAAAGGAGTAAGTCCAGAAGTGCTGATCAATCCTGCCGCTCTTTTAATTATTTTGCTCGGAACAGCAGCTACAGTTACGATTGCTTTTCCTTCAAGCGAGTTAAAAAGATTGCCAAAGCTGTTTGGAGTCATTTTTAAAGAAAAAGAAATGATGTCTCCGCAAGAGGTGATTCGGCAGTTTACGGGCTGGGCTGAACTTGCAAGAAGAGAAGGTCTGCTTGCTCTCGAAGCGAGAGTCGATGAAGTGGATGAACCATTTTTGAAGAATGGGCTCAGCTTAGCAGTAGACGGGCAAAATGCTGATTACATACGTGACGTGATGAACGAAGAACTTTCGGCTATGGAGGAGCGCCATGCGTCTGCTGCGAGTATGTTTGTTCAGGCAGGAACGTATGCCCCCACACTTGGAGTGCTCGGTGCGGTCATCGGCTTAATTGCAGCTCTTGGCAATATGAATGATACTGATACGCTGGGGCACGCGATTTCAGCCGCTTTTGTGGCGACGTTGTTAGGGATTTTTACTGGGTATGTGCTTTGGCATCCGTTTGCTAATAAATTAAAGCGAAAATCCAGACAAGAAATCAAAGTGAAAGAAATGATGATTGAAGGTGTCCTTTCTATTTTAGAAGGAGAATCGCCGCGTGTGCTTGAACAAAAGCTTTCCTCTTATTTGCCTGCAGATGAGAAGAAGAAATTGATCGAGGAAAGTGGCGAGACAAATGAGTAAGCGAAAAAAACGTCAAGATCCTGATCATATTGATGAGTCATGGCTGCTGCCTTATGCGGATTTGCTGACATTGCTGCTCGCTTTATTTATCGTCTTATTTTCCATGAGTTCGGTTGATGCGAAAAAGTTTCAACTTTTCTCCCAGGCATTCAATAATATTTTTACAGGAGGTGTCGGAGTAATGGATTATTCCGAGTTAACTCCTTCTGAAACGACATCTCCCGATCAGCCGTTGACAGGACTTGGTGAGCGGGATAAAAAAGAACTAGCTCAAATACAGCAAAAGATCAATACATATATTACAGAAAATAATTTGCAAAACAAAGTAGAAACGGTGTTAAACGGAGAGGGATTGTTGCTGCGTATCCGTGAAAATGTTCTCTTTGATTCGGGAGTGTCTGAAATTAGGGAAGAAGATAAAAAAGCAGCAAGAGATATTTCTCGATTACTAGAAATGGATTTACCACGCATGATCATTATTAGCGGACATACTGATAACATTCCGATTAAAACAGCAGAGTTTGAATCAAATTGGGAATTAAGCGCCATGAGAGCGGTCAACTTTATGAAAGTTGTTTTGGAAAACGAGAAGCTTGATCCTCGTTTGTTCAGTGCGAAAGGCTATGGGGAATATCAGCCGATCGCATCAAATGAAACAAAAGCCGGACAGGCAAAAAATCGACGGGTAGAAATATTAATTTTACCGCAAGGAGAAAAAGAAAACGGTGTGCAAACTCCTGATTCGGTGAAATAAAAATGAACAGCGCTTTATAACAGACGTGAAAAAAGCCGGCAAATGCCGGCTTTTTTAGACAAAGTCTATTTTATACACCCTCAGGCTGGTTGAAAACGTTTGTCTTTCCTGACGAGGAGCAGAGTGACCAGAGGGGTCATGAGCACCGCAGACGGGCGAGCAACGAAGAAAGCGAGCGTTTGTCAACAGCCTGAAGCCGGCAAATGCCGGCTTTATTTCTTTAAGTTGCCAAGCTCTTCAACGATTGCTTGCATTTCACTAGGGCTAAAGGTGTTTTTTCTATTTACTAATTCATAAATGTCTTTTAAATCTTCATAGGAGGCTTCGCTAAAATGTTCGGGTTTAATAGCACCGACATTGACCATGCGCAGCTTCGAAGTGATTTGTTCTATCATATATTCTATGTTTTCAGGTGATTTCACAGACAGATCCACGTTCTTCTCATCCTCTCGGGCAATTTGATAACATCATTTCACTTTTCACTATTTTTGTCAATCTGCCTTATTAAGCTGCACTCTTTTTGGCTTTCTCTTCTTTAATGACTTTCAGTATATGCTTCGTTTCATGAATGACGACACCAGATAAACCGACGATGCCTATTAAGTTAGGGAAGGCCATTAATCCATTCATGATGTCAGCAAATGTCCAAACGATTTCTAGGCTTGTCACCGCTCCAATAAAGACAGCAGCGACGAAAACAAGACGGTAATACTTTACTACTTTTTTACTGAATAAGTAAGAGAAGCACTTTTCTCCGTAGTAAGACCAGCCGATAATCGTAGATGAAGCAAAGAATAATAGACCGAGAGCCACAACATAAGAACCAGCAGGGCCAAGGAATGTCTCAAACGATACAGTTGTTAATGCACTGCCTTCCAGTCCTTTATCGTATTGGCCGGCCATGACAATAGTTAATCCAGTAATAGAACAAATTAAAATTGTGTCAATAAATACTTGAGTCATAGATACGAGAGCCTGACGAGCAGGCATGTCGGTTTTCGCAGCGGCTGCCGCGATCGGTGCGGAACCGAGACCGGCTTCGTTAGAGAACACCCCGCGGGCAACTCCATAACGGATCACTGTTCCAATGGCGCCTCCTGCTACAGCGCTGCCAGTAAAGGCATCTGAGAAAATTAAAGCAAACGCTGCAGGAATTCCACTAAAGTTCATAGCTAAAATAATCAGACCTGCAAGTAAATAAAAGGCAGCCATAATCGGAACGAAAAAAGCAGTGACTCTTCCAATGCTTTTAATCCCGCCTAACAGTACAAGTGCAGTAAAAATTAATAAAATGATTCCCGTAACGAAAGGAGGGACATGAAAAGTGTTTTGAACGACACCGGCAACAGCATTTGCTTGAACTAAGTTACCGATTCCAAAAGCCGCAATCGCTCCAAACAAGGCAAATAAAACACCGAGCCATTTCTGTTTCAAGCCTCGTTCAAGATAGTACATCGGACCGCCGGACATTTCTCCATCGGCATCCTGCACGCGGTATTTTACAGCGAGCACGGCTTCCGCGTATTTCGTTGCCATTCCAAAAAATGCACTCATCCACATCCAGAAGACAGCACCAGGACCTCCGACCAAAATAGCCGTCGCCACCCCAACAATATTACCGGTACCGACAGTGGCAGCAAGCGCCGTCATGAGGGCTTGGAAGTGAGAAATATCTCCTTCTGATTGTTTGTCTTGGTTTTTACTGAATGCGAGTTTGAGAGAATAAGGAAGCAGTCTTAATTGTAAAAAACCAAGGCGGATTGTTAGGAAAATCCCTGTTCCTACTAAGAGAATTAGTAGAGGCGGACCCCAAATATATCCGCTGATGCTATTCATTATTTCCAGCAATTTTTTCTGATCCATCCTATCTCCTCCTTCGTTTTATTATATAAGAATATTCAGAAAAGAGTAGTTCAACGTGAAAAAAATAACAAAAATATTTATTTTTGTTGAAATTCACAAATGAATGTATATGTGTGAAAAAGAAGGAAAAGATTTGTCTATTAAAGAATGATGTTCATGGTATTCTTATATAGAAGCGAACAAATGCTGTCTTTACTTTACTGCAGCGGCTGGATTTTATGCGTTCTTTTCATCTATGTTTCGTTACTTCATCAAAAGGGGAATAAAAGAGTGTAAGAGCCATTGCTAAGTCCGCAGACAGTAATGATAAACGAACAGCTTGTTCAAAGCAACTAATAAATGTGAAAGAGCTGAAGCAGCTTAATTGTCAGAAAGGATGATAGAAATGGGAAAAGGTAAGTTTTTTGCAAAAGCAGCGATCGGAGCAGTGATTGGGGGAGCGATTGCATTAACTGATCGTCAAACAAGAGCAGAAATGAAAGAATGGGCTGTTTATTTATTTGACATGCTGAAAGATCCAGAGAAGCTGTCTGCTTCATCTAAAGAAATCATCAATCAGGCAAGAGAGATGGTTCAAAAAGCTACAGAAGACGTGAACTTTATTTATGAAAAGGTGGACAGCCTAAAAGAGCTGACGCCAAGCGTAAAAGAGCTTGTAGACGAAACAAAAACAACCTTCCTCCCGCATGAAGAAGACACGTCAAGTGCAGCTGGACAAACTTCAACAAAGTAATTAGGAGGGGATTATTTGTCTGATAAAAAAACAGAGATGAACGTGTTCTTTAAGCGGTTAGTTAAAAGACTGAAGGATTCCGATGTGCTTGATACATCGGCACAAATGGCTTACTTTTTTCTTTTGGCGTTATTTCCTCTGTTGATTTTTTCCATGACGATGATGGCCTATTTGCCGATTAACCAGCAGGATATGTTTGACCTTATTCGCGACTTCGCTCCAGGAGAGACGATGACTACGATTGAAAATACGATCAATGAAGTGTTGTTGAATCGAAATGGCGGTTTGCTGTCTTTTGGTATTATCGCTACAATCTGGTCAGCATCAAAAGGGATGAATGCTGTAATTAAGGGATTAAATCATGCTTATGATATTGAAGAAACAAGATCATTCTATTACGTAAGAGGTTTATCTATTTTATTGACATTCGGTTTAATCTTTATTGTAGCGGCAGCATTGATTCTTCAAGTATTCGGCAAACAAATTGGTTTATTTGCTTCTGGTTACTTAGGAATATCTGATCAGTTTTTAATGCTTTGGAATGGATTGCGCTGGCTTGTTTCTCCATTATTGTTATTCGGAGTGTTTGTCGGATTATATTATTTAGCACCTAATCTTAGCATTAAATGCGTATCCGTTTTTCCGGGGGCGATTTTTGCTGTGATTGGCTGGATGGCCGTATCACTAGGCTTTTCTTTCTATGTTAATAACTTTGGCAACTATTCAGCGACATATGGCAGTATTGGCGGTATTATCGTTCTGATGATTTGGTTTTATCTGTCTGCCATGATCATTCTTATTGGCGGAGAAATCAATGCGTTAAAGAATGATATCCAGGATAATTGTCAGTAATAAAATAATCCCCGAATAAAAATGCCTTATAAGGAGCCGGCCCCGTATGCACTGTGGATAGGGGAGCCGGCGCTTTTATTTTAAGGCAAATTTCATTCGGGGGTTTGTATTTATTATGATTTTAACAGCCGCAGGCCGTTTAGAATAACGAGAATGGTACTTCCTTCATGTCCGATTACGCCAAACGGCAAGTCGAGCACTTGTAGAAAGTTAGAAATAATCAGCAGCATAATAACTGCTATAGAAAAGATGACATTTTGTTTGACAATCCGTTTCATTTTTTTAGATAGGCGAATCGCTTCTGCAATTTTGGGAAGGTCATTTTTCATTAGGACAATATCTGCTGTTTCAAGAGCGACATCAGATCCTTCTCCCATAGCAATGCCGATATTAGCTGTTGCGAGTGCTGGTGCATCATTAATGCCATCCCCAACCATAGCAACTGTTTGATGGTCATTAATCAATTTCTTTAAATGATCTACTTTTTGTTCCGGCAGGCATTCGGCGATAAATGCGTCAAGGCGTGCTTCTTTAGCGATTGCTTTGGCTGTTGTTTTATTATCGCCAGTCAGCATAATCGTATAAATGCCTTCTTGATGAAGCAGTTCTAATGCATGCTGTGTATCTTCACGTATTAAATCTTTTAAAGCAATGATTGCGGCAATGCCATGATCATCTTTCACAAAGACCGTTGTTTTTCCGTCGCCGGCCAGCTCGTAAGCCATCCCTTCAGAAAAAGAGAGTGCATCTTCCCGGCCGACGAAATCAGCTTTCCCTATTTTCCACTGTTTTCCTCCAACTGCTCCTTGGACGCCCCAGCCAGCTACATCCTCTAAATGATCGGGAGCGTAATAGGGTGCATTTTTTTCTTGAGCAAAACGAACGACAGCTTGAGCGAGAGGGTGATTGGACTGGCTTTCAATGGAAGCAACAGCACTTAGCAGTTCAGTTGTTGACAGGTCATTACGGACGATGATATCCGTTACTTCAGGCTTTCCTTGCGTCAGTGTTCCAGTTTTGTCAAACGCAACGGCTTTTAAATTGCTTAAGCTTTCTAAATGAATCCCGCCTTTAAACAAAATACCGTGGCGGGCTCCGTTAGAAATCGCAGAGAGTGTCGCCGGCATGATGGAGGCAACGAGCGCGCAAGGAGAAGCAACGACCAGAAGTACCATTGCCCGGTAAAACGTTTCTGTCCAGCTCCAGCCTAGAACAAAGTGGGGCAGGAACATCATAAGGCCGACTCCCGCAAGTACTGCTTTTACATACACTCCTTCAAATTTCTCAATAAACAACTGAGAAGGTGATTTTTCACTTTGGGCGGACTGAACGAGCTGGATAATCTTTTGAAAAAGTGTTTCACTTGCTAGTTTTGTTACTTCAACGTAAATAGAGCCGGTAATATTGACGGTACCTGCAAATACTTCTCCGTCTCTTTGTTTCGAAACAGGAAGAGATTCTCCTGTAATGGCGGCTTCATCAATGGTCGTTTGTCCTTTTGAAATTTTACCATCAGAAGGGATGCGCTCCCCTGGTTTCACAAGGATTAAATCACCGATTTCCAGTGTGGATACATGGACTTTTGCTTCTTTTCCATCCCTGACGAGCCAGGCTTCTTCCGGCTGAATTTCCATTAACGAAGAGATTTCTTTCTGGCTTTTGTTCATTGTATACGTTTCGAGCGCTCCACTGAGAGAGAAGATGAAAATCAGGATTGCACCTTCTGTCCAATACCCGATGATGGCCGAACCGATCGCAGCAAAAATCATGAGCATCTCTACATTTAACTCTTTGTCAGCGATCGTATCTTCGATGCCTTCTTTTGCTTTGGCAAAACCGCCAATGACAAAAGCCAGCACGTAGATCGCAACAGCTGTCGTATGAACGCCATTTTTATCAAGAAGCCACCCGGCTAGAATTAACACACCGCTTAATAGGGCAGCGATAAGTTCTGCATGCGGTTTGATAGCAGTGATCCAATGAGCTTCTTTTTGATAATTATTTTGTAATACTTTGGCTTGTGCATTCATCTGCTGTTCCTCCTTAATTGATATTTAACCTTTTTAATTGAGAATAGTAATCAGTGGTTAAAGCCTCTTTTATTAGTGAAAATCATTTTCAATTGTTGTAAAATCAACTTTTATCTAAATGAGAAGCGTTATTATCAATTTAAAATAATTATAATTAAGCATATATTAACACAGCCAAAGCTAAAAAGGAAGGATAATCTGTAGATTGTGGAAAACGCCTATTTTAGTTCCTCTTAGGCGTAATCTTGCTTTGTTTTTTTATATGATTTAAAATAAAATGGATCATTTTAGTATGAATTATTTTAGTGGGGTGAAGAAAGATGAAATTTCAAATGAAAGAAGGCGGGTTTACGACAGATCTTTCGTACGGACAGCTTGATATTTCCGGCGATGAAGCATACGGATTCCGACCATTTCAATTATTGACTGCTTCTATCGCTGTCTGCAGCGGGGGCGTCCTGCGAAAAATTCTTGAAAAGAAACGGATGCATGTAGAAGATATTCAAATTGATACGAATGTTCACCGTAACGAGCAAGAAGCGAATCGGATTGAAAAAGTGGAAGTGCATTTCACAATTAAAGGAAAAGGCTTATCGGAACAGCAAATACATAAAGCGATGGAACTAACGAGAAAGAATTGTTCAATGGTACAGTCAGTCATTCCTGCGATTGAAGTAGTCGAAACTTTCGAAATTATTCCAGGCGAATAATACCCTCAATGAGCGTTAAGAAATAAAAAAATGGGGAATGTTGATAGAAGCGGCATATTTATTTCTTAACGTGAAAAAAGGGGGCAGCTTATGGGCAAGATATTTGGAATCTTGGTGCTAGTTGGTGTTCCGTTGTCTGTGGCTGGAGCACTTATGCATTGGCCGACATTAATGATGTTTGGTATTTACTGTGTAACGATTGTCGCTTTATCAAGCTACATGGGCAGGGCTACAGAAAGTCTGGCGATTGTTGCAGGTCCAAGAATTGGCGGATTGTTAAATGCGACATTTGGCAACGCAGTAGAATTGATCATTTCTATTTTTGCCTTGCAAGCAGGGTTGATCGAGGTCGTTCTTGCTTCTTTAACAGGTTCTGTACTCGGTAATTTGCTTCTTGTTGCAGGACTTTCTTTTTTCTTAGGGGGACTCAAGTTTAAGCGCCAGACGTTTAATGTACATGATGCACGGCACAACTCGGGTCTTTTAATGTTCGCTGTCATCGTAGCATTTGTCGTCCCGGAAATCTTTTCAATGGGAATGAATGAATCGAAAACCCTTACCTTAAGTATCGGGATATCTATTATTATGATTATTCTATATCTGGCTGCTTTGTTCTTTAAACTTGTTACACATCGTGGTGTGTACGCTGCTAATAGTGAACAGGAAGGGCAGGGTCATCACGAAGAACCGGAATGGTCGAAAGGAAAAGCGATCGGTGTGCTGCTTCTGGCGACGCTTGCTGTTGCATATGTATCTGAGAATCTTGTGCATACATTTGAAACGGTAGGGGAAAGATTCGGCTGGACAGAGCTGTTTATCGGGGTGATCATTGTAGCGATTGTCGGTAATGCAGCGGAACATGCTTCAGCTATTGTAATGGCGATGAAGAATAAAATGGACATTGCTGTAGAAATTGCCGTTGGTTCAACATTGCAAATTGCGATGTTTGTTGCGCCGGTACTCGTTTTACTTTCGTTAATGTTTAATCAGCCGATGCCGCTTGTTTTTACGATTCCAGAACTGGTATCTATGGTGACCGCTGTCTTCTTAGCGGTCATTATCTCGAACGACGGGGAAACAAACTGGTTTGAAGGACTGACACTGCTTGCCGCTTATGTAATTATGGGCATTGGTTTTTATTTGCTATAAGAAAAGCGGAAGCGCCTGATCTGGTGCTCAAGCTGGACAAATAGAAAAAGCTGCACAAGTCATTGGCTTGCTGCAGCTTTTTTGCTGTTGCATGGATAAGTTGAAAAGGCAGGAGCAAACTAAGAAAAAGAAACGAGGAGGATAGGATCTGATGAAATGGACTCACTTGTTTTTGGGCATACTTATTGCTCTTATATATACGGGAAATCCACAGTTTGCTTTTGCTGAAAAGAAGCAAGAAGATACGTTCAATGAGAAAATGCCTGCTTCGGTTCAAGACATTACACGCGAAAACACTTATTTAAATGAAGAGGCAGAGCTATCTGAATTACAAGCGAGTGAATTGACGAAAGAGCTGTTAAGCACGACTCAGACGAAGATTACGAACCCTACGCTCATCCGAATGCTGAATGAATCAGCGATTAAAAAGTCTCCATTCGCTTTCGGTACTAGAATGTCGGTGTTTCTTGGTGAATGGCCGCTCGCCTATCATTCAAAAGAAACAAGCCCCAATTGGCAGTACCAAAAAATTAACACAAACTTTTACGATAATCGAGCAGGGAAGACGAATTATCAAATTCATTACGTTCAAGAAGCGCACAAAGTAGTAAAAGGCGGCCTGTCAGCTAAACTGCCGAAATCGGAAGAAGTCCAGCAGATGATTTTAAAGGAAGCCATCGATAAGACCGGCTGGCCGTTATCTTATTCAACAGCTATTGGTACAGGGACAAAGCAGAATGAAGTGTACAATGTACCGCCTAAAACAGCTGGTTATTTGTATGGATTTGCGCCTGCTGTACATGAAAAAGGAACTGTTACGTATGGAGAGGTATATATCGCCGTCTCGGGATGGAAACGGGCTATCGTTGTTAAAAACGTTAGTTCGAAACCGATTAGCGCATGGATTCCTATTAAAAATCATGTATCATTCAGCTATAAATCGGCCCGATAGCTATAATAGCGATTCTGAAGTTTCTCGTGCATAAATTGGTGACATCGGCACACAAAATTTAAAAAACAGCGCATGCGGTGGTATTGCTTCATTATTATATTTATTTAGAATAAGGAAGAGGGTGCAGTTTCAGTACTCTCTTTTTTTTGTTTTAAGGAACGAAGCCGTTGATCGCTATCTAAGTTGCAAAGATCCAAGTTCATTTTAAGTGTCGGCTTGGCCATTTCATTGAAGAAAATGATTGCAGCGAATGAGTTAAATCCTTTAAGATGAAAACAGTTTTTGGGAAGATGTCAAAAATAAAATAGACAGGAGTGTCCGACAAGTATGAAAGCCATTCATGATAAAGAATCACAAATCAGTTATTTGAAGGAACGTTTGAATATATTTATGGAAGTACTGGATGCCATTGATCCAGAAGAAACAGAATTAGAAGACATTGATCGTCTTCTTGGAATGATCGATGACATCGAGGAAAAGTGTGAACAATTTAAACAGAGATGAGCAAAGGAGCCGGTTGAAGAACCGGTTTCTTTTTTGAATAAATTCATTCTATTTTAGGTGCTCCCAGATTGATTGAAAACGCTTGTCTTTCAAGGCGCGAAGACTGGCGGGGAGCGGAGTGAACAGAAGGATCATGGGATCATGAGCACCGCAGACAGGTGAGAAAAGAAGCAAGCGAGCGTTTGTCAACAAGCGGGTTCCTTTATTTGGGCGCAAGTTCCCCTTTAAAACGACAAAATTCAGCGTTATAATAAGGAGTATTGAAATAAAAAGATATATATATATAAAGTGAGTGAGAAGGGGACAAATCATGAATTTAGAAAAGTTTCAGCAAAGTATGTATCAATTAATCGTAGAAACATCAACGAATTTGCCGAAGGATGTACGCCGGACAGTAAAAGCGGCAAAAGAGCGTGAAAATGCAGGTACACGATCAGCAATGAGTCTAGATACGATTACAAACAACATTAAAATGGCCGATGAAAATATTTCTCCAATTTGCCAGGACACAGGTATGCCGACATTTAAAGTAAAAACACCAATCGGAGTGAATCAGCTGCAAATTAAAGAAGCGATTTACGAAGCGTTGGTAGAAGCAACGAAAAACGGAAAACTGCGTCCGAACTCTGTTGATTCGCTAACAGGCGAAAACAGCGGCAATAACTTAGGAGCCGGCACACCGGTTATTAAATTTGAACAGTGGGAAGAGGACTACATTGATGCCCGCTTAATTTTAAAAGGCGGCGGCTGTGAAAATAAAAACATTCAATACAGCCTTCCTTGTGAGCTTGAAGGTCTTGGCAAAGCAGGCCGTGACCTAGACGGTATTCGTAAGTGTATCATGCACTCTGTTTATCAGGCCCAAGGACAAGGCTGCAGCGCAGGGTTCATTGGTGTCGGCATCGGTGGTGACCGCACAAGCGGATATGAAGTAGCGAAAGATCAGCTTTTCCGCCGTGTGGATGACGTGAATCCGAACGAAGATTTGCGCAAGTTAGAAGAATATGTGATGAAGCATGCGAATGAGCTTGGCATCGGAACGATGGGCTTCGGAGGCGAAACGACACTGCTTGGCTGTAAAATCGGTGTAATCAACCGTCTGCCAGCTAGCTTTTTCGTTTCTGTTGCATACAACTGCTGGGCTTTCCGCCGCTTAGGCGTGCAAATTGATGCGAACACAGGTGAAATTCAAGAGTGGATGTATCAAGATGGCGAAGAGGTTACTTTCCAACAATCGAATCAAGGAGCAGAAGAAGTACAATCAGAAAGCCGTACAGTGACGCTGACAGCACCGATTACAGAAGAACAGATCCGTGAGTTAAAAGTAGGAGATGTGGTTAAAATCACTGGCAGAATGTATACAGGCCGCGACGCGATCCATAAATATTTAACAGATCATGAAGCACCAGTAGATTTAAATGGCCAAGTGATTTATCATTGCGGACCAGTTATGCTGAAAGATGAGCAAGGCAAGTGGCATGTAAAAGCAGCGGGACCAACTACTTCTATTCGTGAGGAGCCTTATCAAGGGGATATTATGAAGAAATTCGGTATCCGTGCAGTTATCGGTAAAGGCGGAATGGGTCCAAAAACGCTTGCAGCCTTAAAAGAACACGGCGGTGTCTACTTAAATGCAATTGGCGGGGCGGCACAATACTATGCGGATTGTATCAAATCCGTTGATGGTGTTGACTTGATGGAATTCGGTATTCCAGAAGCGATGTGGCACCTGCAAGTAGAAGATTTTACAGCTGTTGTAACAATGGATTCACATGGAAACAGCTTGCATGAGCACGTTGATAAATCTTCATTAGAAAAGCTGTCTCAATTTAAAGAGCCTGTATTTATCTAATGATTGCATGAATGAGGAAGGAGTTGTCTTTAGGCGAAAGTGTCAAACCCCTCTAACCTTATATATGGGACTTCCATTAAGTAAAGGAGGACCATATATAGGTGCTGTTGGAGAAGGGAGGCCCTGAGGAGACAGCTCCTTCTTTTTTAGATTCACTGTATAATCGGGAAACAAATGGAATAGCATTTCCATTTTAATTGGCGTAGAATCATTTTGTAAAACATCATCGAGTCTGGCTGGAAATCAACGCCGGAACGTTTAGAATCAATCTGAGTTGAGAGGAAGAAAGGAATGAATCAAGAACATATGAAGAATAAGCCTAGTGCATCGGAAAAACAAAGCACAGGGAAAATATTGTGGCAATTAACTCGCCCTCATACATTAACGGCTTCCTTTGTACCTGTTTTAATTGGAACGGTGTTAGCAATGTTTTACGTGGATATTGATATGTGGCTGTTTTTAGCGATGCTTTTTGCCTGTTTATGGCTTCAGATTGCTACGAATTTATTTAATGAGTATTACGATTTCAAACGCGGCTTGGATACGGAGGAGTCTGTAGGAATTGGAGGAGCGATTGTCCGGCATGGAATGCAGCCAAAGAACGTATTGAATTTGGCATTAGCCTTTTATGGTCTGGCTCTTGTATTAGGAGTTTACATTTGTATGAACAGCAGCTGGTGGCTGGCGCTCGTTGGCCTTGGAGGAATGGCTGTCGGCTATTTATATACAGGTGGTCCTCTGCCGATTGCCTACACGCCATTTGGAGAATTATTTTCAGGTTTGTGTATGGGGTCCTTCTTTATTCTTATTTCATTTTTTATTCAAACAGGCGTTGTGAATACACAAAGCATTATGATTTCGATTCCGATCGCTATCCTTGTAGGTGCCATTAACCTTTCGAACAATATTCGAGATATCGAAGAGGATAAAAAAGGCGGAAGAAAAACATTAGCCATTTTAATGGGGCACGAAAAGGCTGTATATTTCTTGGGATTCTTGTTTGCTGTCGCTTATGTGTGGGTTGTGGGACTAGTGATTTTAGACGATGTCAGCCCTTGGTTATTCCTCATATTTTTAAGCATACCTAAGCCGGTTCAGGCTATTAAAGGGTTCGCTGGAAAAGGTGTTCCTAAGAGAACAGGTTTGGCAATGAAGGCGACGGCCCAGACGAATACATTCTTTGGCTTTTTGTTGTCAATTGGTTTGTTTATTAGCTATTTTTGGTGAAAACTACATGCGTAAAACGCGGATATTTTCTTTTTTTAAACTGAAACTAAAGGAAAAGAGCAAAGGAAGATGATAATGAAGTGGATAATTTATGCAATGTTCGCTGCTCTGTTTTTCTTTAGTTTCACTTATCCCGTTATGGCTGTTTCCAATCAGGCGATTCATTGGGGATTAAAAAAAGCATCCAATGGTCAGCAGGCAGAAGCGGGACCAAAGCTGGATAAACTGTTAGATGAACATGGCGCTTTTTATAAAGGCAGCGCCAAAGAAAAAGTATTATATTTAACGTTTGATAATGGATATGAAAATGGTTATACAGCGAGTATTTTAGATACGCTGAAAAAAGAAAAAGTGCCCGCCGCTTTTTTCGTTACAGGTCATTACTTAGAAAGCGCGCCTGATCTTGTGAAACGAATGAATAAAGAAGGGCATATTATCGGCAACCATTCATGGCATCATCCTGATTTGACACAAGTCAGTGATGAAAAATTAAAAGAAGAGCTCGCCCGTGTTAAAAAGGAAACAGCGCAGCTGACGAAACAAAAGGATATGAAATATCTGCGTCCGCCGCGCGGCATTTTCAGTGAAAGAACACTGAAGATGGCGAAAGAAGAAGGATATACGCATGTGATGTGGTCTCTTGCTTTTGTGGATTGGTATACGAACAATCAAAAAGGCTGGCAATACTCTTACGACAACATTATGAAGCAAATCCATCCAGGAGCGATCTTGCTTCTTCATACTGTGTCTAAAGATAACGCTGAGGCACTTCCGAAGGTGATTAAAGACTTGAAAAAGCAAGGATATCGCTTTGAAAGCCTGGATGATTACCGTAAAAAACAAAAACGGATTTCTGCATAGGACTGCCGCGGCAGTCCTGTTTTTTTGATCATTTTTCGTTATACTATGAAGAAAGCATGAAATAAAGGCATGAATATGAGGACGTGACAAAGTGAAACAGGAAAGCAATATGAAAATAAAATTGAAACAAACGTTTCCGCTGACAATAAAGAGGATTGGAATTAATGGGGAAGGTGTCGGGTATTTTAAACGGCAGGTTGTCTTCGTTCCAGGTGCACTGCCGGGAGAAGAAGTCGTTGTAGAAGCAACGAAAGTACACCCGAAGTTTGCAGAGGGGAAAATTAAAAAAATCCGGAAGAAATCTCCTCACCGTACGACTCCGCCTTGTCCGGTGTATGATCAATGCGGCGGCTGCCAGCTGCAGCACATCACCTATAGCCAGCAGTTAAAAGAGAAACGCGATATTTTAATTCAATCACTGGAACGCCATACGAAATTGCCAGTAGAGTCGCTTGATATTCGCGAGACGATTGGCATGGAAAATCCATGGTCTTACCGCAATAAAAGTCAGTTTCAAGTAGGCAGCCGAGATGGAAAGGTCATTGCCGGCTTGTACAGCTTAAATTCGCACAAACTGATTGATATTCCGGACTGTGCTGTGCAGCAGCCGGTACTGAATGATGTACTCAACACAGTAAAGCAAATACTGAAGGATTTCAACATTTCGATTTATGATGAGAAGAAGAACAAAGGGATCGTCAAGACAATCGTTACCCGCATCGGTGTCGCAACCGGCGAGATCCAGCTCGTTATTGTTACCGCCACGAACGAACTGCCGAAAAAGCAGCTCATCGTAGAAGAAGTCCAAAAGCGCCTTCCGAATGTTAAGTCGATTATTCATAACATCAATCCGAAAAAAACATCGTTGATCTTTGGGGACAAAAGCCTGCCGCTTGCTGGTTCCGAAACGATTGAAGAGCGACTTGGCGAACAAACGTATTCATTGTCTGCCCGCGCGTTCTTTCAGCTCAATCCGGACCAGACCGTTAAGCTGTACGATGAAGTGAAAAAAGCAGCCCAATTGACAGGGAAGGAAAAAGTCGTTGATGCGTACTGCGGATCAGGGACCATCGGCCGCTGGGTGGGGGATGGTGCCGCAGAAATCCGGGGAATGGACGTTATTCCGGAATCGATTAAAGACGCAAGAGAAAACGCCAAAGCACTGAAAATAAAAACAGTATACGAAGTTGGCACAGCTGAACAGTGGCTCCCTAAATGGCTGAAAGAAGGATGGAAGCCCGATGTCATCATCGTTGACCCGCCGCGCACAGGCTGCGATCAGAAACTGCTCGATACGATCAAAAAGATCAAGCCGAAACGCTTTGTATACGTATCATGCAACCCGTCGACACTTGCGAAAGACATTAATCAGCTGAGTCAGCTTTACAATATTGAATACATTCAGCCAGTGGATATGTTTCCACAGACGGCGCATGTAGAGAGCTGTTCATTGCTCGTAAGGAAAGAAATATAGCAGCGGGCACATCAGAGGGGCTTTATTTTGAATAGTAAATAGAAGATGATCTACGTGTTCATGAATAATAAAGTTCTTTAAAAAATAAAATAGTTGTCTAAAAAGCCGGTGCGAATTGGCATTTTGCACCGGCTTTTAGTGTTTTGATAATAAAATAGGGAATACGCCGCTATTCGTTAAAGGAAGAATTGGGAATAAAAGAGGGCTAACCATTGAAAAAAGTATTATTGTTTACAGTATCTATTTTAGTGGGGTGTAATTCACCTGCACTATCTCCCAATGTAATATATTTTTGTCATAAAGAAAAGCTCTTACACTGTGGATAGACACACAGCGTAAAAGCCTCATTCTTTTAAAAAGGATAGGACCAATGTTTTATAAAACTTTACTTAAGAAGGCTTTTGTCCTTTCTTCCTGCGGATTTTCAAATATTTCTTTAGGGAGATTTTCTTCAACTATATAGCCTCCATCCATAAATAAGACACGATCACCAACTTCACGAGCAAAGCCCATTTCGTGGGTTACAACGACCATTGTCATCCCTTCTTTAGCTAGTTGTTTCATTACTTCTAGCACTTCCCCGACCATTTCTGGATCCAGTGCCGAGGTCGGCTCATCAAAAAGCATTATTTTCGGCTCCATTGCAAGAGCCCTCGCTATAGCGACACGCTGCTTCTGCCCGCCGGACAATGAATCTGGATATACATTTGCTTTCTCTACAAGGCCTACTTTGCGTAAAAGTTCAAGGCCCTTTTCCTTTGCTTTTTGCGCAGGTATATTTCTCACTTTCATAGGAGCAAGCATGATATTTTCAATTACGGTTTTATGTGGAAATAAATTAAATTGCTGAAAGACCATGCCAACTTCGGTTCTTACTTTATTAATGTCTGTTTTCTTGTCAGTTAAATCAAGGCCTTCGATCAAAACATGTCCGCCTGTAATCGATTCAAGCATATTTAAACACCTTAAAAATGTAGACTTTCCTGATCCTGATGGTCCAATAACGACCACCACTTCCTGAGGTTTAATAGCTACATTAATATCTTTTAAAATTTCATTCGTGCCAAATGATTTTTTTAAATGCTTCACTTGAATCATTCTACTGCCAACCTTCTTTCAAGACGATTTAATAAAAGACTCATAGAAGTAGTTAACACAAGATAGATAAGTGCGACTGTGATATACGGCTCCCAGACAATAAAATAATTACCAGCCATTGCACGTCCCCAATACATAAGTTCAGGTGTTGCCACAATTGCTGCAAGGGAGGAATCTTTAATAAGAACAACGAATTCGTTCCCAAGAGGCGGGATCATTCTCTTAAAAGCCTGAGGCAAAATAACATTTTTCATTGCTTGAACATGATTCATACCCAAAGAACGGGATGCTTCCATTTGACCCTTATCAATAGACTGGATTCCAGCTCTAAAAATTTCAGCAATATAGGCTCCTGCATTTAAAGAAAGAGCGATAATTGTGGCTAAAATCCCATTAGTATGTCCAATCAAAAGGGGGACTACCCCAAAATGAACTAAAAATAATTGCACAAATAAAGGGGTTCCACGGAAAAATGTAATATAGCAATGAAAAAGAAATGAAATTGGCTTATTCTTTGACATTTTCCCTAATCCGATTCCTAATCCGAATAATGTCCCAAGTAAAGTCGCTACAATCGATAATCCGATTGTTAACATAGTTCCTTTCAAAAAGAATGGAATGTATTCAGCGATGAGATCAAAGCGAAATCCCATTAACCTACCCCCTAATTAAACTAAAATTGCGTAATACAATTTTTTAGAATTACGCAATTTTAGTTCTCTAATTATTAATGCTATTCTTTTAATGTTTCTAAATCTGGCTGTACCCCAAACCATTTCTCATATATTTTGGCATATGTCCCGTTTTCGATAAGCTTCGTAAGAGCTGCATCAAATTCAGCTTTTAGTGGGCTGCCTTTTTGGAACATCAATCCATAAAATTCATTGTCAAATCCTTCTTTATCTTCAACGACAACAAGTTTTTGATCTGGATTCTTTTTGACATACTCTTCGAGTGTAGCATTGTCAGCAACAGCTGCATCAGCTCCGCCGCTCGTCAATTCCAAAATAACTAGATTATTATTTTCGAATTTTTTAACATTTGGATTGTTTTTCCCAAGAACTTTGTCAATAGCTGCCTGTCCGGATGCTCCGTTTTGAATGGCTACTACTTTGCCTTTTAGGTCAGCTATACTTTTAATATCACTGCCTTCAGGAACTAAAATCTTGTTTGTTGATAGAAAGTAAGGAACTGAAAAATCATAGGTTTGCTTCCGGTCCTCACTGATTGTAATAGCAGATAATCCAAAGTCAGAAATGCCGTCTTTAATCTCAAGAAATAACGGTTCCCATCCTAGATTGACGAATTCATAATCATATCCTGTTTCTTTTGCAAGCTCCACCAATAAATCGGCATCAAATCCTACAATTTTACCGTTTTCAATTGATTCAAATGGCGGATAATGCGCATCTGTTCCAACCTTTAGTTTTTTCTTACCTTCACCAGATGATCCATTACTCTCATTATTTGGCTTATTATTGCTTGCGCTGTCCGTCTGCGTCGGGCTTGTCCCACAAGCCGCTAAAATAAGTGTGAAAACCATGACTAAAGCAAAAAGTGTAATTTTTCTCATCGAGCTACCCCCTAGACATTTTATTTATTTTACAAAAAACAAGAAGTGTAACCATTCGAAGTGAATGCCCCCCTTTAAATAATTATGTGTTTCTAAAGTACCTGAATCACTTGGATGAATTTCCGAATTTTCTGTATTTTCAGATATATGCATTGTACATTTAGACCTATATTTCCGCAACAAAATCTCTTTTGAATTCCTTAGTTGGTTAAAAATATGCTAGAAATGTTGAAAAAATATATGTTTACAAAAAAGAGAAAGTAAGAATCTCTAAAAAATCAAAAAACGGATTAGGCCTGCATTTCTTTGGGCCTAATCCGTTTGATTTATTCTTTGAAACAAATTTAACATGACTTACTTTTGTTCATGTTTAAATCCTTAATAATAAAACGTCTAATCTTTAAAAAATGTTATTTGTTTATGCGCTTTTTCCTTTTTCTACTAATTTCAGTGCTTGTTGCAAGGCATTTTGTTCTTCATCATTTAGAGGAACGATTGGTAAGCGAACATTGCCAACAGGGACTCCGTGTAGATTTAATGCTGCTTTTACAGGTGATGGACTTGGTGCAGCAAATAGTGCTTTGATGATTGGGAGAAGGCTGCGGTGGGCTAGAGCAGACTCTTGAAGTTTCCCATTCTTAAAGTGTTCAATCATCGTTTGCATTTCATTCCCAATAATGTGAGAAGCAACCGAGACCACTCCTATGCCGCCAATCGATAACACTGGTAAAGTTAAACCATCATCACCGCTGTACAATGAAAAATCTTCAGGTGTTTGGCTGATGATTTCAGTCATCGCATCTAAATCGCCGCTTGCGTCTTTAATTGAAACGATATTTGGAATCTTTGCAAGGCGAACGACCGTCTCAACAGACATATTGACAACACTTCGCCCTGGTATATTGTATAGCATGACCGGTAATGACGTGGATTCAGCAATCGCTTTAAAGTGTTGATACAAACCTTCTTGAGATGGCTTGTTATAGTAGGGAACAACGAGCATAATTCCGTCTACCCCGGTTTTTTCCGCAAGCTTCGTTAAACTGATCGAGCCTCTTGTGTCATTGGAGCCAGTACCAGCGATGACAGGAACCCTTCCGTTTACTACTTCAACTACGAATTGGAACAATTTTACTTTTTCTTCCGTCGTTAACGTAGGAGATTCTCCGGTTGTACCGGCTACCACTAAACCGTCCGTTCCGTTGTCAATTAAATAATTGATTAAGTTTTTTGCAGCATTAAAATCAATCTCACCATTTTGATCAAATGGGGTCACCATTGCAGTTAAAATTTGTCCGAAATTCATTACTTCTCCACATCCTTTATCATTTTTATAACATAGAGGGAGAAGGGCAATTAGTAATTAACGCAAAAAAGCAGCAACGGGGCTTCGCTGCTGCAGTAGAAACAATTATGTAATAAAAATTATTTCTGCGCGTAAGATAGCCCTCCATATAGTTTCCTATATGACAATTCTGTATTTATTCAATAACAGAACCAGCTTCAAGAGAAATGAGATTCTTTTCAGCTTCGGCAAATTCCCCTTTTCACAATCGTCATTGGACCTCATTCATCCTCCTATTGTGTACTAATGGTCTTTGCGCCTCTATCCTTACTTCAAAAAAATATTGAAATAAGTAAATATTCAATTGGATTAAATGATATCAGTTTTCTCGCTTGATTACAATGAAAAAAAGCCTTAACTATTGATAATGTTTCGTTATCCTTCTGTGATATCTGTCATCTATTCTTTATCTGTTTGTTCTTTGTATATAAAGTAACTATGATACGATTAAAAATATGAGCTTAATTATTCGTATTATTTAATATAACGTTACAGGAAAAGGGAAAGAGGGAACGTTGTGAACACAGATCAAGCATTTGAGCTGTTAAGGGATGCAGGAGTAACAGAAGATAGGAGCATTCAAACCGTTAAACGATGGCTGCGTGACGGGAAGATTAAATATGAAGGAGGAAAAGGGAATAGAAAAAACGGATACATTATTGACGACACAGATCAAGTACTTGACCTGTTAAAGGATGCAGGAGTAACAGAAAGTATCGGCATTCAAACCATTAGACGCTGGCTGCACGGGGGCAGGATGAAATCCGAGGGGAACAGGAAAATCGAGTCAAGCATGGATGATACACCTTCAAAGCTGTTCACAAATGGTCGTATGGATCAAAATACGGACGAGATCATCCGCCGATTAAAATTAAAAATACAAGCACAAGATAAGCATATAAAAGGAATAGAAGAACTACATGAGGTTGCAAAAAAAGGAGTACTTCAGCAGCGTGATCAGTTGAAAAGAGAAGTTATCGCATTAAAAAATGATGTAAATAAATTACAAAATGAAATAAGGGATTTATTAAAACAAAATATTGAACTGCGCAATGAATGGAGAAAATTAAAAGAAAGTAAAAGAAATAAGTATCATTTCACCTCTACTACTCAATTAAATCATAAAAAGTTAGGGCTTTCAAAAATGGCCGATAATAAAGAAGTAGCAGCGGCATATAAAGGATTATTAAAACTCACTCATCCAGACCGCGGCGGCAATGCAAAGTTATTTCATTACATTAAGACTGACTACGACCATTTTAGAAACAGCATCGAAGGGAAATAACGGTTAATCTTTGAATGTCTTTCATATAAGAATGATTCGTACTTTATATATCCAGATGAAAAGTGCTTGATATTATGTATGCAGCAGCTATTGAATAAGAGTAGGTTCTTTCATAGGCCAGTTTCCCATTACGTTAAAGTAATGGAGAACTGGCCTCTTTTATTATTTTCTAAATTAACTAGCAAAAGAACAGAAATCAACCGCCTAATTTGGCTAATGTGAACAAATAATTATATTTCGTGGCGTGTTTCAGCTCATCTGTAATAATTTCGAATAACATTTGCTGATATACATAACCAGATAAGCATTGCTTGATTTTTCGATAGTTTTCTACAGCGCGGAGCTCCCCAAATAAAGCCGTTCTTAATCCTTCACTATAGCTCTCGGGTTGTTGGAAGGTCTCTTCTTCGGAAGGCGCTATATCTTGCCCTGTGTAACTACGGTAAATAAGTCTAAACATTTGGTTGTGTTTTCTTTCATCATCCCTTATTGTGGCGATCACGTCTTTCGCTTCTTGTGTCGGTGCCATGGCGATTAAGTGCTGATAGAACAGCTCATCTTCTTTTTCCCCTTGAACAGCCTTTTTTACGCGTTCTAACGCTGAGGGCAAACAATGCTGATCCATTCCTTGAGAGAGTGAATTTTGGGGCGGACTGTATTGCCTAAGCGGATAACCGTATGGTAGATACATGAAAAATCCCCCTTGCTTTATATTCATATGGGCAATATATTCACGCTTCCTGCTTTATGTGAGGGATTTATAAAATGTGAATTCAATAAAAATAGACTCATCGTATAAACCGATGTAAATATTTCCTTTATTGATTTAATGATGGAGAGTCCTTTTAAGTTTAGATCATATCAAAATCTTTTTTGAGAAGAGATTGAATGAAAGGGAAGAAAGTAGGGGTTTGTCTTTAACACTAATTACTTTTTTGAATATTATGTAAATAAAAGGCTGTGTTAATGACTATTATTGATTGAAGCGGGAGGCGGGTGCCTGCAGCGGAAGTCAATAGGCGAGTTTAACAAAGCCTAAGTAAAAGGGGGTGAGTGAATATGTATTTAGTTGGTTTCTATTCGCCAAAAGCAAAATCAGGTGTAACGGAGTTGTCTTTATCCATTTATAAATGGCTTAAAAGGAACACGTATTTATCTGCGGCCTTTATTTCTTACGGGACTTTAGAAAAAGAAGAGCCTTCAAATGAGCTTGTTCATGAATTCTCAAAGTTATCATGGGCAGAACAAAAAAGAAAAGTTAAAAAGATGAAGAAAGAATACGATATCATTATATATGATGCATCTAGTCAACTTTCCGAAGGAGTATTAAAACTATTACCGATAGTAGACAGGTTATTTGTCGTTGGTGAAGAACATAAAGATTTTGCAGTTAAACTATATCAAACGATTCAATTTAATAAAATCTTTGATAAAAGCGTAAAAAGTTTTATTTCACAGTTACAAGGAAATAAAACCGCCATTATCCGTGAAAATAAGGAAGGTCGTGTGATTGGCTTTAATTATTCAGAAAAAGAAGCAAATGATATTGGTCAAATGGTCTATACAGATTATGTTACTTATTATTTAGAGATGAAATTTATAGAGAAAAATAAAAAAATCTATAATAAAATTAGAAAAATTCCTAAAGAAGAATTGCACAAAGGCTTATATGAACTAGGGATTGATTTTGAAAAAGCACTGCTCTTTCATAAATTTATTGTTCTGCGGGAAGTGTTAGGTCAGGATTACAACGAAGCACTTGAAAGCCTTTTTCCACTTTTAATTCATTCCTCTTTCGATGAACTATTACAAAAATTTCAAAAAGAATTATATATTATTGCGCAATTTAAAATATAATATATCCACTGATCATTCCTCTAAAGACTCTTCATTTATATTCCTATAGGTAACATATTCAAATCTTTTGCTTTAGGTGATAGATTTATGTCATGCGGAAGAAAAAAGGGACAGACTTCATAGCCCGATGGCTGAGAGGTCTGTCCCTTTTAAATATAAAATTAAGCTGCTTTTTCTTTTTTAATAGAAAGGAGGTATTTTTGTCCTTTTAAGGAGTCGAAGCGGCCTTCCCATTTAGACATAACAACAGCTGCTAAAGAGTTACCCATTACATTTACTACAGTACGTCCCATATCTAGAATACGGTCGATTCCAGCGATGAAGGCGAGTCCTTCTAGTGGAATGCCTACAGATCCTAACGTTGCTAGTAGAACGACGAAGGATACTCCCGGCACACCAGCAATTCCTTTAGATGTAACCATTAATACTAACATTAATGTAATTTGTTGTGTAATACTTAAATCGATTCCATACATTTGGGCGATAAAGATTGCCGCAAGTGCTTGATAAAGAGTAGATCCATCCAAATTAAATGAATAACCGGTAGGAATAACAAAGGAAACGACGTCTTTTGGACAACCGTATTTCTCCATTTTCTCCATTATTTTTGGAAGTACAGTTTCTGAGCTTGAAGTAGAGAAAGCTAAGATGAGTTCGTCTTTTAAGATTTTGACAAGATGAATGACGCTTGTCCCGCACATCTTTGCAATAATACCAAGCACGACAACAACAAAAAAGAGCATGGTAGCGTATACACAAATGAGTAATTTACCGAGTGGAATTAATGACTCGACACCAAATTTTGAAACAGTAACACCAATTAATGCAAATACACCAAATGGAGCAAACTTCATAATTTGATTTGTTACCCAAAACATAGCGTCCGCTGTACCCTGAAAGAAGGCAAGGACCGGTTTTCCTTTTTCACCGATTGCGGCAATACCTAAACCGAACATCACAGCAAAGAAAATGACAGCAAGCATGTCGCCATTCGCTAATGCTTGGATGACATTACTTGGTACGATATTGACAAATGTATCAGCAAAACTGTGGCTCGTTACTTCATTTGTTGTTTCAACATATTGTTGAATATCGCCTTTAGCTAATTTGGACATATCGATGCCTTCTCCAGGCTTGATGATGTTCGCTGCGAGCAAACCGACGACAATGGCAATCGTTGTGACGACTTCAAAATAAAGAATCGTTTTTCCGCCAAGTTTCCCTAGCTTTTTCATATCTCCAGTTCCAGCAACACCAAGAATGAGTGTAGAAATAACGATTGGTACAACAATCATTTTAATTAAACGAATAAAAATATCTCCAATGGGCTGCAAATAAGTTGCAACTGCAGGGTTTCCATAAAAAATTGCGCCTACGGCAATACCTAAGGCTAATCCGACAAGAATTTGGTAAGCTAACCCAAATTTAAACTTTTTCATATAGTCACCTCTCCTTACATACTGAAAACGCTTACTGAATCTATACATCATTATAGGGAGGTGTTATTGAATCCGATAAAATCCGACAAACTTTTTAATAAATTTTTATTTTTTAGGCTATGTGAATGCCCCTTGTTGATTGAAATGGAAATCAACAAGAGAGTTTTATTTTATAAAGGAGCAACAAGCCCCCATCTCTGAATTGGCGCAATGGGGGCTTGTTCTATAAATAAAGTTTCATGACTAACCATTCAGCGGCCGAGCTTTTCAATGGTTTCAATATACAAAGCTTGCAGGAACTTTTTTATATTAATTTTTACTTTCATCGTTTCATTACTGCCTTCATCAATTTCTTTCATCCGTAGTCGAACTTCCTGAAGATCAAAAAAGCGAGGGGCGTAATATTCAAATTTAGGATTCGTATAATCGATGGAACCTAGTGAAGCTAAGTTATTAAGGGCGGCTATAATAGCTCGGCGGATTCGCTGCTCAATGGATTTGCTTTCTTTCTTTATATCGGACTCGCTTGTTTTATTTATCCGGGCCGCCGCTTCGTATAAATCTTTTAATGGAGGCAGCAGTGCGTCGTCCTCTCTTTGGTGAATGACAAACTCCATCATGAAAATAATATCTCGGCTTCCTGTTTCTCCGGTAATCCCAAGATCATTTAAGATAGATAGAATGACTTCCTTTACACTGCGCTGTTTTTGAGGGGAAATGGGCACTTCAATGTGGGCCAACGACTCTCGGATTGCCATTAATGAATGTTTGAGACGGAATTGTTCGATCGTTTTCTTTAAAATGCTTTGCACTTCTACACGGTTAATTGGTTTGTGGATAAAAAATTCAATGCCTTTATCGTAGGCTTCTCCGACCATTTCTTTATTAACTATTTGAGAAATCATAATGAACTGCCCTTGAAAGCCCTGCAGTTTTAGTTGTTCAATCGTTTCGATCCCATCCAATTGGGGCATTAATAAATCAATTAAGACGACATCGGGCTGAGCAGCAAGGACTAAAGGAAGAGCCTTTTCTCCGCTGTCGGCCTCGCCTATGACGATGCCGAGTTCACCATCCGTAATAATGTTCTCCAGCATTCGGCGGCTTGCTGTATCGTCATCTACAATAAAGTAGCGCAATTTTCTGTCACTCCTTTTTTAATATTTGTTGTTGGAATTCGGATGGTGAAACACGTTCCTTCCACTGATGATTCAATCCCGATGCAGCCTTGCAAATGATGAACCACGTCTCGTACGTGGGAAAGTCCGATCCCGGTTGCGGCAACCCCTTGATCATTATATTTAGTCGTATACCCCGGTTCGTAGATGAATGATCGGTCATCTGCGGGGATGCCTTTGCCAGAATCTTTCACAATGAAGGATGTGCATTCTGCTTCCTCGAAAATACTTAAAGTGATGCAGCCTTTTTTCTCAATGGCTTCGATCGCATTAGCTGTGAGATTATTTAATAGCGCCAGCAGAGGAATTTGTTGATTTGTTTCGAAATCAATCGATATGGACGAGTGAAAAGTAATGTTCTTCTTCAAAAGCTCACTGTAATTTTCATTTGCTGCTACGACAAAGGCGAGTACGTCCGAAAGGAAAATCACTTCATTTTTTTTATGTGCAGATATTTTAGAAAGGCCTGAAAGAATCCGTTGTGAATCTTTTTTTACTTCATGTATTTCTTGTGAAATACCTAACGCTTGTGAGCTCAGTTCACGAAGGTTTTCTTTTTTTAATTTCCGATATAAATCGTAGCTGGATGCTGTAATTCGTTCGATATTATCCATTGATTTCTGCAAATAAAGAGATTCTACGTATAATTCTGAACCGACCGTCAGCATCTCTTGCATTTGTTTCTTTTGTTCTGAAATAGTGATTGAACTATACACTCCCACGACAAAATAGCTGCGAAGCAAGGCTACCCCGCACAGTAATATCCACTCTCCAAAGTCAAGGCCTGTGTAGTTTAACAGCCAGCAGCGTAACAGGTATTCCGCGCTGTTCCCGATCACTTCCAGTCCAGCAGCTAAAGCGCCCAAAAGAAGCGGAATTGTTTTATACGTTTCTATTTTGATGAAATGAAATCCTAAAGCGAATAAAAAATAATATAAAAAGGCGGGCGAGTGATCGACTAGGCTCGTCCAAAAAGGGACAGCACCCGTTACCATATCTTCAAACACACGAAAACAAACGACTGAGAGACCGGTGACCCAGCCTGTTCGAATAAAAGAGGATGAGGGCCAAATGAGAATAAGCAGAAAAAAAGTAATACTGCCTAATCCGAAACGAAAAGCCTCCCCGTAAAAGGGGATAACTCTGACTTCACTCGCAATAGCGGTCAATAGGGCTGTAAGGACGAGAGGAACTTTAGAAAATTGATTGGAATTTCCATTTACAAATTTGTTTATTGATAACATCTATTTCTCCTGATTTATATATGTAAGTAAATCTAAATGATTGCTTTCATTATAATAGAATGATGAAGTAAAAGGAACGCTATGGAGATGGAACCATAATTTCTTTGTTCTTCGACAAAGAAAAAAGTTGTGTCGAAAACCATGTTGCGATACTCTTAATTTAAGCTTTTTTAAGCGATATTTCGTCTGAGGAGGAGTACATATGGGAAGCAAAGTTAGAATCGGTATCACGGGTTATGGAAATCTTGGCCGGGGTGTGCAATCAGCCATTAAACAAAACGAAGATATGGAACTAGTCGCAGTATTTTCACGAAGAGATCCAGTGAGCGTAGATGTTGGTGATCCTGCTGTCAAAGTATTGTCGGTAGAAGATGTGGAACAGTATAAAGACGAGATTGATGTCATGATTTTGTGTGGCGGTTCAGCGACGGATCTGCCTGAACAAGGACCAGAATTCGCGAAATTGTTTAATACAATTGATAGTTTTGATACACATGCAAAAATTCCAGAATACTTCGAATCAGTGGATGCGTCTGCAAAAGCATCTGGAAAAGTGAGCATCATCTCAGTTGGCTGGGATCCAGGACTCTTTTCATTAAATCGTCTGTTTGGTGAGGCTGTTTTACCAGAAGGAGCAACGTATACTTTCTGGGGGAAAGGTTTGAGTCAAGGACATTCTGATGCGATCCGCCGTATAAACGGAGTGAAAGCAGGCGTACAATACACAATTCCAAGCGAGGAAGCGATGAATCGTGTAAGAAACGGTGAAAATCCAGAATTAACAACAAGAGAAAAACATCTTCGTGAATGTTATGTCGTCGCTGAAGAAGGGGCCGATAAAGCCGAAATTGAAAAGACGATCAAAACAATGCCAAACTACTTTGCTGATTATGATACAAATGTCACATTTATTACCGAAGAAGAAATGAAAGCGAATCATTCAGCTATGCCGCATGGCGGTTTCGTGATCCGAAGCGGAAAAACAGGTGAAGATACGAATCAAATTATTGAATATTCACTAAACCTTGGCAGTAATCCAGAATTTACGTCAAGTGTGCTTGTCGCTTACGCTCGTGCTGCCCATCGAATGAATAAAGATGGACAAGCAGGTGCTAAAACAGTATTTGACGTAGCACCAGGCCTGCTTTCACCGAAATCAGCTGCACAGCTGCGCGAAGAATTACTATAAGTATAGTCAAACATCCAGGTTCGGGATTCCCTCACCTGGATGTTTTCATTCTTCTCTATTTATTTGGCCTTGTTAAACTTATCCGTTGATTTCCGCTCCAATCAACAAAGCAGCAAAATCAACAAACATCATTAACATCGCCATTTATTTCAAATAATGAGTATGGGATGATGAATAGAGAAGGGAAGGATTGGATGAAAAAGTTAAATGTGTTACCAACTAGTATAGCAGCGATTCAGTGGGTCTTCTTTATTTTTGCTAATACGATCGTTGTCCCTGTTTCTATCGGGGCGGCATTTGATTTGTCTGCAGCAGATATCTCAATGATGCTGCGCAGCTCACTCATACTGACAGGGGCTGCTTGTGTGCTGCAAGGGCTGTGGGGACACCGCTATCCTTTGCTGGAAGGGCATTCGGGATTATCATGGGGTCTGCTTTTGAACTTTAGCGCCTCCGCTTCTGCTCTCGGTATGGATTTACAGACAATCGGCGGAGGCATCGCTACTGGTATACTCGCTTCAGCCATTTGTATGATCGCTGTAGGTGTGTTCGGTCTATCCGCATGGGTGAAAAAGGTGTTTACACCGATGGTTATGAGTGTGTATTTGTTTTTGCTTTCTGCTCAGCTTATATTTATTTTCTTTACAGGCATGCTGAAGATCACACCGGCTGGAACATTAGATGTGCCGGTCAGCCTGCTGTCTATAGGTGTTGTTTTGCTGGTAGTGATCCTGAAAATTAAAGGCAAAGGAGCCATCAGCAACTTTTCCATTTTAATCGGGATTGCAGCGGGCTGGATCGTCTACCGTATGATCTTCCCAGCGGATACACTTTTTTCTGCTGGTGATCACTCATTCTCTTTATTCCCTTTAGGCACACCTAATTTAGAATGGGGAATTGTTTTAGCCACATTTGTTACTGGGATGATCAACATGAGTAATACGATTACTTCCGTTCAGGCGGCGGCGCGATTGTATCGTGAAGAACCAGCGGAAAAAAGTTATAATCGTTCATTTTCTTTGACTGGCTTATATACAGCGGTTGGTTCTGTTTTTGGACTTGTACCTTATGCTCCATTTACCTCCACGATTGGTTTCTTGGAGAGTACACGTATTTTTGATCGGGCTCCTTTCTTAATTGGGGGCGCCTTATTTAGTTTGCTCGGTCTGATCCCAGCGGCGGGCTCCTTTTTGGCAACGATGCCAATCACAATCGGCAATGCTGTTTTATTTGCTGCCTATTTACAATTATTCGGCACCGCTCTGCAGTCCATTCAAGGCATTGTTTTCAATTCTAATACCATCTTTCGTATTGCTCTGCCTATGCTTGCTGGTATTAGCTTAATGACTATCGATCCGAAGATTTTCAGTGAGATGCCGATTTATATTCAGCCATTTCTTTCTAATGGATTTATCATGGGTGTGCTGTTATCCATCGTTTTAGAACGGTCTGTCAAATGGGAACGGTACGATGAATCGGCGCTGTCTGAAAAATAAGCTTCAAGTTCTTTCCACAAGTTACTAACAAGTTGTGGATAACTTTTTCCACATAATCATAGATAAATAGATTTGAAAAAATAAAAGATCAACAAAAATATCCACATTATTCACAGGTTGTGGATATTTTTGTGCACAACTATGAATAGATGTTTTTTAATGCTTGGTTTATATCAGGAAATTGAAAGGAAAACGAATGGGCAATTAATTTTTCGGGAAGCACCCGCTGGCCGTTTAAGATTAATGTACTCATTTCACCAAGAGCCGTTTTAAGCACAATCCCTGGAACAGGAAGCCAATGCGGGCGGTGTAGAATCTCTCCCAGCGTTTTTCCTATTGTATTTAATGTTTCAGGGGAAGGAGCGGTTAAGTTAACAGGTCCGCTGATTTCAGGGTGCTCAATGATAAAGAAAATGGCCCTTGCCACATCTTGGACATGAATCCATGACAGCCATTGACTGCCAGAGCCGATTTTTCCACCTATAAATAGTTTGTAAGGCAAAGCCATTCGAGGAAGAGCTCCTTCTTCCTTTCCTAGAATAACTCCAAGGCGTGCAAAGACTGTTCGAATTCCAAGTGCATTAGCGTGACTGGCTTCTTCTTCCCAAATTTTTACGGTATGAGCAAGAAAGTCGCTGCCTAATTCATTGGACGACTCTGTATAAACAGCTATTTGGGAAACAGGGTAACAGCCAATAGCGCTGGCATTAATAAAGACATCCGGTTTATTTGGAAGCTCACCCATTATTCGAATGAGTTCCTTTGTCGATGAGATTCGGCTGTTAATAATCCGCCGTTTTCTTTCTTCTGTCCATCGGCCGCTATTCAGCGATTCACCTGCCAGGTTAATAAAAACATTGACATCCTTCAGGGCTTCCTCGGGCTTTGAATCATTCGAAAGCCATTCAACAAAGCGAATATTTTTCGTGTTTTTTTTATTTTTTAGGCTGCGCGTCAAGATGATAACCTCCCAGCCATTTTTTAGTAACTGATCTGTTAGTGCTTTTCCGACAAATCCCGTGCCGCCGGCAATAGCTGCTTTCATTTGTTTCCCTCCCCCAATTATTATGGAAATCAAAGTTATATACTTATAATACCATTTGCAGAAGGAATCTAAGCATTTGTATGTGGTACATTTAAGAGTAAAGAGGTGACGCATATGGGAGTCATTACAAAAATCTCTCTGCAGCAAAAGCTGAAGGACCGTTATAACATCTTTATTGATGAGAAATATGCTTTTAGTGTAGATGAGTCGGTGCTTATCCAATTTGAATTAAGAAAAGGGATGGAGTTGACTGATGAAAAGCTGGCCGCTATTTTTCAACAGGATGCTGTTCGCCAAGGGATGAATGCAGCGATTCATTTTTTATCTATTAGAATGAGGTCGGAAAAAGAAGTACGGGATTTTCTTGTTAAGAAAGAAGTGACAAATGAAGCCGCAGAAGAAGTGATCCGTTCCCTATACCGATTAAGCTATTTAGATGATGCGCAGTTTGCTGAGGCATATGCCAACACACAAATGAATACGTCAGATAAAGGTCCGCAGCTGATTGAGCGGGAATTAAAAGAAAAAGGAATAGCGGATGTCTTAATAAAAAAAGTGCTAGCGCCATTTGAGTTTCGTTTTCAGTTAGAAAAATCGGTCAAGCTGGCGGAAAAATACAGGCAAAAATATAGGAATGAATCACTCATCATTCAAAAGCAAAAAATAGAGCAGATGCTCGCCAGGAAAGGCTATAGCTGGAATGTGATTCACGAAGCGCTGGCCGAATCACATCCAAGTGAAAATGAAGAGGAGCAGATAGAAGCGCTTATGTATCAAGTGGAAAAAGCACATCGCCGGTATAGCAAGTTTTCTGATGGGGAATACAGACAGAAAATGAAGCAGGCACTTTATCGAAAGGGTTTTTCGATTGATGATATTGAGCGTGCCCTCGAACGGCTGCAGGAAGAGTCATAATTTCTGTGGCTGCTTTAGGGACAAGTTTTTCACTTTCTTAATTGATACTATTTCACTATACTAAAGAAAAAAGGGTGTGTAATGATTGGAAATAGGGAAGCGTTACAGTGAGATGACAGAGGTTGAATTGAGACAGGAAATCGGAAGGTTAAAAGAGCGGGCGCGTAAAGCCGAACAGCTTGGGGTTGTTAATGAGTTTGCGGTATTAGAAAGAAAAGCATTAATGGCGGAAGCTTATTTAATGAATCCAGCTGATTTTACTCCGGGAGAAAGGTATGAAATCAAAGGCGATCCCGGGGCATATTTTAAAGTTGATTATATGAACGGGGTGTTCGCCTGGGGATATAGAGTCGGCGGTGATGAGAAGGAAGAAGGACTGCCAATTTCCATGCTAAAACTTTAAATTGTTCGATGATACATAGAAAGGACGGATAGAATGGAAGATATGTTTGAACGACTGGCCCATCTTTTATTAAGTAAAAATACAAGCTTGTCTTATGCAAGAGCGCGGACATGGGTCGAGCTTTTATGGGAAGATTTCGAAACAACCTATGCAAAAGCAGGGCATGATTATCAAGGGAAAGAAATGACAGAAAAAGTGGTCCGGCAATGGCTTGAAAACTACGGGAGCCGTCTTCATGAATTTGCAGGCCGCAATCCGAAATATAGCCGCTTACTTGAAGATGACAAGGATATGACTCATTAATAAAGAGGGTCTGATCTCACTCGCAGTCTATCGTGAGTAAGGTCAGACCCTTTGGTTTTCGATATGCTTATCTAATTGGACTCAGGGACAAATGTCAGCTTTTTTCGTAATTTTTCTTCACTGAAAATCCAGCCGGTGTACGAGCCGATCACGTTATAGTCAAGGTCAAGCTGTACGACGGCGACGAAAGGGTAGTATCCGTTGTTGCGATACCGAAGATCAATGAATTTTACTTCAAAGCAGTCATTATATTCGGCTACTTCCCAGCGATATACTGGCGAAAAGTGAAGGAAAGCTGCCAGATTTTCATTCTTTTTCGCTGCTTGGAACAGTTTTGAGTCAGGAACTTTGACTCGTTTGTATTTATCAAGAATCGTGACGGATCGTCTATAACCGCGAGCGACGTAAAAGTGAGCCTGCGATTTCACAGCAATTCTCCATTGATTGAATCGGACTGTCGGAGCAATAATGATTTCTTCCGCGTCTGGAATTAGTTTTTTGACGGAATTTCTAACAGCGCCTTGCATTTGAAAGCGCAGGATGTAGTAACCGATGAGCAGTAAATAAATGATCAGAAAAGTATAGCCAGGATGAGCCCCCATGGCCCATAGAAGCAGCCCGGCGACATGTAGTGAAAAAATAATGGGGTCAAATGTATTAATGACTCCAAGAGCGACCCATTTGGAAGAAAACGGACGAAGCGCTTGAGTCCCGTAAGCGTTAAATATATCTACAAATACGTGGAGGAATACCGCAAACTGCGTCCACAGCCATAGATGAAGCAAATTGCTGCCTGGAAACAATAAATAGATGACCGCTGTAATAAGAAGAGGCCATAAAATGACCGCTGGGATGGAATGAGTCGCTCCCCGATGATTGCGTATATAGACAGCATTGTTTCGAAGTTTTAAAATTGTATCTATATCAGGAGCCTGCGAACCGATCACAACGGCTGTCATAACAGCATATCTCGTTACCGGTTCAGCGGAGACGGCGGGATCAAGAGTCGCCAGCCCTCCCAGAGCAAATCCCATGACAATATGAGTTCCAGTATCCAAAAGTGTCCCTCCTTTTATCAAGTGTGGATGGTGTGGTTTTGGTTCGTTTGAGCAAGGGTCTGGCCCCATCCTCCATGTGTTTTATATAGTGGATGTTCATCCTTCTAATATAAAGTATATAGTGGATGTGGGGTCTGACACTTTTATTTAGTATTACTATTCCCTATATAGATTTAATTTTAACATTTACGGAGGTTGGTTGTGAATTTTTCATCGCTTAATCAAATAGAAAAAGTAAATGCCGCACAATTTCAACGCGATTTGCTTCAGTGGTATGAAGAAGAAAAGAGGGATTTACCATGGAGAAAAGATAAGGATCCTTATAAAATCTGGGTGTCGGAAATTATGCTTCAACAGACGAGAGTCGATACAGTCATTCCATATTTTGAACGCTTTATTGACCAATTTCCGACAGTGAAGGCATTAGCAGAAGCAGAAGAGGAAGATGTGCTAAAGGCATGGGAAGGACTTGGCTATTATTCACGTGTTCGTAATTTACAAGCTGCGGTTCGTGAAGTTCATGAACAATATGGGGGAAGAGTGCCTCATACGAAAGAAGAAATTTCTTCTTTAAAGGGAGTAGGTCCTTATACGAGCGGAGCCATTTTAAGTATTGCCTACGGGGTGCCAGAGCCTGCCGTTGACGGCAATGTGATGAGGGTGATGTCAAGAATTCTTTCCATTTGGGACGATATCGCGAAAGCCTCTTCTAGAAAAGTATTTGAAGAGGCGATCCGGCAGTTGATCTCAGAAGATGATCCTTCCTCATTTAATCAGGCGTTAATGGAATTAGGAGCGTTAATTTGTACTCCAAGTTCCCCTGCTTGTCTGCTTTGTCCGGTGCGGGAGCATTGCTGTGCGTTTCATGAAGGAACGATGAATGAACTGCCGGTGAAAACGAAAAAGAAAACGATGAGGCATCTTCATTTGGCAGCGGCTGTTTTGAAAACAGAGATGGGAGAAGTCGTGATCCAAAAGCGGCCCCCACAAGGATTGCTTGCGAATTTATGGGAATTTCCCAATACTGAACTGAGCGGCATAGGCAGCCCAAAAGTAGAACTGGAACTCTTTTTAAAACGGGAATACGAGATTGAAACGAAGCTGAAAGCAGAGCCGATTGCGAAAATTCAGCACGTTTTTTCCCATTTAACTTGGGATATTGACGTATATGAAGGGAGAGTAACCGATTACTGCTCTGTCAAAGAAAATAGCCGGCTCGTAAAAGCGGAAGAAGTGGAAACGTACGCTTTTTCTGTTTCTCATCAAAAGATTTGGAAGAAAGCGAAAGATGAGTAAGGATTTGGGCGCGTATTGTCCGTATGTTAAGAAGCCGGTACAATTTAAGGATGCAAGAAGAAAGGAGAAAGAGCAATGACACAAAAAGTGGCATTAGTAACGGGCAGCAGCCGTGGTGTAGGCAAGCAAATCGCCCTTGAATTAGCGAAGAATGGATACGATATCGTTATCAACTATGCGCGCAGCAAAACAGCTGCACTGGAAACAGCAGAAGAAATTGAAAAGCTAGGACGAAAAGCGCTCGTGATTAAAGCGAATGTCGGTGATGTGACAAAGGTAAAAGCAATGTTTACTGAAATAAAAGAAGTGTTTGGCCGGCTTGATGTGTTAATTAATAATGCTGCTTCCGGCGTGCAGCGGCCAATTATGGAACTAGAAGAAAAACACTGGGATTGGACAATGGATATTAATAGTAAGGCGCTGCTATTTTGTTCTCAGGAAGCGGCTCGGCTCATGGAAGAGACAGGCGGCGGCAGCATCGTCAGCATTAGTTCACTGGGGGCGATCCGCTATTTGAAAAACTATACAGCTGTTGGTGTGTCTAAAGCAGCTGTTGAAGCGATGACTCGGTATTTATCAGTGGAACTCGCTGAGAAGAACATCGTTGTCAACGCTGTTTCGGGAGGAGCGATTGATACAGAGGCACTAAAACATTTTCCTAACCGTGAGGAGATATTGGAAGATGCTAGAGTGAATACACCTGCAGGACGGATTGTTCATATAGAAGACATCGTACATGCAGTGATGTTTTTAATTTCAGAAGGCGCCTACATGATTCGAGGCCAAACAATTATCGTTGACGGCGGCCGTTCACTATTAGTATAAAAATTAGGCTATGTTAATGATGATTGCTGATTAGAGAGGAAGGCGCGAAACTCCTGCGGGAAAAGCGTGGCCACGGTCCCCCCTGAAGATGTGAGAGCAGCGAGGAGGCTTCCGGACCGCTTGCAGCGGAAATCAACAGAGGGGATTTAACATAGACAAAAAAATTAAAAAAGCGGGTTAAAAATTCATCACCTTGGGCAAAGTAATTCTTGTGGAGGTGATAAGAATGAGAAACCAACCAAATCAACCAAATAACAGACAAAGAACACCTGCAGGTACAGACGTAAATGAAGTAAGGCAACAAAATGCCGCTTCTGCTGCGGGACAACCTTTTGGCACGGAATTTGGAGCTGAAACAGATGCTCAGGAAGTAAGAGAGCGCAACGCTCAATCTGAAGCTCGTAAAAACAGAGCGCCTAGAAATCCGTCGTAAGAGGGTATTTTATAGGTGTTTGGCACCTCCTTTATACGCTTGTATATAGTAAGTGAGCAAGATATACATACTATCATCATGCTGGGGGTGCCCTTATATTTGGACACCAATGACACAAAGAAAGAGACTGTTTCCGATTGCCGCGGCGAACAGTCTCTTTTCTTTGTGTTGTTTTTCCTCTCATTAGAATAACTGCATTTCTTTTCTCTTTTTTGATTATCATACCTCTTTTGTTTTAATTTTGAGTGTAAATCGTTATAATAAGGAAATATAAACGTTTTCAATCAGCCTAGAAATGTTCAAAATAGACTTTGTCTACAATCTAACGTTTTAATTATGCACATGAAGGAAACAGTAAAGGCAAATAGCTTGTAATGAAAGTAGGGGAGAATCATGGCAATTCCCACAGAAGGTGAATCCATCCAAATCCATAGTTATAAACATGATGGACACATTCATCGTGTTTGGGAAGAGACCATAGTCTTGAAAGCAACAGATAACCTTGTCATCGGGGGCAATGACCATACTGTTGTCACAGAATCAGATGGGCGGACATGGGTGACGAGGGAGCCGGCTATTTGTTATTTTCATGCTAGGCAGTGGTTTAACGTAATTGGCATGCTAAGAACAGACGGCATCTATTATTATTGCAATATTAGTTCCCCATTCGTATATGATCGCGAAGCGCTTAAATATATTGACTATGATCTCGATGTGAAAGTATTTCCGGACATGTCTTATATTTTGTTGGATGAGGATGAATATGAACAGCACAGTAAAAAAATGAACTATCCGGAAGTAATTGATAAAATTTTAAGGCGTAACGTGGATCATTTAATTCATTTAATCCGTCAGCAGCAAGGCCCATTTTCGCCGAGTTTTATTGATAAATGGTATCGAAAGTATTTGACGTACCGAGGCTGATATCCCGTTAGAAAGAGACGGCGCCTGTTGAACTTTCAACAGGTTTTTTCTTATTTGGCTATGTTAAATTCTCCTGTTGATTTCCGCTCCAATTAACAAAGGGGTGAAATTAACAATGATTATTAACACAGCCTCTTATTTAAGGCAAAGGGGGAAGAGGATTGGGTGTAATTAAGCGCTATATGGAATTTGTTAAGCCATATTGGTGGCAGATTATCGGTACACTTCTTATTGGTATTATCAAGTTTAGTATTCCTTTATTAATTCCTGTATTAATTAAGTATGTTATTGATGATATCGTTGGAAACGGCACGCTGACAACAGCAGGGAAGCAAGAACAGCTCGTCATGATCATTGGCGGTATGCTCGTTGTGTTCGTTGTTTTACGGCCGCCAGTCGAATATTATCGGCAATACTTTGCTCAGTGGACGAGCAGTAAAATTCTTTATGACATTCGGGACCGTTTATTCTCGCATATTCAGAAACTCAGCTTCAAATATTACGCGAATACGCGGGCTGGAGAAGTGATTTCCAGGGTGATTAACGATGTAGAACAGACGAAGAACTTCGTCATTACCGGGTTAATGAACGTCTGGCTTGACGCGGCCACCATCGTTATCGCCGTCATCATCATGATGACAATGGATATGAAATTAACGATCGTTTCGTTGATTGTTTTTCCGTTTTATGGATTGTCTGTTCGTTATTTTTTTGGAAACTTACGCAAGTTGACCCGAGTCCGTTCTCAAGCGCTGGCAGAAGTGCAGGCTTACCTGCACGAGCGGGTGCAAGGTATGTCTGTTATTAAAAGCTTTGCGATTGAAGATTACGAACAGACCCAATTCGAAGCACAAAATAAAAACTTTTTACAAAAAGCAATTGATCATACGAGATGGAACGCTAAAGCGTTTGCTGTCGTGAATACCATTACAGATATTGCTCCGCTTCTCGTCATCGGTTATGCAGGATACCAAGTCATTCATGGACAATTAACAGTTGGAACCATGGCTGCATTTATCGCTTACATTGATCGTTTATACAATCCGCTGCGCCGGCTTGTGAACTCATCGACAACGATGACTCAAGCGATTGCTTCCATGGACCGGGTGTTTGAACTGCTCGACGAAAAGTATGATGTCACTGATAAAGAAGGTGCTCAGCGTGTTCGTGATGTGAAGGGACATATTGTATTTGATCATGTCCGTTTCGCTTATGATGAAAAGGAAGAAGAAGTGCTGCATGACATTCAGCTGGATGTCAAGGCAGGAGAAACGATCGCTCTTGTTGGGATGAGCGGTGGCGGCAAATCCTCGCTTGTCGGCTTAATCCCGCGTTTTTATGATGTAAATGCTGGACGGATATTGCTGGATGGAGTCGATATCCGTGAATATCAAGTCCG
Organism: Bacillus lumedeiriae; assembly: GCF_044891285.1. NCBI lineage: Bacteria > Bacillati > Bacillota > Bacilli > Caryophanales > Bacillaceae > Bacillus > Bacillus lumedeiriae. Next base: position 117,204 of record NZ_JAUIYO010000007.1, read on the forward strand.
TAGTTTAAGAGATCAAATAGGGATGGTACTGCAGGACAATATCCTATTTAGTGAATCAGTCAAAACGAATATTTTACTTGGGAAGCCTGAGGCTACAGAAGAAGAAGTAATTGCGGCTGCCAAAGCAGCTAATGCCCATGAGTTTATTGTCAATTTGCCGCAAGGATATGATACGAAAGTGGGGGAGAGAGGAGTAAAGCTCTCTGGCGGCCAAAAGCAGAGAGTAGCAATTGCTCGTGTATTTTTAAAAAATCCCCCAATCCTTGTATTGGATGAAGCGACTTCAGCTTTAGATTTGGAAAGCGAGCATTTAATTCAAGGTGCAATGGAAGAATTAGCGAAAGACCGGACGACGTTTATCGTCGCACATCGCTTATCGACCATTACTCACGCTGACCGAATTGTTCTAATTGAACACGGCCGAATTGTAGAAAGTGGCACACACGATGAACTCATGCGTAAGCAGGGCGGATATTATCGTCTATTCCAAGTACAGCAGCTAGACAATTAAGAAAAGCGGAGAGCGCCGTTTAGCGGCGACAAGCATAAGACGAGCCGGCAGAAAGGTTGTTCTGCGCCTTTCAGCTGGACTGTCTTATGACCTCGAGCTGCTGGCGCGCGCAGCTAGACAAAAGAAAAGCGGAGAGCGCCGTTTAGCGGAGCCGCGCATATTTCGTCTATTCCCGTTCACAAATTCATAGTACACGCTTATATAATTTCAAAAACACCGTGTAAGTGTTTTTGGAAACCTATCAAAAAAAGCTGCTCAAAAGCTAGTTGTTCACTAGCCTTTGAAGCAGCTTCTATTCATTTTCTTCAAATTCAGGAAGTTTATCTTCGGGATGAAACTTCCTGAAGCTCGTAATCAATTGATCTAAGTGTTCGAGATGTTCTCCGTATTCAAGCACAGAGGAAAGGAGATGAATCAAGTGGATAGAGGTATTTACTTCGTCAGTTGCACCGGATTTGATTTCTGCAGTAAATAACGACATGAATTCTTCCCGATCCACCCAAAGTTCAAATACTTCTTCCATTTCTACCGTTGTTTTTACCTTCCCTATAAAACGAAGCAGCAAATGTTCATGATAACTCATTAACGAATCAAGATAATCAACGAGTGTCTTCTGTAACTCTGATGATAGAAGAGACATGTCATTTTCGAATTGATTCATTCTTCGTAAAATGTCGTAGCTTCGACGGACGGAAAAAATCATTTTACGATATAAGACCATCTTTCGTTTTTTAGAAGTAAGATTTTGTTTCAGTGTGCCGCGGTCTTCCTTATACATTAAGTAAAAGTTGTCAATCGTGATAAGGCGCTCGCGGATTTTACTGATGTCTTTTTTTAGAACATGATAATCTGTTCCGTTTCGCAAGCTTAAGCGAATCCATTTCAATGTATCCTCCGTTACATCATTGATCTGCCCAAACAGCTTCGTTTCATATTTGGGAGGAAGGAAGATAAGGTTGACAATAGATGCGGCAAGTACACCTATCATGACTGTTAAAAAGCGAATAGAAGCAAACTGGATAAAGTGCTCCGTTTGCACTTCCATAATGACCATTAGCGTCACAAGTGCAAGACCAATTGATTTTTCAAGCCGTAAATTCACCATTATGATTAGCGCGATAATGGCTGCGAGTCCGACAATCAATATATGATTTCCGAACAATAACACAAACGAAATGGCAACGACAGCCCCCACAACATTCGCCTGGATATGCTGAATTAAAGTTAAATAGGAACGGTAAATAGTAGGCTGAATGGCGAATACAGCTGCAATGCCTGCAAAGACTGGAGAAGGCAGGTCGAGCAGCGTGGAAACGAATAACGCCAAAACGATGGCAATTCCAGTTTTAAAAATTCGTGCACCCAGCTTCATAAATAACATAATTCCTTTCTCTATGTAAGTGTATTAGGTGAAGATTATATCACTTAACACAATTGAGAAAAAGCAAAATCCACTGCCTGTAAAGTTTTCTCGACATCTTCATCTGTATGCTCCGTTGTTAAAAACCATGCTTCATATTTAGACGGTGCGAGATGGATGCCTTGTGAAAGCATTAATTTAAAGAAGCGGCCAAACATTTCTCCGTCTGTTGCTTCCGCTTGTTCATAGTTCACGACTTTTTCTTTTGTAAAATAAATCGTTAAAGCTCCCTTTAAACGGTTAAGTGTGATCGGTGTGCCATATTTTCTTGCGGATGCTAAAATTCCCTCTTCAAGAATGGAACCGAGACGATCCAGTTCTTCGTATAGGCCTTCTTTTTGCAGTACTTCAAGACAAGCGATTCCGGCGATCATGGATGCTGGATTTCCTGCCATTGTTCCTGCCTGATAAGCAGGACCGAGTGGGGCTACTTCTTCCATGATTTCTTTTCTGCCGCCATAAGCACCGATTGGCAGGCCGCCGCCAATGATTTTTCCCATGGCTGTTAAGTCAGGCGTGATGCCTAGTAAATTTTGTGCGCCTCCATACATGAAACGGAAGCCGGTAATCACTTCGTCAAAGATTAGCAGTGAACCTGCCTCATGTGTTAATCGTTTGACTTCTTCTAAGAACCCTGGTTTCGGTTCTACGATTCCGAAGTTGCCGACGATTGGTTCAATCAGTACAGCAGCGATTTCATCTCCCCATTTTTGCAGAGCGTCTTTCAAAGGCTCTGTTTCGTTAAATGGTACAGTAATGACTTCCTGAGCGATGCTTTTCGGTACACCGGCAGAATCAGGTGTTCCGAGTGTAGATGGGCCGGATCCCGCTGCAACTAGCACTAAATCAGAATGTCCGTGGTAACAGCCGGCAAACTTGATAATTTTGTCACGCCCTGTGTAGGCACGCGCCACACGGATCGTCGTCATGACCGCTTCTGTTCCGCTGTTAACGAAACGAACTTTATCCATACTTGGGATCGCTTCTTTCAGCATAGAAGCGAATGTCACTTCATATGGCGTCGGCGTACCGTATAGTACCCCATTTTCAGCCGCTTTTTTGATGGCTTCTGTAATATGAGGATGAGCATGACCGGTAATGATTGGACCGTATGCAGCGAGGTAATCAATATATTGATTGCCATCCACATCCCAAAAATAAGCTCCTTTTCCTCTTTCCATAGCTACAGGGGAGCCGCCTCCCACTGCTTTATATGACCGGGAAGGACTATTAACACCCCCGACAATATGTTTTAAGGCTTCTTGATGTAAACGCTCAGAATTAATGTGCTGCATATGTAGACCTCCTTATGATAGATACATTTACATTTTAGACTTGCTATGCTGTTTAATCAACGGCAGTTCACCCATCATAAACGGGGAAACGCCTGCGTATAAATAAACAAATATGAACAGCAGCGAAGGAGGCGGAAAAATGACTGCTGTGATCTTTAGTGCTGTAGTGTTTTGTTTAACGATGAGCATGAGGGGAATGTTTATTCCGGGTCACCCTCGGAACCGCTATTTGTCGTTGCATTATTTTTTATATTTTGGCTGTCTTTATTTAACGATGATGCTTGGTTTTGCGCTTATATATATCCTTTTGCAATTTAATGGACAGGCTGTTTGGGTGGGAGATGAACATCACTCTCTCGCTTTTTGGGACAGGTTCTTTACATCGTTGTATTTCAGCGGTATTACGCTTTTTTCTGTTGGTTATGGGGACATTGTACCTGAGGGGGCGGGGCGTTGGGTGGCTCTTGTTGAAGCGTGGATAGGTTATACGATTCCGACTGCTTTTGTCGTACGTACCATGCTGGAGAAGGATTCAGGATAATTATTGATTGCCATATTTTTTTTTATCCGCTAACCTAGTAATAAGATAATTCAGATATCTTAAGTGAATTCTTAATAACATCTTATTAACATGAGTGAAAGGAAGGAAAAAAGATGACTGTAATGATTGGAGAAGTGGCACCTGATTTTAAGTTAACGGCGAACAATGGAGAAAAGGTAGGATTGTCTGACTATAGAGGGAAAAATATTGTTCTTTATTTTTATCCGAAAGATATGACACCTGGCTGCACGACGCAAGCATGTGATTTCCGTGACAAGCATGATGAATTTAGTGATACAAATACGGTTATTTTGGGAGTAAGCATAGATCCGGTTTCCCGTCACGAGACATTTATTGAAAAATATGATTTGCCATTTTTGCTGTTGGCAGATGAAGAGCATGAAGTGTGTGAACTTTACGGAGTCTGGAAGCTGAAGAAGAACTTCGGTAAAGAATATATGGGAATTGAACGCTCTACTTTCGTCATTGATACAGAAGGAAAGCTTATAAAAGAGTGGCGGAAAGTGACGGTAAAAGGACACGTTGAAGAAGCACTGCAATTTATTAAAGAAGAATTAGCATAAAGAAGAAAGAGGAGGTGGAGAAAATTGAAGATTGTTTTTACTTTTCGGCCGCCGCGGGCGCTGCAGGCTCAATTAAAGGAAATCTTTTCAGAGGACAAGTTCGTCTATTATAAATCGGTGGAAGAAGCGGAAGATTTACGAGAGGCTGAAGTGATTGTTACGTTTGGTGAAGATTTGACGACACAGCATATTGAGAATTGCCCGAATCTAAAATGGATCATGGTTGCATCTGCGGGATTGGAAAGAATGCCTGCGGAGATCATTAAAGAGAGAGGGATATTAGTAACGAACGCAAGAGGGATACATAAAATTCCAATGGCTGAATTTACGATGGGCTACATGTTGAATCATGTAAAACGTTTTCCAGAGTTTTTGGATCTTCAGAAGGAAAAAACATGGAATCATCAAATGGCAGTTGGGGAACTGGCTGGTAAGTGTCTGCTCGTACTTGGGAGCGGAGCGATCGGAACGGAAATTGCCCGCCTTGCAAGGGCTTTCCGAATGGAAACTGTTGGAGTAAATCGCAGCGGGCATAAAAATGATCAATTTGACGAGATGCATACAATGGACAAGCTGCTAGAAATTCTCCCTAAAGCAGACTTTGTTGTTTCAATTCTGCCGAGTACGGAAGAAACGAAGTATTTACTCGATAGAGAACACTTCCAAGTAATGAAAGAAACGGCTGCATTTATTAATATTGGGCGTGGGGATTTATTTAAAGAAGAGGTATTAATCGATGCATTGAACAATAACGAAATTTCCCATGCCTACCTTGACGTTTTTATAGAAGAGCCGCTGCTAGAGGATCATCCATTTTGGAATCAGCAGAAATTAACAATCACTCCACATATTTCGAGTGTTACGAGTGAGTATTTGCCGCGCGTACAGCAGATCTTTGTGCACAATATGAACGTGTACAAAAAGGACGGCTCAAATTATGAGAATAAAATAGATATGGACAAGGGATATTAATAAATTAAAAAAGAAAACCTTTGTAGACGAATTGACCTATAAAGGTTTTCTTTTATATTGACAAGGTATAAGCAGAATTAGTAAACTAATTATAAAGATTATAATGTAAGAATACCTTTTAGAAAGAAATGGGGTGCATGGCGATGTCTCATGAACATAATCACCTTCAGGAAGCACTGGATACATTAAAAGGAACAGGAGTCCGCATTACTCCTCAGCGTCATGCGATACTTGAGTTTTTAATTCAATCTATGACTCACCCGACAGCAGATGATATATATAAGGCCCTTGAAGGGAAGTTTCCTAATATGAGTGTGGCAACTGTATACAATAATCTGCGGGTGTTCCGTGAAGTTGGACTTGTCAAAGAGCTTACGTATGGAGATGCATCAAGCCGGTTTGACTTTGTGACAACAGAACATTATCATGTGATTTGCGAAGAGTGCGGAAAGATTGTTGATTTTCATTATCCAGGTTTAGATGAAGTGGAGCAGCTGGCATCGCATGTAACCGGATTTAAAATCAGCCATCACCGCATGGAAGTGTACGGAACGTGTCCAGAGTGTACGACAAGTAAAGAAGTTCATTAAAAAAGAATTGTTCGTAATTACGAACAATTCTTTTTTATTTTTCTTTTTGGTTGTATGATTCATTGAATTCTTTGCCTTCCAAGCTTTGGTCCAATGTAAGGGGGTCTTTACAGTGCATGCACATATCTACCCGGCCAAGCATTTTGGTAGGCTTATTACAATTTGGACAGATTACTTGGACAGCTTTAGTGGACAGCATACCAATCCAAAAGTAGACCACCGTACTAGCAATGATGGAGAGCAGACCAAGCAGCATAAATAGTGTCATTAAAAAGGGAGATTGTCTAAAGAAGATCCCTACATACATAATAATAAAGCCGATAAAAATTAAACTAAGTGCAAATGTGCGTATCCGGTTAATTTTACTTGAATAATTTTTAGCCATTTTCTTTAACCTCCTAACAATAGACTATATCATAAGTAGTAAATAAAATTGCAGTAGAGTATGGCAAATTTAAAAGTTTTAAAGGGATTCTTCCGTTTTTTGTCGAAATAATGAAGGTGGAACATAGACAAATTCTACTTTGGATATCTTTAGGAGGATTGAAAACGATTATCTTTCAAGATGCGAAACCTGTATAGGCAGAGTCATGAGCATCACAAACAGGCGGGCAGCGAAGAAGATGAGCGTTTGTCAACAGCCTGACAAACTTGTGTTTGGAGGAATTATTTATGAGGGACATCCTTCGTCCACTTTATCAAGAACGGACAAGTCAGCAAAATACAATCGGTGTTATTAGTGTGGAAAAAAAAGAAAGTAAAGCTGCTCTTACCGAAGGCTTTGATGTGATTTTACTTGTTTTAGTAAAAGAAGCAGAAACACCGGTTTTCGTAAAGCATTATGTATACGGGGAAGAGAAGGCGGCGCTTTATATAATTACGGAATCACAGATGAAGGAATGGCTTCTGCTTGGGAGTAACAGAAAGTTTATTGAATGGCTTTATTACGGTAAGGTATTATTTGACCGCAATGAGTACGTTCATGAAATGAAGCAGGAGATGAGGGAGTTTCCTTTCTTTGGACGCAAGATCAAGATGACGATAGAGTTTTCTAAGTTAATTAGACGATGGACAGATGGACGGGACTTTTTTAATAATCGTCATTATTTGGACGCCTATAATCACGTCATGCATTCATTGCATCACTTGGCTCGTCTTGCTGTGATCGAAAATGGGTTTTATCCTGAAGTGACAGTATGGCTTCAAGTGAAGCAGATCGAACCGGAGATTTATAAGTTATATGAAGAATTGCTGACGAGCGATGAAGAATTAGAAAAACGGCTGGAGCTTCTTTTTATTGCTATCGACTTTTTGATTCATTCAAGAACAGAAAATGGCGCAGCTCATTTACTTTCTATATTAGAGGAGAAAGAATCATGGACGTTCCAGGAACTTTTAAATCATCAGGAAACTAGTTATTACGCGGTAGATTTAGGAGTGCTTCTAGAATATTTAATTGAAAAGTCTTTTGTAGCAGAGCGGAAAGTGAAGACGAAGGGACAGGGAATTTTCCATAGACAATATCAAGTAATAAATAGATAAAACTTTTTTCGAAAAAAGTATTGACGTTTTTCGAAAGGGTTGGTATATTAGTAAGCGTCGCTGCTGAAAACAAACAACAGCGGCGCATAAGAAATTGAAAAACAGCTTCGAAAAGGTGTTGACATCTGAAGTTGGATGTGTTACATTAATAAAGTCGCTGTTAAGAAGCGGCGGAATTGATCTTTGAAAACTGAACAAAATACATGCCAGTAAGTTAATTCTTATTTAAAACAATTGAGCTATGCAAACAATCTTTTTGGAGAGTTTGATCCTGGCTCAGGACGAACGCTGGCGGCGTGCCTAATACATGCAAGTCGAGCGGACTTGACTGGAGCTTGCTCCAGTTCAAGTTAGCGGCGGACGGGTGAGTAACACGTGGGTAACCTGCCTGTAAGACTGGGATAACTCCGGGAAACCGGGGCTAATACCGGATAACTTCTTTCTCCGCATGGAGAAAGATTGAAAGGCGGCTTCGGCTGCTGCTTACAGATGGACCCGCGGCGCATTAGCTAGTTGGTGAGGTAACGGCTCACCAAGGCGACGATGCGTAGCCGACCTGAGAGGGTGATCGGCCACACTG
>NZ_JAUIYO010000080.1:0-215 GCF_044891285.1 Bacillus lumedeiriae
GATCAGGTAGATAGGTTCGAGGTGGAAGCGTGGCGACACGTGGAGCTGACGAATACTAATCGATCGAGGACTTAACCAATAACGAAAAGCGTAGGCGCCTGTACTGCTCCGACAGGCAAATGTTCTTCAATCAAAGAAGTTCGTTCTTTGACTTCATTGATTGAAGGTTATTTGACCCGAGGAGCAAGGCGCCGCAGCTGGACAAGCGGAAAGCA
>NZ_JAUIYO010000081.1:0-215 GCF_044891285.1 Bacillus lumedeiriae
TTTGCTTTAGCTGTCTTGCTCGCATGAACACTTGCTTGAGAAGCAGCTTTGTTTGCCGCTGATTTATTTTCTTTTACTTCAACAGCTTTTTCTTCAGTTACTGCATCCGGTGTTTCCTCTGCAGGTGTTCCTGATTTAGTTACTACTGCTGAATGTGCTGAAGCTTTTGCTTTAGCTGTCTTGCTCGCATGAACACTTGCTTGAGAAGCAGCTTT
>NZ_JAUIYO010000082.1:0-380 GCF_044891285.1 Bacillus lumedeiriae
ATTGGGGTGAAGTCGTAACAAGGTAGCCGTATCGGAAGGTGCGGCTGGATCACCTCCTTTCTAAGGAATATGTGAACGGTGAAGGTGTACGCCTTACCTACTAGCAGAAGAGAACGATGTTCTCACACACGAATTAACGGCATTGTTTTTTGTTCAGTTTTGAAGGATGAATTCCTTCTATATATAAGTAAAATATGTGAACGGTGAAGGTGTACGCCTTACCTACTAGCAGAAGAGAACGATGTTCTCACACACGAATTAACGGCATTGTTTTTTGTTCAGTTTTGAAGGATGAATTCCTTCTATATATAAGTAACACCTATTGTTCTTTGAAAACTGGATAATATCGTATAAAAGTAACCAAGCAATAAAACCGAGTA
>NZ_JAUIYO010000083.1:0-523 GCF_044891285.1 Bacillus lumedeiriae
TTCAGTTACTGCATCCGGTGTTTCCTCTGCAGGTGTTCCTGATTTAGTTACTACTGCTGAATGTGCTGAAGCTTTTGCTTTAGCTGTCTTGCTCGCATGAACACTTGCTTGAGAAGCAGCTTTGTTTGCCGCTGATTTATTTTCTTTTACTTCAACAGCTTTTTCTTCAGTTACTGCATCCGGTGTTTCAGGACGTGACAGTTCTTAACAGAAGATCATTAGAACAGGATGCGGGTGAAGGGAGTCGAACCCCCACGCCTCGCGGCGCCAGATCCTAAGTCTGGTGCGTCTGCCAATTCCGCCACACCCGCATATGAAAATGGTGAGCCATGAAGGACTCGAACCTTCGACCCTCTGAGCCATTAGCTCAGTTGGTAGAGCATCTGACTTTTAATCAGAGGGTCGAAGGTTCGAGTCCTTCATGGCTCACCATTTTCATATGCGGGTGTGGCGGAATTGGCAGACGCACCAGACTTAGGATCTGGCGCCGCGAGGCGTGGGGGTTCGACTCCCTTCACCCGCA
>NZ_JAUIYO010000084.1:0-475 GCF_044891285.1 Bacillus lumedeiriae
TTGCCGTTATTTCCGCCATTGTTATTATTGTTGTTACCGTTGCCGTTATTTCCGCCATTGTTATTATTGTTGTTACCGTTGCCGTTATTTCCGCCATTGTTATTATTGTTGTTACCGTTGCCGTTATTTCCGCCATTGTTATTATTGTTGTTACCGTTGCCGTTATAACTTAACCTACAAAAAAAATAAGCTACGCTTCTTTTTCTTTGCTGATAAAAATACCTAAAATGGCGATTACTCGGTTTTATTGCTTGGTTACTTTTATACGATATTATCCAGTTTTCAAAGAACAATAGGTGTTACTTATATATAGAAGGAATTTGACTGGAGCTTGCTCCAGTTCAAGTCAGCGGCGGACGGGTGAGTAACACGTGGGTAACCTGCCTGTAAGACTGGGATAACTCCGGGAAACCGGGGCTAATACCGGATAACTTCTTTCTCCGCATGGTGAAAGATTGAAAGGCGGCTTCGGCTG
>NZ_JAUIYO010000008.1:0-123913 GCF_044891285.1 Bacillus lumedeiriae
AGTTCGAATCTTGCCTGCGGAGTTATTTTATTTTTATGGGGAAGTACTCAAGAGGCTGAAGAGGCGCCCCTGCTAAGGGTGTAGGTCGCGTAAGCGGCGCGAGGGTTCAAATCCCTCCTTCTCCGTTGTCCTATTATTGACGAGATGATAGCTGAAGAATGTGCAGTTGAAGTTGGTTCAGCTTACAAATAGTTATTAGGAAAAGTCTATATAATGTAGACTTATTTTTTTATGATTTCATTAAAATATCTAACTTTTAAAAAATGACAGACGGTCATCATTCCCGTCTGTCATTTTTTTGCTGTTTATGGTATACACAGCTTGACCATGCAGGGGAAAGAGTATAAAATTTATTAATCCAAAAATGAATTGTTCGTTTTGGAACAATATGAAGATGGAAGAATGAGGAGAGTTAAATGGATTACTATAGCCAAAAGTTTATGCGTTCAATTCAACTATTACGTTCGTTTTCCAATGTACAGAAAAACATGATGCGTTTCATTCAAAAAACGGCGGCTGATAATGATTTATCTGTTCCGCAATATACAATTTTGATGGCGATTGCATCTCATAAGAAAATGACGCAAAAAAGTGTGGGAGAAAAAACATTGCTGCCAAAGAGTACACTGAGTCAGGCAGTCGATGGACTTGTACAAGCTGGGTGGCTCAATCGTCAGCAAGTAGAAGGCAACCGACGGGAGATTGAGCTGACGATCAGTGAGCAGGGAGAAGCTTTTGTTAAAATGATGCATGCACAAGAAGGGGGTATTCACCAAGTATTTCAATCGGCAGTTGAATTGCTGACGGACAAGCAATATGAGGAACTGCTTGACGTACATGAGAAAATTTCTAATTGTTTGGAGAAGCAGGCATTGAACAAGGAGAGTGTAAAAAATGATTAAATTATTAAAAAACCTTTCTGTTTATAAATGGATCATTTTCAGTGTTTTTGGTCTTGTCTTTGTTCAATCGATGGCAGATCTCTTTTTACCGACATTAATGGCAAATATTATCGATAAAGGGGTAGTGGTGGGAGATACCTCGTATATTTGGAAAATTGGCGGATTCATGCTGTTAGTTGCGGCATTGGGGGCCGCTGCTTCTGTGGCAGCAAGTTACTATTCGTCCAAAGCAGCAATGGGTCTGGGACGCGATATTCGCCGGAAAGTCTTTCACCACGTAGAACAATTTACGCTGCAGGAATTTGATGAAGTAGGAACAGCGTCATTGATTACCCGGACGACGAATGACATTACGCAAGTTCAGCAAGTGGTGATTATGATGCTTCGTATGGTGATTAGTGCACCTATTATGCTGGTAGGCGGAGTCATTATGGCTGTATCGAAGGATGCTAAACTATCACTTATTATTGTCGCTATTATTCCTGTATTAATTGGTTTAATTCTTCTTATTCAATCTAAAGCGATGCCCCTTTTTCGCACAGTTCAAAAGCGGTTGGATCAGTTAAATCTTGTATTACGAGAAAATTTAACGGGCATTCGAGTGATTCGCGCCTTTAATCGTGAATCTGAAGAAAAAGTACGTCTGAAGCAGGCGAATAAAGAGTTGACGGATGTCTCGATTAAAGTAAATAAAGTGATGGCGTCCATCATGCCTATCATGATGCTTATTATGAATTTGACGGTTGTTGGTGTGATTTGGTTTGGAGGGATTCGGATTGATCATGGCAACATGCAAATTGGTGATTTAATGGCCTATATTCAGTATGTCATGCAGATTATGTTTGCACTTCTTATGGCATCTATGATGTTCATTATGGTTCCGCGTGCTGCTGTATCTGCTAAACGTATTAACGAAGTGCTTGACATGAAGCCGGCATTTCCAGATGAGGGAACGGGTAAAGCCGATCGTGAACGAGGCACACTTGAATTTGATCGCGTGACATTTAAATATCCGGGAGCGGAGGAGTCGGCATTGTCAGACATTAGTTTTACTGCTAAGCCCGGTGAAGTGACTGCAATTATTGGAGGAACAGGTTCAGGAAAATCAACGCTTGTCCAATTGATTCCTCGATTTTATGAAGTGACAAGCGGTGTCATTCGTGTCAATGGGGTGGCTATTCGTGAGGCATCACAAGAGGAAGTGCGCTCAAAAATTGGCTTCGTGCCGCAAAAGGCCGTACTCTTTACGGGGACGATTGCTGAAAATATCCGTTTTGGAAAGCAAGATGCTGCACAAGAAGAAATTGAGCATGCAGCCCGAATTGCGCAAGCTGAGGACTTTATTATTAAAATGAAGGAAGGTTACCAAGAAAGAATTGAACAAGGCGGTGCGAATTTATCAGGGGGACAAAAGCAACGGCTGTCCATTGCCCGGGCCCTTGTTCGAAAGCCAGACCTTTATATATTTGATGATAGTTTCTCTGCGCTTGATTTCAAGACAGATGCCAAGCTTCGCGCAGCGTTAAAAGAGGAAACGAAACATGCGACAGTGCTTCTCGTTGCTCAGCGTGTAAGTACGGTCATTGATGCTGATCGAATTATTGTATTAGAAAACGGGCGCATGGCGGGGATCGGTACACACGAAGAGCTTCTGAACACAAATGCGGTATACCGTGAAATTGTTGAGTCACAGCTTTCGGAGGAGGAAATCGCATGAGTCATCGAGGAAAACCTCAAGGAGGCCCACCTATGGGACATGGGCCAGGCGGCGGCAATATGATGATGATGGGCCAAAAAGCAAAAGATTTTAAGGGCACATTGAGACGGCTTTTATTGTATTTAAAACCACGACGAAGCCAGTTAGCAGCTGTGTTTATTGCTGCTATTTTAAGTACGGTGTTTATGATTGCAGGTCCTAAAATTATGGGGACGGCTATCACAGTATTATTTGAAGGTGTATATGAGAAGTTTCAAGGGACACCAGGCGCAGCCATTGATTTTGAAAAAATTGGCCGGATTCTGCTTACATTGGCCGGTTTATATGTCTTCAGCAGTTTGTTTAGCTATATACAGCAATACATGATGTCTGGCGTGGCGCAAAAGACAGTGTATGATCTCCGGGAAGATATTAATGAAAAGTTGAATAAGCTCCCGCTTAAATATTTTGATGGGCGCCCGAATGGAGAAACACTCAGCCGGGTGACAAATGACATTGATACTATCGGCAGTACGCTTCAACAGAGCTTGACGCAATTTATTACATCTATTGTAACGATTGTTGGGATCATTATTATGATGCTTTCGATTAGCCCGCTGCTGACGTTAATTTCTATTGTCAGCTTGCCCATTTCCATGTTTGCGATCCGGCCGATTTTGAAGCGATCACAGAAATACTTTGCCGATCAACAGCGTACGCTTGGCCAGTTAAATGGACACATCGAAGAAATGTATACTGGTCATCAAGTCGTGAAAGCATTCGGCCATGAGAAAAAGGCGGGAGCCCAATTTGATGCGGTCAATGAAGAACTGTATGAAGCAGGAAGAAAAGCCCAATTTATATCAGGGATTATTATGCCGATGATGTTTTTTATTGGGAATTTCAGCTATGTGCTGATCAGTGTGGTCGGCGGTATTTTAGTGACTCAGCGAGCGATTTCTATCGGTGATATTCAAGCATTTATTACGTACTCGCGGCAGTTCACACAGCCAGTGACACAAACAGCCAATATTGCGAACATCATTCAATCGACTATCGCAGCAGCAGAGCGTGTTTTTGAACTGCTTGATGAGGAAGAAGAAACAAAAGAAACAACAACAGCGAGTTTAACACGAGCACGAGGGGCTGTTACTTTCGAACATGTGGACTTTGGCTATGATGAAGATTTGCTCATTGAAGATATGAACATCAATGTGTCACCTGGGCAGACAGTCGCTATCGTTGGACCGACTGGTGCTGGAAAAACAACAATGATTAATCTTTTAATGCGTTTTTATGAATTAAATGGCGGGACGATCAAGGTTGATGGCCTGGACACACGAAAGATGTCCCGCAATGACCTTCGAAAAAACTTTGGCATGGTACTTCAGGATACTTGGCTATTTAATGGAACGATCAAAGATAACCTGGCGTATGGAAAAAGCGGAGCAACAAATGAAGAAATTTTTGCAGCGGCGCGTTTAGCTCATGCTGATCACTTCATACGAACGCTGCCGGACGGGTATGAAACGGTGTTAAACGAAGAGGCATCGAACATCTCACAAGGACAAAAACAGCTTCTTACAATCGCACGAGCGGTTCTTGCTGATCCGCCAATTATGATCTTGGATGAAGCAACATCAAGTGTAGATACGCGGACGGAAGTCTTTATTCAGCAAGCAATGAATGAGTTGATGAAGGGCCGGACTAGTTTTGTCATTGCCCATCGCCTTTCAACGATTAAGGATGCTGATTTGATTCTCGTAATGGATCAGGGAAAGGTGATTGAACAAGGGACACATATAGAACTTTTAGAGGAGAATGGTTTCTACGCAGATCTCTATAACAGTCAGTTTTCTGAAAAAGAAGCAGGGTAAATGGTTGAGGCTCGTTTCCAAAAGGATCGAGCCTCTTTTTATTGTGCACAATCTGATCCTTCACTATTCATCTGACGATTATTAAAAAACGATCGATGGGATTTACTGCGTAGAGGGATGGAGGACAATGAAGAATATTGGGTAAGGAAGACTTTTCTAATAATAAAAGTATCAAGCGGGGTCAAGATATAGAGGTACTTTTAAAATTAGGGCTATGTTAATGATTATTGTTGATTAGAGCGGAAGGCGAGTGCCCCGGTAGAGATCAATAAGTAAGTTTAACATAGCTAAAATCAAAAGGAGAGATTCAAATGAGCCCAAGCAACCAGCAAATGGACGTCAACCAACTAGATCAAGCAAAGGCAAGTGTGACCCTGACCCAGACGTTATTGACCCAGGCTATTGAAAAGTCTGCTTCAGACCCAACCTTAGCTGAAGCAGCGGTGAAACAGGCGGCGAATGAAATTGCAAAAGCTCAAACAGCAGTCAGTCAGGTTCAAAGTGCACTAATAGTTCAAAAATCAGAGTAAGGGTAATGTTATATTTTAGCGCCTGCCGCCCTAGTATGTTCAAGTACCAAGGGACAGGCGCTTTTTAGGGGAAAACAGATTAATGCGCTGCAATCATAACATAAAGCTGACTAGCGAGATAGAAGGCGACGCCAAAAATGATGATGGCAGACACTTTATTGATCAGTTTCAAAAACGCTCCTTTTGTATCCAAGCTCCCGATTACTCTCCCGGCTGTCGCTAGACCGAGAAACCAAAGCCAAGAGACAACGATACAGGAGGCAGTGAAGACGATTTTATCTGTGCCGGTGTAGCTCAATGAACTCGTGCCAATCACACCGACCGTATCAAGGATCGCGTGAGGGTTAAGTAAAGACACGGACATTGCAAAAATGATCTGCTTTTTGGGCGGCATGGCTGCTTCCTTATTATTTACGTTTGCGGGAGCGGTATGCCAAATGGACCATCCCATGTAAAGGAGGAAGATCAACCCAATGGAATAGAAGATTACTTGTAATACAGGAACAGTTAATACAACGATGGAAACACCTAAAACAGCTAATAAAATGAGAAGCGTGTCACAAAGCGAAGCGGTTATAACAACGGGAATGACTCCCCTAAACTTTGGCTGAGAGGCGCCTTGGTTAAAAACAAAAATATTTTGGGCACCAAGCGGCAAAATTAACCCAAAGGCTAATGCAACTCCGTGAAGTAAAGCGGCTAACATAAAATTCTCCTTTGCTATTCAGTATGATGATTCAAATAAAATTGTTTCATATTTTCATATAGTATAACGTATTCTTCCAGTGTTTCTATCCTCGATGGAAGCGCTTTTTTATTAAAAGGTGTTTCCTTGATTAATTCCTCTGCTAAAATTTTTTTCACTACTGAAATAGTATTAATAATAATGTTTATATTTCCGATAAATATTTTGAATAAGTGGTTAAAACAATAACCAGGGAGGATTAATTAGATAAGGATATTTTGTTTTTCAACACTGGAGAGTTCAACATGAATAATGAAGGAGAAATATTATGAGATGGACAGTTGGAAGAAAATTAAGTGTTATATTTTCAATTATGATGTTAATCGTTTTAACCATTAGTACGGTTGGAATTGTAAGCTCGTATTATTTGAACCAGAATTCAAAGACGATCAATACAAAAGTGATTCCTAAAATTGAAAAAATCAATGAAGTTGAATATTTAACCGAGCAAGTATTAACGCTTGCTCAAAGACATTTGTTGTCAAGGGACCAGCCGTTTAAAGATAAATATGCCGCACAAATTGATCAGACACTTTCAGAAATAGAGAAAACGATGACTAGTTATGTTCCTCTTTTGCAGGAGCCAAAAGAAATAGAAATGATCGGAATAATAAAGTCTGAGTGGGGAAATTTTGAGGAACATACGCACGAGATTATCCGATACAGCTCTGAAGGAAAGGTGGATGCAGCAACAAAGAAAGTCTATGAAGCTGTGATCATATTCGACTCCATGGAGGAGCATATAGATGAATTAAAAGCTCTACATAATGGGCAGGCCAAAGACATTGAACAGCATGGCATTCAACTGTATAAAAAAGTGCTGACTATATTGATTTTAAGCACAGCTGCAGCTTTAATCATATCTGTTTTTGTGACGTGGTTTTTACTTCGTATTATTAAACAGCCGATTGTATTGCTGTCGGAAAAATTTAAATTGATGGCTAATGGAGATTTAACCGTTGGAAGAATAAAGATCAACTCCAAAGATGAAATGGGAGATTTAGGGCATAATTTTAATCTGATGCTAGAACAAATGAGGCGGTTAGTTACTTCTTTACACGGCCACATTGAAACAGTAGCTTCCACTTCAGTAGAACTCTCATCAAGTGCAGAAGAAACAAGTCATGCCTCTATGCAAATTACGGAATCTATTCTCGAGGTATCAGAGGGGACTGCCCGACAATTAAACAGCGCACGATCCAGTCATGTAGTGGTTGAAGAAATGGCTGAAGCGATGGATCAAGCGGCCTCATCTATTCAGTCTGTATCCAATTTGGCGATTTCAACGGCAAATTACACAGAGTCCGGTACAACCCTGATGGAAAGCACAGTAAAGAAGATGGAAGAGATTCAGACATCAACTCAATCTACAGCTTCTGTGGTGCAGTCATTAAGCCGAAAGTCAACAGAAATAGAGAAAATCATTTCATTAATTACCAACGTTGCAGACCAGACAAACTTATTGGCCCTCAATGCTGCAATTGAAGCGGCAAGGGCGGGAGAACATGGCAAAGGATTTGCGGTAGTAGCGGATGAGGTTAGAAAGCTTGCTGTGGAGTCGGGTTCTGCCGCCGGTGATATCCGGCAGCTTATTAGAGCGATTCAACAGGAAATAGAAGAAGTGATCTCCGCTATGCAAATAGCAAAAGAATTTGTTTCAGAAGGACTTGCCATGGCACAGGAATCAGGATCGAGTTTTCATGAGATTTCTAAAATGATCAGTGAGGTTTCTACGCAAGCAGAGGAAATTTCCGCTATTACAGAAGAGGTCAATGCAAGCACGCAGAGTGTGAAGGAATTAGCTGATGATGTAGCTGTTATGTCGGAAAAAGCGGATGAACGCTCGCAAACAGTCACAGCGGCTGTCGAAGAACAAAATGCAATTATGGAAGAAATCTCAGCTTCCGCGAAAGTACTCAGTTCAATGTCAGAGGAACTGAAAGATATGATTTCTTCATTTAGAATAAATTGATAGATAAAGAATGATCAGCTATCACCCCTCATGGATTTTCTCATTCAGAAAAGCTATAATGGTTAACTAGAGTAATAGACCAAAATTTGGGGTTGATTCGACATGAAGCAGCAAAAGTACAGTACATACTTTTTGACAAATAAATACTGGGTCATTGCTATTGCGGTGTTTTGTTCTATCTTATGGGGAAGTGCTTTTCCTGTTCTTAAGTTTAGTTATGCAGAGCTCGGCATGTCAGGAGATGATTTGACCGCAAAAATTGTTTTTGCTGGAATGCGCTTTATGATGGCTGCTTTACTGCTGCTGTTTGTTATGTTTATGATTGATAGAAAGGCGCTAAAAATACATTGGCGTCAATTGCCTGCCATTGTTAGCTTAGGGTTATTGTCAACGAGTTTACAGTATTTCTTTTTTTACAATGGATTGGCACATACATCGGGAATGAAAGCCGCTATTTTAAATTCAAGCGGTACATTCTTTATCGTTTTTCTGGCGCATTTTGTTTACTCAGATGACCGTTTAGATTGGCGCAAGGTATTTGGTTTGACCACAGGTTTTGGAGGGATTATGCTTGCCAATTGGGGACAGGATGCTTCACTCAGCTTTTCTTTCTTTGGGGAAGGGTTTATGCTGCTTTCTGGGGTAGCCAGTGCACTCGGAACCTTTTTATCTAAGCGTTTGTCGGCTAATATGCACCCGTTTGCATTGACTGGCTGGCAAATGTTTGCAGGATCACTTTTCATGCTCATCATCGGGCTTCCAGGCCTTGAGCCGAATGCGATGACATTTACACCGAAAGCCTGGGGATTATTAGCTTATGCCGTGTTTTTATCGGCTGCGGCTTTTGCGCTGTGGACCTCTTTACTTAAGTATAATAAGGCGGGGGAAGTGGCTCTTTATCGGTTCATCATCCCAGTTTCTGGAACGATCTTATCGGCTATGTTCATTCCAGGTGAGCATTTAACGCTTCACACGTTAGGCGCTCTGCTCCTTGTGGCGGCAGGTATAACAGCTGTCAATCAAAAAGGGCGAGGAAGATGGCAGCTCTTTAAAAAACAGCGGCAAATTTATCGATAAATGTATGAATAGGAAAGGCTGTCCTTTCGTCAGTGGGAACTGATGAAAGGGCAGCTTTTTTTTACAATGCAGTCGGGATTCACTGATTTACGGTCGGAAAAATCAACAGTGCAGTCTGCCGGTATGAATTTACGGGTAGATCCCACTACTTTAAGTTGATAAATAAAAAATGACCGCATAGTATATAAGTGAGTAATCACTCACTAAAGAGAGGTGGAAATCATGGGAACAAAAAAGGCGTGTGTTTCCATTCGCGAAGTTTCGAAACAGTTTGGAAAACAGCAAGTGCTGAAACACATTAGTCTAGATGTGATGGAAGGTGAAATTTTTGGTTTACTGGGACCATCGGGTGCAGGCAAGACGACGCTTGTAAAGCAGTTAGCAGGGTTAGATGTCCCCACATCAGGAGAAAATTTTTTATTTGAAGAGAAGATGCCGTCCTTGAAGCTGATTGAAAAAATAGGGTATATGGCTCAATCTGATGCTCTATATGTGGAATTGTCCGCTAAAGAAAACTTGCAATTTTTTTCCGCCTTATACGGATTAAGAGGAAAGAAACAACAGCAAAGAATAGAAGAAGTGATGGAACTTGTTCAACTTTCAGAGCATCTTCATAAGCCGGTTTCTAGTTACTCTGGAGGAATGAAAAGAAGGCTTTCGTTAGCCATCGCACTGCTTCATGAGCCTGACATTTTAATTCTTGACGAACCGACTGTAGGCATTGACCCAGTACTGCGGAAAAGCATTTGGGAAGCCTTTTATACTTTAAAACAAAAAGGGATTACGCTCATTGTGACGACTCATGTAATGGATGAAGCAGAAAAGTGTGATCGGTTAGGATTGATTCGAGATGGCTGCCTAATTGCGGTTGGGACTCCAGATGACTTAAAAAGAAAAACAAATACACAAACCATTGAAGAAGCGTTTCTCGTATATGGAGGTGCCTAACATGAGGATTACAGCATTAGTCATTAGGATCTTACGGCAGATCATACGGGATAAGAGGACGATGGGGCTTCTGATTTTTGCGCCGATTCTTGTATTAACGATGTTGTACTTAGTCTTTAACGGCAGCGATTATACACCAAAAATGGGGTTCGTTCATGTTCCTGTTTCTATTGTTGATCACATTGATACGTCCGATGCAATAATTACGGAATATCAGACTGAAAAAGAAGCGAAAGAAGATTTATCGAACCAAAAGATCGATGGGTATGTCATATTTAACAATCAATCGCCTGCGCTCTTTTTGGAAGGCAGCGATCCGACTGTAAATGAATCGGTCATCAAATGGGTTCAAACAGCACTGGAGCCGCTGCAAGGAAAGGAGAATCATGTAAGGCTTAAAATGGATTTTCTTCATGGTTCAGCTGAGATGGGGCCATTTGATTATTTCGGTCCTGTATTACTTGGATTTTTTGTCTTTTTCTTTGTGTTTTTAATTGCGGGGGTGTCGTTTTTACGGGAACGAACAACGGGTACACTTGAACGGCTGCTTTCAACGCCGCTGCGCAAATGGGAAATCGTGATTGGATATGTACTTGGATTTGGCATTTTTACTATGATCCAAGCAACAATTATTGCTGCTTATGCGATCTATGTGTTAGATATGTTGATGAAAGGTGCTTTTGGATATGTGCTGCTCATCACCTTGCTGCTTTCGTTAACCGCTCTTACACTTGGCATCTTATTATCTTCTTTTGCGAATAATGAGCTGCAAATGATTCAGTTTATTCCTATTGTCGTCGTCCCGCAATTTTTCTTTTCCGGATTATTCAATGTAGAGACGATTTCCGAATGGCTGAAGTGGATAGGGCCCATTACTCCTTTGTATTACGCTGCTGATGCGTTAAGGGATATTATGATCAGGGGATACGGATGGGAGAACATTTATAAGAACGTTCTTGTCTTGTTGGGCTTCTCGCTTTTGTTTATGATAGTAAATATCTTGGCACTTAAAAAATATCGGAAAATATAAGGAGTAAAGGAGAGCGAGATGTCTCAGCAGGAGAAAATGATCGAAGAACTCTTTCATAATGCCGAAGAATTAACAGAAAAACAGAAAAAGATCGTAGCAGCTGCTATTGATTCGTTTGCAGAGAAAGGATTTGCAGCCACCTCCACGAGCGAGATTGCGAAAAAAGCGGGGGTGGCGGAAGGGACGATATTTAGGCATTACAAAACGAAAAAAGATCTGCTGCTAGCAATTGTTGCCCCGACGATGGCGAAAATGATCGCCCCCTTTGTCATAAAAGATTTAAACAAAGTGTTGAACAAGGAATTTGAAAATGTGGAAGAATTTTTGAAGGCGATGATCGAGAATCGGGCCCAATTCTTGAAAAACAATATGCCGCTGTTTCGAATTCTTATCCAAGAAATTCCGTTTCAATCCGAAATGAGGGAACAATTCAAGGAGCACATCGCACAAAAAGTGTTTGAACGGCTTAGAGAAATGGTGGAACATTATCAGGCGAAAGGACAAATCATCGAGATGCCGCCGGTCACTGTGATACGAGTAGCAGCATCGGTTATTTTGGGGTATATCCTTGCCCGCTACTTGCTCGTTCCAGAGGGGGAATGGGACGATGATAGGGAGATTGAAAGAACGATCCAGCTTTTAATGAATGGATTATCTCCTGGGAAATACAAGGAAGATCTCAATCTTTAGACGAAGAGAAAAGCTGTTCCTGTTCAGCCATTGACTGAACGATGGAACAGCTTTTTTCTAAACACATACGCTTTTGCCCTTTGATTAGCGTACAAAGCTTTTCCACAAATGGCAGGCTAAAAGAATTTGCAGAAAGTCATCAGGATTGTTGAATTCCAGCTGCAGCAGTTCTTCAATTTTTTTGATCCGATGGTATAACGTATTGGTATGAATGTGAAGGTGTTTGGCTGTATCGGTGTTGGATCTGTTTAATTCAATGTAGGTGAAAAGGGTGTTTTCTAAATCGTTATTCCGGGCTTTTTCTGTACGCAGAGGTGACAGGATATCGTTCGTAAAACGTTCGATTTCGTCAGGCGGCTGTGTAAGAAACAACCGATTAATGCCGATTTCTTCATAATTGATGATGCCTGTTTGATGGCGGCCAGTTAAATACGTTAACGCTTTGTCTGCTTCATTGTAGCATGCAGCAATGCGGCTGATACCTTTGTAAGCGGTGCTTCCTCCAGCATATAAAGGAGGGTCTTCCCTGCTTTCCCATTGGGATATAGCAGCATGCAGCGTGGAGATTAAGTCTTTCATCTCGTAAGGGTTCTTGGCGGAAAATAGGATCGTTACTTTATGGTGAAATCCGAAAATAACTGTATTTTTTTCTGGAACTCTCTTTTTAATTTTAGAAGTGAGCCGGTGAATGATCGCTTCTAATGTTTGTAAGTCGGGATAGGAAGCAATTTCTAACAAATAGACAGTAAAACAAGAATAGGGACTGAGGCCAAGTGATTGAACCGCTTCTTCCGTAAAAAGAGAGTTTTTATTTTGTAATAATTCGTTGAATAGATCGTGTGTTTTTTTATAGTACACTTCTGCCTGTGTTTTTCTTTTGGTCAGTTCTAAAGCTAGAATAGAGCTCGCCTGCTCGATGGTTGTTTGATCAAGCTTTGAGAGGGGGCTGAATAAAGGAATAATAAAGCAGCCCAGCGTCACACGATTCGATAATAACGGGTACACGTAGCAGCTTATTGTCTTTTTATCCGTAAGGTCAATGTAAAAAGGTTCGCTTTTGGCCGCTAACAATCTGGAAATTTCATCATGACTGAAAGACGGATATGACAATGTTCTCTTTGGAAAAAATTCTGTATTAAGATAATCAAAAAAGAAAATGTCTCTTTTCATCATGCGATTTAGTTCTCGGATAATGAATTCGACACTTTGGTTTTGCAAAGAAAGTTTAGTCAGTGTTTCATGTACTTCTGCCCGCTTTGAGAGAAAGTCATTTTTCTCTTTTAATTGCGTCGTTAAAAGTGTGACTTCCTCTAAACGATCATTTGCTTTCTTGTATAGCTGAGCATTATGAATAGCAACCGCTGCCTGGGCAGCAAAACCTTGCAGTAAATGCAGATCTCGTTCGCTTAATTTCCCTTTTGCATCATATTGATGAACGGTCATAACGCCAATCTTCTTTTCCTCCACGGAAACAGGGACAGAAATCAATGACTGTAATTTGGCGTTATCGTTTGCTTCTTGGATCGAGTGGAAATGTTCTGTTGAAATGCCAGCCATTCCTTCATATATTTCCGGACGAGAGTAATAAATGACAGGGATTCCGTCCCTGAACACTTTGCCTGTAATGGATTCACCTGTTTTTACTTTAATAGATTTCAGCTTTTCATTAAAGCCAACGGCGGCCCTTGGAATGAGACGTTCTGTTTCTATATCATACAGCTGCAAGTACCCGGCATCTGCTGCTGTAATCACTTGAAGAGCACTTGTAATGATTTTATTTAATACCTCTTCCAACTCAAGAGAGGAGGTGATGGCGCGGATGCTTTCGATCATGCTTATCAGCTCACGATCATTTGCTTTCACTTCTTCTTTCAGCTTCTCATTCTCAAAACTGTCACTTTCCATTATTTCACTTCCTTTTGTTGAATCATCTAATATTATATGAATTCTGTTGTGGAATCAAACATTGAAAATGTTATCAGATAATTTATTATATTCAATACAAAAAGAAAATAAAAATTCAGCATTTTTTAAAGATAAGGAGAAGAAAACATCATGAGTGAACCAATCGTAGCAGCTTTGTTATTATTTTTATTAATTGCTTTGGGGGAATTTCTTTCTATTATTTCTAGAGCGAGAATTCCAATGTTACTCGTTGTCTTCATCGGTTATTTTGCCTTGATATGGACAGGCATATTCCCGAAAGAGATTGTTGATCATTCAAAACTAGGAGCTTTTGGCTCTATTATCGTCGCTCCTGTCATTGTTCATATGGGAACGATGATTCCATTTCGGGTGTTAAAAGATCAAATAAAGGCGGTCGGTATTTCCTTAGCAGGAGTGATTTCTGCTACTGTTTTAATCTTGCTTGTAGCGGCACCGATCATTGGTTACGATGCAGCTGTTGCTGGAACAGGTCCATTAACAGGCGGATTGCTATCTTTCTTAGTTACTTCGCAAAAGCTTCAAGAATTAGGGCTTGTCAGTTTACTAGCTATTCCTGTATTAATCATTGGTTTACAAAGTGTTGTAGGAATGCCTATTGCCGGAAATATGCTGCGCAGATATGCTCAGAAATTTATAGCTGCGACGGATGTAGCCGCTTATGCAGCGAAGGAAACAAATGCAGGGGAAGAGCAGCAGAAAGGCTGGCTTTCAGAAAGATATCAAACACAAGTGATTTTATTACTACAATTGTTTATTGGCGGCGCGATTGCTATTGGACTAGATAAATTAACTGGGGTTAACTATAGTATTTGGGCGCTCGTGATCGGATTTATAGGTGCTTATATTGGTTTTTACCAAAACAAGATGATGGAGCGGGCCAATTCATTTGGAATTAGCATGGTGGGAATTATCTTCCTGATCATTGCTTCGATGAATAGCGTGACATTCGAGATGTTTATTGACAACTTGCCAAAAGTACTAGTTATTCTTGTTGTAGGCGCCATAGGCATTATGATCGGGGGGTATGCGGCCTCTAAGTTGTTTAAATGGGACCCATTGAAAGGAATACCTGTAGCCTTGACGGCTATGTTTGGTTTTCCGGGTGATTTTATTCTTTGTGAGGAGATCAGCCGAAGTGTAGGAAAGAATGAGCAGGAAAGACAGGCTATTCTTGATGAAATCTTAACACCAATGCTTGTCGGAGGTTTTACAACCGTTACCGCGGCTTCGGTTATTATTGCGAGTATTTTGATTCAGACGTTATAAAGTGATCAGGTGTATTTAAAGTAAACATTCTTTGCGATTTTGCGATATATTACATTTTTCAAGGAGCTGTATAAAATGGAGAAATTATATCAACTATTAGACGATGCTTACAATGAAATGGTGGACATCCGCCGTTATCTTCACCAACATCCAGAGCTTTCATTTGAAGAGGTGGAAACACCAAAATATATTGCTGAATACCATGAGAAATTAGGACATGAAGTTCGAACCGAAGTAGGGGGGCGCGGCGTTGTCGCAACGCTGCGCGGTGGAAAACCCGGACAAACGGTTGCTTTACGTGCTGATTTTGATGCTTTGCCGATCCAGGAAGAAACCGATGTGCCATACAAATCGCAGGTAGCCGGAGTGATGCATGCATGCGGACATGACAGCCATACAGCAACACTTCTTGTCTTAGCGAAAGTGTTAAATAAGATGAAAGATGAAATAGAAGGCAATGTTGTCTTTATTCATCAGCATGCTGAAGAGGTGCTTCCAGGCGGAGCAATTGCTATGATTGAGGATGGCTGCTTGGATGGTGTAGATGTCATTTTTGGTCAGCATATTTGGTCTACAGAGCCGGTAGGAACGATTGAATACCGGACAGGCCCGATCATGGCTGCTGCTGACTTTTTCAAGATAAAAATTCAAGGAAAAGGCGGGCATGGATCACAGCCGCACCACACAAGAGACAGTGTAGTCATCGGTGCCCAGCTCGTCGGCAGCTTGCAGCAAATTGTTTCCCGCAGAATTGATCCGCTTGATACGGCTGTGCTCTCTGTCGGTTCGTTTGAAGCGAAAAATGCGCCAAATGTGATCGCTGACACAGCTTTATTATCAGGAACAGTGAGAACATTTAAAGAAAGCACACGTGAATATATCGAGCAGGAAATCGAGCGTATTACAAAAGGCACTTGTGCTGCCAGCGATGTAGAATATACGTATGAATACCAAAAAGGTTACCCGGCAACGACTAATCCAAAAGAAGAAACTGAGTTTGTAATGGAACTTGCGAAAAACGTTCCTGGTGTAACAGCAGTGAAGGAATGCGCACCGCAAATGGGCGGAGAAGACTTTGCCTACTACCTTCAGCATGTGAAAGGGGCTTTTTTCTTTACGGGTGCTCACAATCCAGAAGTAGGAGCCGTTTATCCTCATCATCATCCAAAGTTCAACATTGATGAACGGGGCATGCTGTTAGCAGCAAAAACATTAGGAGCGGCCACTTTGACTTACTTAGAAAAAGGCAGCTGCTAATATCGAAACATAAAAAGAAGCTGTTCCTTTTCAGTTAGTTGTTGACTGAAGGAACAGCTTTTTTTAATCGAATATATAAGCAAGTGTCTTCATCGCCTGGTCGACAGTTTCGACTGTGACGTTAGCTTTTCTGGATAATTCTTTTAACGGGTGATGCAGCGACTCGGGACGAATCAAAATGAGCGGCTTGTCTAAAGTGATGGCAGCACTCGCATCCATCGCTGTGTTCCACTGCTTGTACTTTTCACCGAACAACGCAATGACAAGATCCGCTTTTTGCATAAGCACTTCCGTACGCAAGTTATTAAAGCTGGATGCTGCCGCATCGCGAAAAATGGCGCTCGGCTGCTTACCTAAAATTTCTTCGCCAATATAATCCGAGCGATCGTGGTTTTCCATCGGTCCGACAAAATCGATTGGGAGCTGAAGTGCAGCTGCTTTTTGTTTAATTTCTTCCCGCCAAGAACTATGGATTTCTCCAGCTAAATAAACAGTCAACTTCATTGTTGATCCCCCTAACAAATATTTCCTATAGTATAGCATTCTTTTCAATTTTAGTTAAGCTCCTGACACTTTTGCAGTTTTATGGATATGGGATATAATGAAGAGGAATTCTATTATAAAAGGTGGTTTTTAACGATGACAAATCAAAATGAAAATACGACTTTACCTCCAAAAACGTGTACGATTGAACGTTTAGTGACGGTTCCAGCAGACGTTCAAAAAGTGCTTAATGGACAAAAAACAGCAACACGCCGTAATGGAAGATATGCGGATATCGGCGAAATTATGACGCTTGAAGGCCAAGAATTTGTCGTTGAGAGCGTGTATTCACAGTCGCTTGGAGAATTGACGGATGAACATGCGCGGCAAGAAGGATATGGAAGCTTGGAAGAGTATAAGGAGTCCATTTTGTCTATGCATCCTGGTATGCCATGGGTACCGAGCATGAGAGTGTGGGTTCATGAGTTCAGTCCAGTACAAAAGTGATTTTCTTGAGCAATGAACAGCATCTATCAACTTCTTTTGTATATACACATTTCTAGCACGATCGCATCTATTGGTCCCTTTTTCATTTTAATCCCATTGACGAAAAAAATGCGCGGGGCTGAAGCTGGTGTGCAGCAAGCTTATTTGCATGTATTTATCCTTGCAGTCAGGCTTGTGAAGCATGGGGGACACGTGTTAGTTGCATCTGGTGCATTACTGATTATGAATGGACCGTGGCCATGGGGAACATCCTGGGTCATTATGACGATTGTTATTATGTTTAGTTCAGCATTTTTCCTTGCCCGGGCCTTCTCGCCAACCATTAAAAAGTTTTCCCAGCCTGAAGCCAATAAACAGGCTTTAGTGGACAAGCTTTATCGGTCTGCGTGGATTTATGTTTTTTTATTAATGTTAATGTTATGGTTCATGACAGCAAAGCCTGTTCTATGGTGAAACAAAAGAAATATATCTTTATCTGAATATAATGATTAAAGAGAAATTGCCGCTTTCTAAAAACAGAAAGCGGCAATTTCTCTTTGTTAAATAAGCTTATTGATGGAAGTCACTTTACTACGATAATGTGCTGATATAATAAAATTTTCTAAAAACAATTGACTAATGTTTTTTCTTGAGCTTATAATAATAAACAAGTAAATAGTGAATAGTCTTTATTTTCTGTTTTAGGTGGTGTTTGAATGTCACAAATAGTTCCACTCGGAAAGATCGCCACCTTGCTTGCTATGCTGGGTGACAAGGAACGCAGCCCTTTTGAGTCAATGTTCGGTGAAGTAACATTTTGTCAGGGAAAAGTTGGTTCAATGAACATGCAGAAAGTGATTTCGGCTGTTGAAACAGCGGTAAAAAGAAATCAATTGATTAAAGAGGATGTGTATAGAGAAACACATGCTTTATATCATGCTATTCTTGAAGCGCTTGAAGGAGTAACAAGAGGTCAGCTTGCTATTGGCGAGATGATGAGAACAGTAGGACTTCGTTTTGCTGTCGTACGGGGAAAACCGTACGATCAGGAGAAAGAAGGCGAGTGGATTGCAGTCGCTTTTTATGGAACGATTGGCGCGCCTGTAAAAGGGCTGGAACACGAGGCGCTTGGACTTGGTGTCAATCATATTTAATAAAAGTCTATTATCGTACAGCCAGCAAATGAAGAAAGCTGATGCAAGCAATTAGATGCATCGATCTTCCGCACATAGTTGTACCGTTGACAACCTTAATTGAATA
Organism: Bacillus lumedeiriae; assembly: GCF_044891285.1. NCBI lineage: Bacteria > Bacillati > Bacillota > Bacilli > Caryophanales > Bacillaceae > Bacillus > Bacillus lumedeiriae. The sequence continues at coordinate 18,167 of NZ_JAUIYO010000008.1, forward strand.
TAATAATCATGACCTATAGTGACGAGATGTTAGGAGGTGATGATGGCTTATTTTGATATGCCATTATCACCTCTTTTTTATATTTTTAGGACATTAAAGGAGGAATTATAAATGGTTGAACTAACAGGACAGTCTTTAACAATTGAACAGCTGAAAAGAATTTGCTTTGAGCAGGAAAAGGTAGTTATTTCAGAAGAAAGCATGAAAAAAGTACATGAAAGCAGACAGGCCGTTGAGCGAATCGTGTCAGAAAAGAAGACAGTTTATGGGATTACAACAGGCTTTGGTAAATTTAGCGATGTGATGATTGACGGAGCAGATGTACAGGAGCTGCAAATTAATTTAATCCGTTCCCACGCTTGTGGAATTGGCCATCCTTTTCCAGAAGTTGTTTCCCGGGCAATGATGGTGCTGCGCTTGAATGCATTATTGAAAGGATTTTCGGGTGTCCGGCCTGTATTAGTAGAAACGTTGGCAGAACTAATTAATAAGCAGGTTCATCCAGTCATTCCTCAGCAGGGATCTTTAGGGGCATCCGGAGATTTGGCACCGCTTTCTCACCTGGCGCTTGTGTTAGTAGGTGAAGGAAAAGTACATGGTGAAAACGGTGAAGCTGTTGATTCTGCTGCTGTTTTAGCTCAAAAAGGAATCCAGCCGATCGTGCTCCAGGCAAAAGAAGGATTGGCATTAATTAATGGCACACAGGCGATGACGGCTATGGGGGTTGTTAATTATATTGAAGCGGAGCAGCTTGCTTACGACAGCGAATGGATTGCGGCACTGACGATGGAAGGGCTAGAAGGAATCATCGATGCGTTCCATCCCGCCAGTCATGAAGCCAGAGGCTATCCGCAGCAGATTGCTGTTGCTAAGCGCATGAGTGAGTGGGTAGAAGGAAGCAAGCTGATCACCCGCCAAGGAGAAAAACGAGTTCAGGATGCGTATTCTATTCGCTGTATCCCTCAGGTGCATGGTGCATCTTGGCAGGCACTGGATTACGTGAAAGAAAAATTGGAGATTGAAATAAATGCGGCCACTGACAATCCCCTCATCTTTGAAGGCGGAGAACTTGTCATCTCCGGCGGTAATTTCCATGGCCAGCCGATTGCATTAGCAATGGATTTTATGAAAATCGCGGTTGCTGAACTAGCCAATATTTCGGAGCGCCGCATCGAACGGTTAGTCAATCCGCAACTAAATGATCTTCCGCCATTTTTAAGTCCGGAGCCGGGCCTGCAATCTGGTGCGATGATTATGCAATACGCAGCAGCCTCACTTGTGTCAGAAAACAAGACATTGGCGCATCCTGCGAGCGTTGACTCTATTCCATCCTCTGCTAACCAGGAAGACCATGTCAGCATGGGAACGATTGCTTCGCGTCACGCCAGTATGATTACGCAAAATGCCCGCCGCGTCTTAGCGATTGAGTGCATTTGTGCTATGCAGGCAGTGGAATATAAAGGAATAGACAAAGTGTCACCGAAGCTTCGTGCTAAATGGGAGCACCTGCGCAATGTTGTGCCAAGTATGACGAAGGATCGGATGTTCTCAGAAGACATCGAAAGAATGAATAAAGCTTTGCATCCCATCACAAATGAGCGGCTGCAAAAAAGAGTATCTGACCTTGCTTGATAGTTGTTTAGCAACAATTATTAAACTTTCCTTATAGAACTGGAAGCGGGGGAAAGGAAGCCTATTCAATCGGGAAGACGGCGGCTATGCTGAAAGCATACACAGCCGTCTCCCGTTCATTTGATTTTCGTTATTAAAAGAATGAAATGACAGCGTTTTCAATAGATGGAAGAGATACACAGGCGGGAAAAGCTGAAAGTCTAGATGTATACTAGAACACATTCACATCAGTAAGAATGATTGAAACAAATGAATGGAAGAAAGGTACAGTTTCCTAGTGAGATAAATTAGTATATAGTGTACACGAGAAGGGAGTAATTGAATGATTACAAATGCAGTTTTAGTTAGTGTGGTTGTAATGGTCATTGTGTGTTTATTAAGGATCAATGTTTTGTTTGCCATTATTATTGCTACGTTGACAGCCGGAATGGCCGCGGGAATGGGGATCACGGAAACAGCCTCGACTATGATTTCCGGAATGGGAGGGCAGTCAAATACTGCTTTGAGTTATGTACTTCTCGGGATTTTTGCTGTAATGATCGGTATGTCTGGTATTACAACCATACTTGTAAATAAAATGCTGACTGTTTTTAAAGGGAAAAAACTGTTTTTAGTTTTAACGATTGCTGGAATTGCTTGTTTATCTCAGAATGTTATTCCAGTACACATTGCTTTTATACCTATTTTAATTCCACCGTTATTAAGTTTATTTGATCAGCTTAAGTTAGATAGAAGAGCGGTCGCATCAGCGTTGACCTTTGGATTAAAAGCACCTTATCTGATGATTCCAGCGGGGTTTGGCTTGATTTTTCAAGGAATCATTCGTGATGAAATGATAGCGAATAAAATGCCTGTTACATTAAATCAAGTAACAACAGCTATGTTGATTCCAGGTGCCGGCATGATCGTTGGATTATTTATCGCTATTTTTATCAGTTATCGAAAAGATCGCGTTTCAACACCTGCAAAAAAAATTGAGATGCCTGAAATTGAAGTAGCTGCCAGCTTATCGGAAAAGATAGAAGACGTAAAATGGGGAGTTCAGCATTGGCTGACGATTGTTGCTATTTTAGCAGCATTGGTGACTCAGATTCTTACAGAATCACTTGTTCTTGGAGCCCTAGCTGGAATTGCAGTGTTGTTTTTAACAAAGGTTGTAAAAATGTCTGAAGGCGATCGGGTCATTCAGGAAGGGATAACCATGATGGGGATGATTGCCTTTGTTATGCTGATTGCTTCAGGATATGCAACAGTATTGAAAGAAACAGGAGCTGTTAACGAGTTGGTTGAACAGACAACGGAAATTATTGGTACATCTCCACTTGTTGTTTCCTTTGTTATGCTGCTCGTTGGACTCATTATCACAATGGGAATCGGATCGTCGTTTGGTACCATTCCGATTTTAGCAGCTTTATATGTGCCGATTTGCGCAGCGGCCGGTTTGTCGCCGCTGGCCACGGCTGCTCTTATTGGAACAGCGGGAGCGCTGGGAGATGCGGGGTCGCCCGCCTCTGACAGTACATTAGGGCCAACAGCTGGATTAAATGCAGATGGCAAACACCATCACATCTGGGAAACGTGTGTGCCGACATTTATTCACTATAACATTCCGCTCTTTATCTTTGGCATGATCGCTGCTGTGGTTTTATAAGAAGTGTACTAATGAAGAAGTAAATAGTATGTAAATAATTAAAAAGTGTCAGTTCTCATTAAAGAGCTGACACTTTTTGTATGATGGACGATGAATTATGAGCCTGCATGCTTCCAGGCAGTAGGCTCGCCAGATGTTGGGCAGTTCGGGAAGGTCTCGCCGCTTTTTAATTCCACATGTTCGCCGTCTTTATCAACATAACGGCCTGTTTCTGTTACTTTTTCTCCTGATTTGTGTTCGTGTTCTGCGTGCCGCCATGTAGTCGGCTCTCCCGTTTGCGGGCAGGAAGGAAACTTCTCGCCTTGCTGTAGTTCTTTTACGGTGCCTTTTGGGCAAATGTATTGGCCGCTTTCTTCTACTGGGTCATTTGTATGGTGTAAATGAGAATGTGATTCCATGATGATCCACCTTTCTTCTGTTAATACGCTGTTCATAAGTAGTATAGCCTTGAAGAAGGTTCACTAAACGTTTTGTGGTATGCTGAAGGGGAGAGATTTCCAATTAAAGGGTTGTTGGCGGTTTGCGGCGATATTTCAAATGACATGAAAGGGTGAGGATCAATGAACCAGTTTACGGTGCTTCTTGGTTATCTTTTTGGACTGCCTTTGGCTGGATTTTTGGGTTATGCAGCCCTTGAACGCTGGATGAGAAGTCTGGATGCTAAAGAAAAGATAAAAGCCGAGCTTAATGAATTGAACGATCTTCAAACGTGCGGCGGCTGCGGCCGGTTAAGTCGAAACTATCAAAGAGAGCTGAACCGCTGCGACTTGCTTTTTAAAGGGGAACGGCTGAAAGGCACAACTGCTGATTCGCCGCTGCTTCCATGTCCTCATTGTGGAGAAGAGACAGATTTTCTTCCTATTACCCGCAGTTATAACTTTCACTCTGCTCATCCCGATTGTCCCCCTTTAGAGAAACAAGAACTTTCGCAGTACAAACGGCAGCTGGAACAGTGTGAGGAACTCTTATACTACGCTAAGGTAAACAAAGCTTATAGAAGTCGGCTTCTGGAAGAAAATGAAAAATCTGAATGATAAGCACTGTTCCGTTTGCGGGCAGTGTTTTTGTAGTTTTTTAATAGTCTATATCAATGACTATTGTTAACTTTTCTCCTTTGTTGATTGGAGCGGAAGGCGAGTGCCCCAGCAGAAATCTGCAGGCGCATTTAACAAAGCCAAACATAAATAGATAGGAAGAAAAGCAGCTGTTGCATGTGATCTGCCGGTACCTTCGTTATAATAGGGGGAAATGCTGCTGAAATGGGGTGTCCAACATGGAGAAAATTTTAGTCGTAGATGATGATCAACATATTCTACAGCTCGTAAGCATTCATTTGACACATGCAGGTTATGGAGTGTTAAAGGCGGAAAATGGAATACAAGCGCTGGGCATTTTGCAAAATGAATGTCCGGATTTGGCGATAGTAGATGTTATGATGCCGGGAATGAATGGCTTTGAACTAACGAAAAAAATAAGAGATGACTGGGATATCCCTGTGTTATTGCTGACCGCAAAAGGTGAATTAGAAGATAAGGAACAAGGCTTCCTTGCTGGTTCAGACGATTACATGGTGAAGCCGTTTGAGCCTAAAGAGCTGCTTTTTCGCATCGCAGCCATTTTAAGACGATATGATAAGCCGGCAGATTCCATTTTCCAAGTCGGCTCGGTGACGATTAATCGAAAAAGCTTTGAAGTAACGGCGGGATCAAGTACGTTGATCATGCCGCTCAAGGAATTTGAAGTGCTTGCTTTACTTGCCTCTAAGCCGAATCAAGTATTTCAGCGCGCGGCCATTATGGAAAGGGTTTGGGGGTATGACTATGAAGGTGACGAGCAAACACTCAACACACATATTAAGCGGATTCGTGAGCGGCTTGCGAAAGTGGCGGGAGATGTTGAAATTGTGACGGTGCGGGGGATTGGCTACAAACTTGAGGTACATCGCTCATGAAGTCTTTGTATGGAAAGTTCGTACTAATGACTACGATCATTATGCTATTTAGTACAGTTTGCGGATTTTTATTGACGAATACGTATTACCACCGCGTCATGAAAGAACGCAATGATGAGAAAAATGTAGAGATTGCTAAGCGTATTATTACTTATATTGAGGAAACGCCACAGCTAGATTTACATCATTATCTAACGACGATTGGAGATGTTGGCTACCAACTTTATATCGTGGATGAACAAGGGAAGGAACATGCCTATGGGGGTCAATATCGTGTGAAAAATTTGGATGATTCCGCTGTGAAGGTGGTACTCGAAGGCAGCATCTATCATGGTATGCGTAACTTTCCACGTGAAACATTCGTAACGGGTTTCTTTGCTAATGAGATGTCAAACACGATCGGTGTTCCGTTTAAGTACAATAACAGGCAATATGCACTCTTTATTCGGCCGGATATTAAGCTGCTATTTAGTGAAGTGCATACCATCTTAGGAGGGCTTGTCGTTGCTGCGGCGTTATTAAGTTTGCTGGCGATGCTGATCATGGCCAAGATGCTCATCGTCCCAATTACTCAGTTAACCGCTGCTACAAAACGTATTGCCAATGAGAAGTATGATACACAGCTGACTATTGACCGGCATGATGAGATTGGTCAATTGGCAGCCAGCTTTAATACCATGATGGAACAGCTTAAGGAGAATGATAAAATACGCAAGGAATTCATCAGTAATGTTTCGCATGACTTTCAATCACCGCTGCTTAATATTCAAGGGTATGGAGGGTTACTTAAATCAGCCGGTCTATCAGATGAAGAACGCCAGAACTATGCGGACATTATTCAATCAGAAACGAATCGTTTGTCGAAGCTGACATGCCAGCTTTTGCTGTTAACTTCTCTTGATCAATCGTCGCGCATGGTGAAATATAGGGATTATCGGTTAGATGAACAGCTGAAAGCATGTATCAGTAAATACCGCTGGCTGTTGGAGGAAAAGCAGATTAACGTGTCTATGACGATGGAGCCGACGATTTACCGGGGGGATGCCGCTTTATTTGAAAATGTATGGGATAACTTGTTAACGAATGCGATTAAATACAATCGTCCAGAAGGTGACATTCATATTACGTTAGAAGCGAAGGATCACTATATTGAGGTGATTGTAAAAGATACAGGCATAGGGATGTCGGAAGCTGAACAAGCGCAGCTATTCCATCGGTTTTACCGGGCGGATACATCACGTACGAAAGAGGGAACAGGTCTTGGGTTATCCATTGTGAAACAAGTCATCGAGCTGCACAAGGGTAACATTCATGTAGTGAGTGTACCGAACGAAGGAACGGTTTTTACTATTACATTACCCCATCTGTAATACAGAGTTCATATAGAGTTTATATTGATAGAGTAACATCATAACCATAGTAATAATAAAATCTATGGAGGTTCATGTGATGGAAACAAAATGGAGTTTACGATTCATTCGTCTAGCGGCAGTCTTCGGTTTGATAGGAGCGATCTTAGGTTCACATATGGCAGGTTCCGGAAGCTATCAATTCCGTCCAATCCATGCGCACATTTTAGTCGTAGGGTGGCTGTCTATCTTTGCGTGGGGGATTTTCTACCGCGTATATAAAATTAAATCTGCCAAACTAGTAGCAGCTCATGGGTGGACTGCCGTTATCGGTTCCATCGGTTTAACAGCTGGTATGTGGTTCAATGGACTAAAACCGTTTAATGTCGATGAAACGTTTGCATTAATATTCTACATCGCTGGCGGGACGATCTTATTAATAAGTTTCGGAATATTCGTCATCACTACATTCATGATTGATACTAAAGAAGGCAAGTGAAGACGATGAATAGTTTAAAAGAGAAAAAGAGATGGCTGATTATTTTGTTATGCTGGCTGATCGTTGGAGGGGCACTCTCTAGTGTTGCTCCAGCTGCAAAAGAGCAGACCTCTCCTGGCAAAAATGCCGGATTACCTGAAACAGCTGCTTCTATCCAAGCAGAAAAAGCATTAAAAAAATATTTCCCTTCATCCGAAGGTGTTCCACTGTTTGTCGTTGTGCATGATAAGGATGGTTTAAAAGATAAAGACGCTGTAACAGCAATGGTGAACATCGAACAAGTCATGAATGAAGCAGATGAAGATTTCACCATCGTTCCTTTATCTAAAATGCCGGAACAGGGGCGCGCATCTTTCTTTTCAGAAGATAAAACAACTTTCTTTCTGCCAGTATTGTTTCCCAAAGGGATGGAGGACAAAGCAATTAAAGCAATGATGGATGAGCTGAAAAAAGAAACAGCAAAAAGCATCCCATCCCATTTGGATGCCTATTTCACAGGTCCTGCCGGAATTGCGGCGGATACGTATGAGATGTTTTCTAGGGCGGATGTTGTGTTAATCCTGGCAACAGTTGGATTAATCTTTGTGATCCTGATCTCTATTTACCGCTCACCGCTGCTGGCACTTATCCCGCTGATCGGCGCAGGCATTGCGTATTTAGTTGTAGATCGTTTACTCGGGTTGATGGGTAAATATGATTGGTTTGCCTTTGATAGTCAGTCATTATCTATCATGATGATTTTGCTATTTGCCGTCATTACCGACTATTCACTATTATTATTTTCTCGTTTCCGCGAAGAGCTGGAAAAGGGCCTGTCTGTTAATGAGGCGATGATAAACGCTGTGAACTTTGTTAAAGAACCGATCGTTTTCAGCGGCGGTACGGTGTTTCTAAGTATGCTGGCATTGTTCTTTGCGGTATACGAGCCTTATCGCGGATTTGCGCCTGTATTTGCTATTGCTATAGCCGTCATGTTTATTGCAGGCTTAACGTTAATGCCCGCCCTGTTTGCGATTGCAGGGGAGAAATCATTCTGGCCATCTAATCCGCGTAAACGCGCGGTCAAACGTGCAGGAAAAGTGAGTTTCTGGAATAAGCTTGGCCGCTTCGTCACAGAGAAACCATGGATTTCCTTGATTCCAATCGTGATTGTACTAGTATTCTTCACCTCTATGACAAGACATATGAATTACTCTTTCAACTTGTTAGACTCATTTCCTAAAGAGATGTCGTCCATTCAAGGCTATGATACATTAAATGATGCCTTCTCCGCCGGGGAAATTGCCCCGAGTACTGTTATTGTGAAAGCGGAAAAGGAGTTATCAAGGGAACAGATTCAACGTGTAGCAGATGAATTAAATCGTCTAGATAGCGTATCTAAAGCGGAAATCCAAGGTCATCCATATGCGGAAAACGATCAAAGTGTCGCGAAGATCAACCTTGTGCTGAAGAATAATCCATATACAGAAAAGGCATTTGATGATATTGAAAGAATACGGGCCGACTCAGACAAGCTATTAGAAGTGAGTGAAATTGAAGATGCCAAATTGCTCGTCGCTGGTGAAACGGCACAGCAAGCAGATGTACGTAACGTCAGCCATGGTGATGAAATCCGTATAATTGTTCTCGTGACGATATTGATCATTGTCATGCTTGCGATCCAAACACGTTCATTATTAGCACCGGTCTATATGATGGCAGCGATTCTATTATCGTTCGGTGCAGCACTTGGATTTAGTGTCTTCTTTTTTCAAGATTTGCTTGGTTACCAGGGCATTAGTTATCGCATCCCGTTGTATACATTTGTGTTCTTAGTCGCACTTGGGGTTGATTATTCAATCATGTTAATCTCGCGTATTCGGGAAGAGAAAGAACGTTTACCGATTAAAGAGGCTGTTCGGGAAGGTGTTAGTAAAACGGGCGGTGTCATTTCATCTGCCGGCCTCATCTTGGCGGCCACATTCGCTGTTTTAATTACTCAGCCAGTCATGGAGCTTCGTATATTCGGTTTTGCGGTTGCGATTGGCATACTCGTTGATACGTTTATCGTACGTCCTCTTGCTATTCCAGCGTTAATTGTCATACTAGGCAAATATAGCTTCTGGCCTAAAAAAGTGAAATAGAATAGTGGGAGGTGATTGGGTGAATAATGATCAGCCCTCTTTAGGAGAACTGAAGCCATTCACCGCTGAAGTTATACGGATCTTAAAAGAAATTCCTGAAGGATATGTAGTAACATATGGGCAAGTTGCGCGAATGGCCGGCAGTCCGCGTGCGGCTCGGCAAGTGGTACGGATTTTACATTCTATGAGCCGAAAATACGATCTCCCTTGGCATCGGGTAGTCAATGCCAAGGGAGAAATTGCCGTTCCAGATAACGATTCTCGTAAGCTTCAGCGGAAGTTGTTAGAAGATGAAGGTGTTTTATTCACAGAGGATGGGAGTATAGATTTAAAACCATTTAAAAGTTTTCAATAAAGGGTACGAAGAGGACGAAAACAGCATATGCTAAAAAAGTATGAAAAAGTGAGCAGCTAAAATATCCAGTCTAAGCAGAGGTTTAATAATAAATATTCGCGAGAAGAAAAGCGTTCTTTGTCTTGTTGTATAGGAAGGAAGAGACTTTGCTGCTTTGTTGATTGAAGCGGAAATCAACAGGGGGAGTTTAACAAAGTCATTTAAAAAGGAAGTTTATTGAAAATGACTAAGGAGTCTTTCTTTCCAAAATAGTTTTTTTTGATTAGAATGGAGGGAGGAAGAGCATTTGCTCCCTGGACTTTTCAAATACTACGATAAATATAACGAGGTATGAACATATGCTGAATGAAGAAATTTATAACGAATTGGTTCGTATTTGCGGTGAGAACAATGTGCTTCGTGATGAGCCGCTGAAAGATCATACATTGGTGAAAATTGGCGGCAAGGCAGATTTTTTAGTGATACCGGAAACATACGATGCAGTGGCTGAAGTGATTCGATTAAAGGAGAAGCATCATCTGCCATTTATCCTTCTTGGAAATGGCTCGAATGTAATTGTGCGTGATGGCGGCATTCGCGGAATCGTGCTGCAGTTTAAACGTTTGGCGGATTTACGTATTGAAGGGAACCAATTAATTGCTCAAGGCGGAGCGAATATTAAAGATGCTTCGCGATTGGCATACGAACATTGTTTGGCTGGTCTGGAATTTGCCTGCGGCATCCCGGGGTCCATCGGCGGAGCTATGGTGATGAATGCCGGTGCATACGGCGGCGAAGTGAAGGACGTCATCGATCATGTGAAGGTTGTGACTCAACAGGGTGAACTTCGGACATTAACGAAAGATGAACTAGAACTCGGCTACCGCACAAGTATTATTGGCAAAAATAAAGATATTGTACTTGAAGCTGTGTTTGCACTTCAAACGGGCGATCAAGCGTCCATTAGAGAGAAGATGGATGACTTTACGTTTCAACGGGAATCTAAACAGCCGCTCGAGTACCCATCGGTCGGCAGTGTATTTAAACGGCCGCCAGGCTATTTTGCAGGGAAATTAATTCAAGACAGCGGCTTGCAGGGAAAAGGCGTCGGCGGAGCAGAAGTATCAACGAAGCATGCTGGATTTATCATTAACAAAAACAATGCGACGGCCGCTGATTACATTGCTACGATTGATATGGTACGCAAGAAAGTGAAAGAAACGTTCGGAGTAGATCTTGAATTAGAAGTAAAAATTATTGGCGAACAATGAAATGAACAGTGAACAGTCCTAGATTTGGGGCTGTTTTTTTAGTTGAAGGCTATGTTAAAGACTTTACTATTTTGTTGATTGGAGCGGAAAGCGAGCACCTGCAGCTGAAATAAACAGGGGAGTTTTATAAAGCCTAGTTGAAAAGAACAGTTTTGTATGAAATGGATTGTGATTTTTTTAGGGAAAAGATAGAGTTTATTGAGAGAGTAAGATAGAAAGACAACGGGGGAAAGAGATGGTTTTTTTAAGCTTTTTAGTAACGATTATTTGTTTAGTCGGCAGCATTATGGGGCTCATGGCTCACCCAACAGGCAGTGAAAGAATGCTTTTGATTGGGTGGCTTTTATTTGGTATCGCACTGTTCATTTTTACTGTTTTCTGGTATCGGAGAAGGAAAAAGAAAGGCAAGGACGATGCTTTGTCAGACTGCTGCGATTGCCCGCCGAGTGCGTGGGATTTTAAATTATTCGATTGCGATAAGGATGGGGACTGCGACTGCGGTCCGGACTGCTCATGATGAAAAGTTTTTTAATTGACCTTATTACTTTACAATTTATGCCGTGTCATCGCAGACCAGAGCGGTCACTGATCATAAAAGGAAAGCAGTTTCCCCTTTGCTTCCGCTGTATGTTTTTACTGTTGGGTTTGCTGCTCTCTATACCGATGGCTATTTATGGGGCGTTATGGCCGCTCCCGATCTCATTTGCCATCGCTATAGCAGCCTGCATTCCGCTTCTTGTAGACGGATTTACACAAAAATGGAAGGTGCGTATGAGCAATAATGTGCTCCGTATTGTTACAGGGCTGTTGGCAGGAGCAGGGCTGGCCCAATTTGCCATAGCCGCAGCGAACGCAGGTGTTCGGCTCATTCTTTCTTAAAAAGGAAATGGGACCGCTTCGAGCAGTCCCATTTCCTTTTTAAGATTGTTTTTGCCTCATGACCGGTGGCTCTTTTAATAGACTTCCGGAAGCCGCAGCAATTAATAAAATTCCTGTAAAAAGAAAGCCTTCGGCGGCAGTAAATGCAAGCAGGCCGGTGATTCCGGACCCGACAACCACACCTAGAGAGAAGAAGGAGTAAAAATAGCCATAGGCTTTTCCTCGGTGAGCAGGAGCTACGGCCCCCACTAGCAATGAATTAAGAGATGGAAACAAAAAAGCGAAGCCGACACCGTACAGTGCCATACATACATAGAGAAGATGGACGGCTTCAACCTGGCTGATGATTAGGAGGCTGATGCCCATCACACTCATGCCGAATGCTAATGTCCACATTGGTTTGATTCGGTCAAATACCGTGTTGGTCGGCAAAAGAAAAATGAGAATAGCCATCACTCCAAATACGCTCAAAAGAAGCCCGCTCGTCTGTGCGTCATAGCCGAGGTGGGTCACTTTCAGAGGCAGCATATAAGCGAGGACCCCTTGTGAAAACATAAGGAGAAAGGCACCAATAAATGCTTTTACTACGTTTGCATTTTGGAAAAAGTCCCGCACGGTCATTTCGTCTTTTAGTTCTTCCTTCGGATTAGCTTTCACATTTTTACGCAGTACAAATAGTGTAAATACACCTAGTAGGAGCAGTGCTATAGCAGTTACTGTTAAAACCGTTGTTTCGCTCGTCCTGCTCGCTACAATGCCGCTGAATGCGGGGCCAATAATGGCGGCTAGGCCGACGAAAGCGCCTGAAACGGCTGCACCTTTTCCTTTTTCCCCTTCCGCTGCAGCGTTGGCTAAATAAGTAAAAGCCGCTGGTACAATTAATCCAGCCAGCAAACCGTGTAAAAAGCGAATAGCAAGCAGTGACCAGGCATCCACCGCTAAATGATAAAGCAAGAGTGAACTGCCTGTTAACAGCAGTCCGGCTAAGAGAATCGGGAAGGCTCCCTTTTTATCGGTAAGAAATCCTGAGATAATGTTTCCGATTGTGTTGGAGAAAGAATACATGCCGACAGCAAGACCTGTTAAAAATGGCGTGGCGCCGAGAGACTCTGCGAAAGGACTCATAATCGGCATTTGGGTAAATAAATCAAAAAATGAGAAAAAAACAATGAGATAAACGAACACACGCATATGTTTTAGCCGCTCCTATCTGGATGGTTTCTCTTCCATTCTTCTTTCCTAAAGAGATTTTGTCAAGGAAGGTACGTTGATAGAGGGGCTTTTAATTGTAAAATTTAAATCCGACCGTAAAGCGCCCACTCCCGACTGTAAATGTGATCACTGCGGCTGAAACGTACGGCAGTCTGACGGCATCTGTTGATTTTCTTGCATAAAGCTGTTGAGTCTTATCTGTAAATGTATCAAAATAAATAAGGAGAGTTTATTTTGATAGATTGGAAAGAGGAGTTTTTTATCATGAATAAAGCTTGGTTTTGGTTCATTTGGGCGCTGACATTTCTCGTTGTGAATCTAGCAGCTGTTCCAATTGCGACATTCGCGTTATATGGCATACAAAAAGGGATGAGCATTTTTTCTGTTGATTATATGACGGCAGTCGGCACTTTTCTTTTCAGTAATTTGATTACTCTTCACATTCTCATTGCCGGCCGTAAAAGAAATAAAAAAGGTGTAGTGATTGGTACAAACATAGCGGTACTGCAAGTCGCGTGTCTCATTGTATTTATTTCTACGATTTCGACCACAGCTATTATTTTTACGATGATGGTGATCATTGCGGCAGCTATTTTACTCGTAAAGGAACTGCGGGGAAGAAGATATTAAGCGAAACAGCAGCACGCTTTGTCCGTTATAGGAGAAGTAAAAAAACCGCCTTTTCGAAAAAAAGCGGTTTTTTTACTTTATAAGAAATGATCCATTTGATGGCTTTATTGTTGTTCGTTCAGCTGCTTTACTCTTTCTTGCCATTCTTCTTCCGTCAAGCCATGTTCAGCGACGTATCTGTTGCGAGGGTGAACGCGGCATTCGTGTGAACAGCTGCGTAAATATTTATGTTCGTTTTCTTCTGATGCTAAGATTTTGTCGTTACATTCTGGATTCGCACAGTTGACATAGCGTTCGCAAGGCTCGCCCGAGAAATAATCGCGGCCGACAATGACCTGCTCTTTCTGGTTGATCGGAACGCTGATGCGCGCATCGAATACGTAGCATTGGCCATCCCATAATGCACCTTGGACTTCCGGGTCTTTTCCGTATGTTACGATTCCGCCGTGAAGCTGAGCAACGTCTTCAAAGCCTTCTTTTCGGAGCCAGCCGGAGAACTTTTCACAGCGCACGCCGCCTGTACAGTACGTTAAAATTTTCTTGCCTTCCAGTTGATCTTTGTTTTGGCGGACCCAGTCCGGCAGTTCTCTAAAGTTTCTAATATCAGGTTTGATGGCTCCTCTGAAATGACCAAGATCATATTCATAATCATTGCGGGCATCGAGGATCACAGTATCTTCTTGCTGCATTTGTTCAAAGAACTCTTTCGGTTCTAAGTATTTTCCAGTAAGTTCTAGAGGATTCACATCGTCTTCTAATCTTAATGTGACGAGTTCTTTCTTTGGACGCACGTGCATCTTTTTAAAGGCATGTCCATCCGATTCATCAATTTTATACACCATTTCAGCAAATCGGGGATCTTTTTTCATTTCCTCTATATATTTCTCGGTTTGTTCCACCGTTCCTGATACGGTGCCGTTAATTCCTTCGTAAGAAATTAAAATGCGTCCTTTTACTCCGATTTCTTTACAGAATGCCAAATGCTGTGCTGCATATTCCTCTGGCTGATCGATAGAAACGTAGTGATAATATAATAAAACTCTATATGGTTTTGTGGTAATCAATGTTCTTACCGCCTTTATTAAAATGATTTTATTGCAAAGTTGTGTAGAGCCAGCCTGTTGATTTTCGCTTCAATCAACAGAGTAGCCAAGTCAACAATAATCAGTAACATAATCTTATTGCACAAGACAAGAGTCTTCAGGCTATCAAAAAGCGCCCGCCTGTCTGAAGGTAGTTAAAATAGGCTTTGTCTAACAATTGAAGCCTTGATTTTAAACACACATTACTATTTAATCAATTTTTAAGCGTGATAGCAAATGTTAGTTTTGGAAATTGAAGAAATGAATTTTCGTTTGAAAAAATACTGAAAATTCTGTATAATTTTCAGAAAGTGGACTGTATGAACTGCAAATGGAACAACCCTTGATCACAAATGAAGAACGGAAAAGCAGGGAGGTCTCGGCCGCCCTGCTTTTCGCATTCTTTATTTATTGTTATCCGCATACACCGCCATGGCATCTCGCATAAATGTGGCCAGGCCTTCACCAAATTGGTCGATATTTTTTGTGAAGCGTTCATCATCAACATACATCTGCCCCAATCCTTTAAAGGCATCGAGTGAATAATTACCCATCTTATTTAAAAAGATGAACCATTCTTTAATCGCTGATTGTGCTTCTTCTGAGGCGGGTGAGTGATGACGGAGGGCAGCAAGACTTACGTAAATCGCATTCATATCTGCAGACCATTCGTTTTGTTCCTGTTTAGACATTTTAGCCAGTTTCCTGGTAGATTGATCAACGGCTTGATCGCCCCAGCGTTCCCGCGCTTCTTGTTCATAAGGGTTTTGACTAAAGTCGAAGCCTTCAAATTTTTCTTTGTTTGACATGTGAACCTCTCCTTCTTTGTGTTGAATGGTTTTCTCAACGGTAACAATCATTTGATCAAGCCGTCGGCGCTTTTCTAGAAGCGCTTTCCGGTGCAGCTGCAAGGCTTCTATATGATCAAATAAAGGATCGTTGAGTATTTCTTTTATTTTCTTTAAAGGGAAGCCGAGCTCTTTAAAAAATAAGATTTGCTGCAGCATTTCAAGATCTTCGTTGGTATAAAGGCGGTAACCGGATTCCGTTGTTCGGCTCGGGCACAATAGCCCAATTTCATCGTAATGATGCAGCGTACGCACGCTGACACCTGCTAGGTCGGCTGCTTCTTTTATTTTCATTGTCATATCTAAGCCCCCTTATAGGTGTAATATAAAGTATGACGCAGCGAGAGAGTCAACAGTAAATAGAGCAACAGGAGATTAAAATTTTATAGGGGTGATCGTGTTGATTTCAATTGATCCAACAACAAATAGGGTGAAAGATAATTATAAACTGATGATTGGCAGTGTTGTTCCGAGGCCGATCGCTTTTGTGACGACGAAATCAGAGAGCGGTATACTCAATGGGGCTCCGTTCAGCTATTTTAATGTCGTGTCCGCCAACCCGCCGATGATTTCTCTAGCGATTCAAAGAAACGGGGACAAACAAAAAGATACAGCGCGTAATGCGCTTGGATTAAAAGAGTTTGTTGTTCATATTGTGGACGAATCAAATGTGGAAAAAATCAATGAAACCGCCGCAGCACTGCCGGCTGATAAAAGTGAAATTGACTTAGCGGGTTTAACGACAGTAGATAGTGAGAAAATTTCTGTGCCTGGCATCAAAGAAGCAAACATTCGGATGGAGTGTGTACTCGAACATGCGTTGGAACTGGGGGGAGAAGAGACTCCAGCTACTGATCTTTTAATTGGGAAAGTTGTGTTATTTCATTTTGCAGAAAACGTTTATGAAAATGGAAGAATTAATCATAACGAACTGCAAGCTGTTAGCAGATTAGCAGGAGATGATTATGCCAAGGTCGGCGAAATGTTTACTTTAGAAAGACCGAAGTGATAAAACAGTGAAATGGCTGAAACGCATCATTCAGTAACAGATGAATCATGATACGAGTAATTATTAGAAAGCCCTTGTCCGCGACTGGTGTACAGTCAGCTTGTGGACAAGGGCTTTTTTGGTTTATACAGGCCATTGATCTGTACGGAAATGAAGTGAAAAAAGAGTCGAATATTGAATAAATGCAAACAGTTTTTGCGTTTATTTAGAGAGTGAAATGGAGAGAATTTTAACGGAGATTGGGGGAAATGGTGCGTGTGTTCCAAGATTATCAACAGGAGGAAGGCGAAAAAGTAATAGGAATCCCGATGACAGAGGCATTGATACTATTGAGAATATACATAAAGGGTGAATATAAATGCATAAAGGGATAGGGTGTATTGATATCAGGATATAGCATTGATATTTCGGAATAATAATCTAAAACCCGCTTTGTCGAATTTTGTGAACGAAGTAATCTTCATTCCCCTGGCTTCTTTGATCTGCTAACCTTTATGAAAGGGGAGAAAGGTTTGAAGCAGTGTTGTTTAACAGCAAAGGAACCTTATTACAACGCCATTCGGAACCGGTTCCCGAAAATGTTGTAAAAATCCCCTTTTTGTTTAAAAAATAAGGAACCGGTTCCAGAAAATAAGAAAAAGCAAACCCCTGACTCGTTTGAAAGGAGTATCCATTCTTTTCTGCTAGAATGTATACTATTTCTTTTGCCGCATGTTTGTAACGTAGATACTTAGGGCGGCAATCAGCCAGGAGCAAATCGTTTGTCCACGCTTTCTCTTGCGATGATCTCAAATCCTGAATAAGTGAGTTTAGGTATTTCCTGCCCATTTGCTAGTTTTATTATATGTTGAGCCGCTGTTTTTCCCGCTTCAATAAAGTGGAGTTTGACGGTTGTTAGCGCTGGATTCATCATAGCTGTAATATCATACCCGCCAAATCCAGTGACAGATATGTTAGCAGGGACGTGCATGCCTTTTTTATAAGCAGCTTTTACCGCGCCGATGGCAATATCGTCTGTGGCACAAATGAGCGCGGAAGGGAAGAAACCATCAAAAACAGCTAAAGCGCCTTCTGCTGCTTCGTGCATCGTAGGACCAGTTTCAAAAAAGTGGACTTCGCAGCCGTTCGCTTCTCTCGCTGCCCGTTTAAAGCCTTCTTTCCGTTTCGCACCGACTGCCGCGTTATGTTCACTAACGCCTAAAAAAGCGAGCCGCCGATGCCCTTGTTCAATAATGTATTTTCCGATCGCATAGCCGGCCTCTTCATCGCTATGGACTAAACTATACACATCTTCATGCTGCTGTCCTAGTAATAGAACGGGAACATTAATTTCATTGAACGCTTGCAGGTGTCTATCAGTAATTTGTGTCGCTAACAAAATAATGCCGGAGACTTTTTGTTTGGCCAGCGTATAAATGGTTTCGATTTCACGTTCCATATTCTGATTTGTATTAGAAACGAGCATGTGGCAATTCCACTCACGCAGCTCGTGATCAATGCCGATCAAGGTTTGGGCTGTTTCGTATGAATCAAGGCGCGGGACGATGGTGCCGATCATATTTGTTTTCTTTGCTTTCAAGCTTTGGGCAAAAGTATTCGGTGTATAGCCGGTTTCTTCAATGATGCTTTCGATTCGGTGTTTCATTTTTTCACTGACCGAACCGCCGTTTAAGTACCTTGACACTGTACTTTTAGCTACGCCTGCAAGCTTTGCGATATCCGCAATCGTTTTCATCTTGTTATCCCTACTTCCTTATTTCTTCGCTATCATTATACAATATTCTGAAGCTTGTAATCAGCCTGAGAGAATTTAGAAAATAGCGGTTCAATCCTCGCGCTGGTTCATGAATCCGATATGATGTATGATGGAAAAAAATACATGGTGTCATTGCTGCTATAGAAAACAGGGGGGAAGGGATTGAAACAATCTGCATTGCAACAACTGCCAAAGGAGCAGGCGGTGAAGCGGCCTAATCGGCTGTGGATGATCCTTCTGCTTGGCTCACTATCGGCGTTCGGTCCATTGTCGGTTGATATGTATCTGCCTGCTTTACCTGCTTTAGCCAATGATTTACAGGCTTCAGCGTCCGTTGCTCAGCTTAGTTTGACAGCTTTTTTAATTGGTCTTGCTTCTGGTCAAGTGATAGCAGGTCCCTTAAGTGATGCGAATGGAAGAAGAAAACCCCTTATGATCGGACTGTCCATCTTTGCAGCCGCTTCTATTCTTTGTATGGTGATGCCGTCTATTTGGGGACTGATCGCTATGCGGTTTATCCAAGGAGCAGCAGCAGCGGCCGGAATTGTCATTTCGCGGGCTGTCATTCGAGATTTATACACGGGCACAGAGCTGACGAAGTTTTTTGCCTTGACGATGCTGGTGAGCGGGTCGGCTCCGATCATCGCACCGGTTATTGGTGGACAGCTTCTTTCTTTTATGCCGTGGCACGGTATTTTCGGTGTGTTGGCTTTCATTGGGATAGCCGCCTTTATTGCTGTTTTTGCTGGTATGCCCGAAACTCTTTTAGCCGAACGAAAGTCGACAGGTGGAGTGAAAAGTACGCTGCTTACGTTTAAAACATTGATGACTGATAAAGTGTTCTTAGGTTATTGTCTAATGCAAGGGTTTGTCATGGCGGCGATGTTTGCGTATATAGCAGGATCACCGTTTGTACTGCAGGACTTGTTCGGATTGTCTCCACAAGCGTTTAGTTTATGTTTTGCTGTAAATGGAGTAGGAATTGTCACCGCGACTCAGCTTACTGGCCGGTTAGCCGGAAAAATAAAGGAATCTACTTTATTGAAGATCGGGCTTTCTATCGCTCTGTCAGGAAGCAGCTTCATGCTTGTTATGCTTGCGGTTGGCGCCCCGCTTATCGCTGTTCTTGTCCCGTTAGTTTTTGCGGTATCCAGTGTAGGGGTTGTGTCGACTACATGCTTTTCACTCGCTATGAATGATAAAGGAAAAACAGCAGGAAGTGCATCAGCTTTGCTTGGATTAATGCCGTTTATTTTTGGTGCAGCGGCGTCTCCGCTTGCCGGTATTGGCGCCGGCAGTACGGCATTGCCGATGGGGATCATTATGGTAAGTTGTCATTTAGCTGCGTTTGCCGCTTATTTCTTCTTATGCCGAAAAGGCGGAGCTTCGGAACAAGTACACAGCAAGTAGACAAGGCCCATCGGTCTTCGTGAAAACAGAGGATGCTGACTCAAAATAAACGTGTCAGCATCCTCTGTTTTTTGGCAGGGAAAGAAAGGTTGAAAAGTAAAGCGGTTGACAAAGAATAAGCAGCTGTTTTATGATTATCTCGAATTAAGTATAATTAATTTAGAGATATTTAAAAAAAAGATAAGTTCGAAGTGTTTTTAGTGAATGTTTAATGTGATCATTCACGCATAGTTGGGTAATGAGAAGGAAAGACTGTAGGTGCATGAATATGGGATTTTTTAATAAGCTTTTTGGAAATTCAAATAAAAAGGAGACAAAAGAGATGACAAATGTAAAAACAGCTATTATTTATTACAGTTCAACTGGAACAAATTATCAAATGGCGAAGTGGGCAGAAGAAGGGGCCAAAGAAGCAGGTGCTGAAGTAAAGGTGTTGAAGGTTCCAGAAACAGCTCCACAAGCGGCCATTGAGTCTAACCCTGCCTGGAAAGCTCATTATGAAGAAACAAAAAATGTACCGGAAGTCACTCACGCGGACTTGGAGTGGGCGGATTCCATTATTTTTAGTGTGCCTACACGATTTGGGAATGTCCCGGGTCAGGTAAAGCAGTTTTTAGATACAACAGGCGGTTTATGGTTTCAAGGTAAGTTGGCTAATAAAGTAGTGAGCGCGATGACATCTGCTCAAAATGCGCATGGCGGTCAGGAACAGACCATTTTGCAGCTATACACAACAATGTACCATTGGGGAGCGATTGTGGCAGCGCCAGGATATACAGCTGATGCGATTTTTGCGGCTGGCGGCAATCCTTATGGCACCTCTGTTTCAGTGAATCAGGAAGGCAAGATGGTAGAGGATGTTCAAGAAGCGGTGAAACATCAAGCTAGGCGAACAGTTACTGTCGCTCAAGCGGTAAAAAACGGTATGCAATAATATAAGCGGATGAAAAAAGCAGCGTCATGGGTGTGATGCTGCTTATTTTCATTCGTTTATGATTAATCGTCACTAAACATATTAAATAGTCTGCCGATTCCTCCTTCTTCTCTAGTACCGCCATTTTGAGGCATCGCCGCAAAGACACGACTAGCGAGACGGCTGAATGGAAGAGATTGAATCCAGACGGTTCCCGGCCCGCGCAGTGTCGCGAAGAATAAGCCTTCACCGCCGAACAGAGCTGTTTTAATGCCACTTACCGCTTCGATACTATAATCAACATCACTCGTCATTGCGACGAGACAGCCTGTATCGATCCGCAGCACTTCGCCGGGGGATAATGTTTTTTGATGGATCGTGCCGCCGGCGTGAACGAAAGCCATCCCATCGCCTTCAAGCTTTTGCATAATAAAGCCTTCACCGCCGAAAAAGCCGACGCCGAGCTTTCGCTGTAATTCAATTCCGACAGATACACCTTTGGCAGCTGCTAGAAAAGCGTCTTTTTGACAAATAATCTTTCCGTTCAGTGTACTTAAATCCATCGGGATAATTTTGCCTGGGTAAGGAGATGCGAAAGAAACGTGCTTTTTCCCGTGGCCTTCATTCGTGAACATCGTCATAAACAAGCTTTCTCCCGTCAGAACGCGTTTGCCTGCCCCCAACAGCTTGCCCATTAATCCGCCGCCTTGGCTGGATGAACCGTCGCCAAAGACTGTTTCCATGTGAATGCCATCTTCCATCATCATTAAGCTTCCTGCTTCGGCGATCACCGTTTCCTGTGGATCAAGCTCAACTTCCACAAACTGCATGTCATCGCCATAAATTTTGTAATCAATTTCGTGGTTATTCATCATACAACCTCCTTTTTTCAACAAATCATACGCTTGTCCCGTGAAAAAAGTTTCGTTTTTATTTAATGTTTTGTTTTTTCTGTCCATTCAACCTTGTACAATATAGTGATCTCGTTATCCTCTAGACCTTCAGGAAGCTCACCATTTTCACTGTTTAAGGACCGTAGGCTATTCTTTGTTGTAGCGGACCAGGCCGCTAAATAGACAGGCTGGTTTTTCGTCAGTGTAATTTTTTGGTGAGTGATCGTGCTGAATGAACGCATGGACATGTTGTGTTGATATTCTGTCGTAATCAACCCATTCGGAATACCTGCTAGTAATTTGACAGTATGGCCATCAGCTTCTGATTCACTTGTTCCAAAAGAGATGAGTGTATCTTTAAAGGTTGTCTCTATTGCATCAGAATTGACCATAAGGCTAATTACTGTTAAAGTTAGCGTATATTCACTCAATTAAATAACCTATGCTTTCTAGGGTTCCGCGGAGCAATCCGGCCTGGTCCGAGAGAAGGCACACAGAGGATTTCTGTGACACGGAGGGATAAAAGCCCGGGAGATTACGACAATATGATTGTGTAATCTTCCGGGCTTTCTTGTTTTTTAATAGTGGAGGGAGATAGAAATGAACAGAGAATGGATGAAAGTATTTATTGCTGCATTGTTTGAAGTATGTTGGGTCATTGGCTTAAAACACGCAGATGATCTATGGGAATGGGCAGGCACAGCGGCTGCTATTTTTATAAGTTTTTATTTATTGATTGCGGCGGGCAAGAGGCTGCCCGTTGGAACCGTCTACGCCGTTTTTGTTGGAATGGGTACAGCAGGCACCGTTTTGTCGGAGATCCTCTTTTTTGGTGAGCCGGTGAAAGGGATTAAGCTCGTACTGATTGTCGTGCTGCTGGCTGGGGTGATTGGCCTAAAGCTCGTAACAGATGAAAAGGAAGGAGAGAAGGTATCATGAGCTGGCTGTATCTTACCTTGGCCGGGGTATTTGAAATGATGGGCGTCATCATGATTAACAGTCTTCATAAAAATAAAAACTGGCAGTCGTTCGTCTTCATGCTGGCTGGGTTTGGCGCAAGCTTTGCTTTTCTTGCTCTTGCTATGGAAACATTACCGATGGGAACGGCTTATGCCATTTGGACAGGAATTGGCACAGTGGGAGGAGCGATCGCAGGAATGCTCTTGTTCGGTGAATCAAGAGACTGGAAAAGGATTGTATTCATTACTATGGTACTTGGGGCAGCGATCGGGCTGAAGGTTGTGTCTTGATTTTAAGAGCTTTCTTATGAGGGCGGTCAGTATTTTCTTATTTTGGACCGAAAAAGCCGGCAAAAACGGAGTCACCAGTTTATTGCCGGCTTTTCATTAATTATAAGAAAAGATTATGTGAAAACGATCGTTTTAATATGGTCGATATTGATACGAATAGCTTGCTCTTTCACCGTCAGCAAATCGATAAAAGGTGATTCTTTTTGAAGTAATTTGCCGCTTATGCTTTCTTTTTCACCAACGTTACAAGTGATAAATGTGCCTATCTTGTTTTTTAGTTGTTCATCAAGGGTAAGGGCATAATTTTTAGTAGTTAATAAAGAACTCGGATACATGGAATTTTTAAATCCATATGGCTGAGCGGATGATGGGTACGGAATAAGCCATTTAACGTGGCGAAACGGAATAAGAATTGTCTGATAAATAGGAGAGAATAGGATGAGATAATCGTCAAAGATATTTGTAATGTACCCGTGAAAAGGCTGGCCAGCGGTAGCGTTCAATTCAACAAACATTCCTTTAGATGTAAAAAGTACTTCTAATAATGATAACTTTTTAATAATAGGAGGGTCTGTTAGTGAATCAGGGAAGATGATGTCCTCTGCTTCTTCTTTCGTTAAAACTTTCACTTTCCATACATGAGCGAGAGGAACGTAATAAAACTCCTGTTCATTAAAAACAACGACAACATCACTGCCAGCTTCAATCAATACTCCAATCACGTCTTTTTTCCCAACCAGTTCTAAGTGGACAGGTTCCCCGATGTAATCTTTCATTTGTTTGAGCAATGTAAATCCTCCTTCAATGTCTAAAAAAGAAAGGTATTCCAAATGTAAAGAAAAAACAGACTAGTAAACAGACCGATAGGGATGATAACGAATGTTACTTTCATGTATTGTCCCCAAGTAATGTTTACGGAGTGTTTCTTTAATAAGAACATCCATAGCAAAGTGGACAATGCGCCGATAGGAGTTAGCAGTGCACCAATATTCATACCAATCATACTCGTCAAGTAGGTGAATTGTATCGTTTGCTGGTCCATGCCCATTTCAGTAATGGATAATGATCCAATCATGACAGCTGGCAGGCTATTCACTGTGTTAGAAAGTAAGGTAAAGAACAGTCCTATGACCATACTAATATGAAAGGAATGGTCTGTAACAAATGCTTCTAAATGCCACGCGATGAGATGAGTCAATCCAACGTTCTTTAATCCATAGACAAGCACGTACACATTAAAAGCAAAAAGCAATATATGCCAAGGTATTTTCTTGAACACATCGAGCATTCCCATTTTTGTTCGGTGCCACCTAATAAGAAGAAGCAAAAGGGCTCCGCTTAATCCGATCCATTCAAGAGGAACACCGAAAGGAGATAAAGTAAAGAAGCCGATCCTTGTCAAAATCACAATCCATATACAGGATTTAAACAGCGGCCAGTCAATTTTTTCATCCGCTGACTCTCGTTTTAAAGGATGATCCAATATAATAGCATGGGATGTATAATGCCACTTTAAATGAAGAAAAGGTGTCCTATTGGGTATATCTTTTTTGAAATAGATATAAAGTAGAAAAGCAATAAGTACAATTCCTAATAAAGAAGGAACAAACATCATTTCTATATAGCTATTTAAGCTGAACCCGATTATTTTTAGAGAGATAAGATTAGAAATGCTGCTGACGGCGATCGGTGAGCTTGCTGTAATAGCTATTAAAGCGCCGGAAATAAAGTAAGGAAAAGCTTGCCGCTGTTTCATCTTTAAAAGCTTCATAATATAAATAATGATTGGGGTAGTAATAAGGATGCTGCTCTCATCATTAAAAAACATCGTCATCAAAAAACAAAGAAGAAGAATATATATAAACAGAAGCTTTCCGGAACGCTTTGACCGAATAATGATATTAAAAGCAATCCATTTAAAAAATCCGATGCTATCTAACACAAGCGCCATGATGGTTGTTGATAAAATAGTTAGCGTGGCTCCTCTTACTACATCAAATACATGGATAAGATCGGATAGCGGAACGATGCCTAATAGTAAAACAATAGCAGCCCCCATCGAAGAAGAAATAATTTCGATGATTCCTAAGGGCCGCCGTAACATAATCATAACTACAAAAAAAGTGATACACATGAATAAGAAATGAGAATCAAGCATTCGATTTCGCCGGCTTTTTCTTTAACTTGCCGATCTTTTTTAGTAAGCCAGTTTCTTTATAGATAAGTGTTTCTTCTTTCTCCACATGCGCCTTCTGGAAAGGAGGTTTAATAAATAAAAAGTAAAACAAGCCTCCTGTGACCAAGTAAAAAAGCGTCATCACCATATATGCTCCTCCTTCCCTTGTTTTGTTCGATTGATTCTTTTTCTTTTCAAACGCAGGTAATTTCTTTCAGCGTGTTTCATTAGTGCGTAATATTGAGATTCAAGCATCTTGTCTTGTTCCTCATGAGTTAACCTTGGCTTTTCATTCTCTATATGATGGACAGGTGGCTGAAAAGAATGCTGACAGCTGGCCGGTTGTTCTTCTATATGCGTCTTTTTGATTTCGTTCTTGTGGATTTTTATTTTTCTGCTGATTCTCTTTTTTTCAGGATAAGAATGATTGGGGAGAGAATATTGATTCGTTTGTTTGTTAAAATCAGCTTGGCTTTTTTTACGGGAAGATAAATGTAACTGCATTTTTTGGACAAAAGAGATGTAGTCTATTGGTTCGGACTCGGATGTTTTTTCACCCGTTAACTGTTTTTCTTCAAAGTTGTTCAAAGGAGAGTATTCAACAAACTCCACTTCGTTTTGTTTAACAATCGGTTCGGTCGTGTCATCTTCTTTTGGCCCATCTTCAAAAGGAAGCGGTGCAGCAACCGTCTCACTTTGAATAGAAGGGAGAGGAACGTCAGCCTCGGCCTCCGGCTGGTCTTCATCGTTTAAAACCGGCGAGTATGCATCACGCTCTTCTTCTAACGTTTCGTTGTCGTATAAAGGCTGATCATCGTCTGTTTCGTTTAATGAAGAGTATTCAACAAACTCCACTTCGTTTTGTTTAACAATCGGTTCGGTCGTGTCATCTTCTTTTAGCCCATCTTCAAAAGGAAGCGGTGCAGCAACCGTCTCACTTTGAATAGAAGGGAGAGGAACGTCAGCACCGTTCTCCGGCTGGTTTTCATTGTTTAAAACCGGTTGAGGTGATTCACTGTTTTCTTCTAACTTTAATGACTGGTCATCATCTGTTTCGTTTAATGAAGAGTATTCAACAAACTCCACTTCGTTTTGTTTAACAATCGGTTCGGTCGTGTCATCTTCTTTTAGCCCATCTTCAAAAGGAAGCGGTGCAGCAGTCATCTCACTTTGAATAGAAGGGAGGGAAACATCAGACTCGGCCTCCGGCTGGTTTTCATTGTTTAAAGCCGGTTGAGGTGATTCACTGTTTTCTTCTAACTTTAATGGCTGATCATCATCTGTTTCGTTATTTAAAGATTGTTCATGTTCACTTGCATCATAATTTGGATTTAATTCAATTGGTTCATAAAATCCAGGGAAAATATTATTAATGTAAGAGTTTTGCATAATGACCTTGTCTTCACCGCTAATTAAAATAATATGATCGTCAAATACCTTACTTAAAAAGCCAGTTACAATCTGATCATTATGACAGTTAATAGTGACCCAGCCGCGCTCACATTGCAGGAGAATATCATGCATTTTTTCTGCTTGTAAATAGTCATCATTTACCGTTTGATTGTTCAAATCTTTTGTATTTTTAGCAATTGATTTAATTTGATCAAGGTGATAATAAAAGAATTTATTATTCTCTTTTTGTAAAATAAGAAAATCCTTTTTAACAGCAATTAAACGGCCCTTGATTAACGTACCGTCATTTGAAAAAATGCCTATTGAATATCCAATAAGCGATGTAAGTGCGTTAGAAAAGTAAGAGCTCGACATGTCTAATCCTCCCTTCATAGGACTAGTTTTTTAGAATAAGGACCGCCTCCAATGAATGGAAAAGAGTATGGAATAAGCATGAATCTTATTATATTTATTCAGAAGCGGTCCCGCTATAAGGGAAATAAGACTGTTATTATCTGTTGTTTACCGTGTCATCCTGCTTCTGGCTAGTTGACTCGGCACTGCTTGCCTTAGCGCTGCTTGAACTGGAGCTGCTTGCCTTAGCACTGCTTGAGCTAGAACTACTAGAACTACTAGATGTATCACTAGTCGAAGTGCTGTTTTGTTCCACCGCTTCAACCATTAGTCCGTAGCTAAGATTACGAATATGAAACGAGGCGATCCGGATAATCTCTTCGTTAATAACCATTGTGACATAATCATCGTTAACCGCTTCCAGTACACCTTCGTATTTTTCATGGCCCCCACGGTTAATCGTTACCCAGCTATATTTCAAGTCTTTCATCATCTCACTGAAGGTTTTACCTTTGGCATAAGTAAATCCTTCAGGTATGCCAAGGTTGAATGGGAGTCCGCCTTTTGTGTTATCCGTTAAACTTTTTACATGATGGTTTTTATAGTAAAGCACGCCGTCTTCTTCCGTGAGCAAAACAAAGTAGTCCTCTTCCACTGCCAATAGTATGCCAACTCTTGAATCGTGGCCTCCACGGTTAATCTTTATGACTTTACCTATCAAAGAACTCATTGTTTCTTTATTCACTTTTCTTTTCCCTCCCATATCTTTATTTAAAGGTGACTTTGTTGTAGGAAAAATGAATACGACTATGTTGTTAGCCCTTGCTTGCTGTTCTTTCTCATTTATTGCTGCTTGACTTAGAGCTATTTGCGTTATTGCTGTCACTGCTCGACTTATTATTGGAGTAGTAGTAAATCGCTCTATAAGTACTCGAACTAGAGCTGTTCGACGTATTATCATTCGAGTTACTTTCTTCCTCAACTTCTTCAACCATTAGCCCGTAACTAAGATTACGGATATGAAACGCAGCGATCCGAATAATCTCTTCATTAATAATCATTGTGATATAATTATCGTTAACCTCGTCTAGTACGCCTTCGTATTTCTCGTGGCCTCCGCGGTTAATCGAGATCCAATGATATTTCAAGTTCTTCATCATCTCACTGAATGACGTACCTTTGGCATAAGTAAAACCTTCAGGTATACCAAGGTTGAATTGGAGTCCACCCTTTGTGTTATCCGTTAAGCTTTTTACATGTTGACTGTTATAGTAAAGGACGCCATCCTCTTCTGTGAGTAAAACAAAGTAATCATCCTCTACCGCTAATAGTATTCCGACCCTTGAATCATGACCCCCACGGTTAACTTTTACTACCTTGCCTAATAAAGAGCCTATTACTTCTTTATTCACTTGCTTTACTCCTCCCAAATAGAACTTTTACTTTCTCTGTATTTATATGTCTTCTAGGAAGGAAAGGTGTTGATTCACCCAATCATTCTTAATAAAAAGGCGAAAAATGGGCAGTATGTTACCTTTGTGATCCGTTGTTGCTCGAATAGGCAGTAAATTATTTATTGTTTCCACCTATAAAGGCATGTTACTATCAGAATGGATAGAATATTTACAAAATAGAGAAAACAAAGCGACAAGGCACCTAGGAGGGAAAGAAGTGAAAAAATGGATGGCAGCCGTGATGATCGGCTTGCTGCTTATGCTCACTGCCTGCGGTTCTAGTAATAAGGATAGCGGTGGAGAGTCTGAAGGCGGCAATAAAGAAGACAAGGAAACGGTAAAAGTAGGGATTACCCAGCTGGTTGAGCATCCGTCTTTAGATAAAATAAGAGAAGGGTTTATTGCTGCATTGAAAGATGCTGGTTATGAAGACGGAAAGAATTTAACATTGGATTATCAGAACGCACAGGCAGATGTTAATAATAATATGACGATTGCGCAAAAACTCGTAAATGATGAAAATGATTTAATTTTAGCTATTGCTACACCAAGCGCTCAAGCTGTCGTTCAGGCAACGAAAGAAATTCCAATTGTATTTACAGGTATTACAGATCCTGTTAGTGCTAAGCTTGTGTCAAATATGGATCATCCGGGCGGCAACGTGACAGGCATGTCTGACACGCACCCAGATGCAATAAAAAATACTATTGCCTCAATAAAAGAGTTTTTCCCAGATGCGAAAAAAGTAGGAGTTATTTATAATGCGGGAGAACCAAACTCAGTCGTTAACGTCGATAAAGTGAAAGAAGCAATGAAGGAAAATGGATTAGAAGCTGTAGAGTCAACGGTTTCTACTAGTTCAGAAGTAAAGCAAGCGACAGAAACACTTATTGGAAGAGTCGACGCGCTTTATGTTCCGAAAGATAACACAGTCGTTTCGGCTCTTGAATCAGTCCTTGCCGTAGCGAATACGAACAAGCTGCCTCTGTTTACCGGAGATGGCGATTCTGTGAAGCGGGGAGCATTTGCCACTTACGGGTTTGAGTATTATGACTTTGGTTATTCAACAGGGAAAATGGCTGTTGAAATTCTGGAAGGTAAAAAGCCAGGCGACATACCAGTCGGTCTTCCTGATAAGCTAGATTTAATGATTAACAAGAAAACAGCTGATTTGCTCGGAGTCAAATTAACAGAAGAACAGCAGAAAAAAGCTAAGTTCGTAGAATAAAGGTTTTTAGATTAGCAGAATGAGCCCCCTTTGGCCCCCACTTATCGGCCGCAGGGGGTTTTTATGAGGTTTTTTTCTATTTTACGAAACTTTTTATCTTTCCTGTTCGTATGATTAGGGCACTGTGAAAGTATAATTAAAATCAAACGATTACGTGATAGTAAAAAACGATTGCCGCATATACTTAAAGAAACCGGCTGTTAGAGAACGATGGTGAACAGTTCATCCTATGATAAAAAGAACATACACAAGAATAAAAGCAGATTCTAGCGAAAAAGGACACGTGTTTAAGATGGTTCTTTTTTGTGAAGAGTGGAGGATGCAATCACGTGAAGGAATTTCATTGGAAAGATGCTATACCATTATTAGATGCACTCGAGGTAAAAGCAGGAAAAGGAAACGTACCAGTAAAGATTGGGCCCGTGCCTAGCGGACTGCAATGTATAGGGATCGGAACCGATGCCGCCGTGTTTGTTCACTTTGCCAGTATACGCTATGCGTTTAAAGTGTATGCGGAGGGAAGGGAGCAAAAACGAGATAAAGAAATACAAGCGTATGAGAAGCTTAATGGCTCTCCCTATTATCCTGTTTTTTATGGATCCGGCGGACGGTTTATTGTGATTAGTTTTGAAGAGGGAATGAATTTGTATGATTGTCTGATCACAGGAACGTATATCCCTCCAGAAGCGATAGAACAAGTAGATAAAGCAGTAGACGAGGCACGCCGTGCAGGGTTAAATCCGCGGGACATCCATTTAAAGAATATTATTTTACAAGATGGCTCCATTAAATTAATTGACGTTTCAGAGTATGTAAAACCTGGAAACGATGAACGGTGGACTTATTTAAAAGAGGGCTATAAGCTTTACTATCCACTAATAGCTTCGAAGAAAATTCCCCCTAAGTTTTTAGACTTCGTTAAGGAACAATATGAAAAACAAAAACATACAGGGTTTTCCCCTAAAAAGTTTGGATGGATGTTAATGAACTTTTTAAAAAAAGAGGAAAGCGGATAATCAGCAAATAGAGGAGGCTGACCTAGCCTCCTCTATTTGCATGGTAGTGAATGATTTAAGAACCGGATGACACTTTTTCTTTAAAGTCATTAATTTTTTTAGTCGTGTCGGTAATGAGCGTTTTCATTTTTTCTGCATCGGGCTGCGCTTTTTCTGTTTCGTCAATAAGAGGATAAAGGCTGTCTTCGATGTTTTTGTAATCATCTGGATAATTCGCTTCGATTTGATCTTCAATCGCATCCCACTTATCGTCGACATCTTCACCAGCTATTTTTAATTGATCTACTTTATCTGGAGCTGTTTCCACGTTCGTTTGTAATTGCTTTAAAGAAGCAGACACATCATCAAGACCAGTCGGTAAATCTACTGTCGGTTCTTCTGTATCCGTTTCTTCTTTAGTAACAACTTGTTCCTTCGTCTGCTCTGTATTAGTCGAAGTCTGATCCGCATTTTTAGAGCCACAGCCAGCTGCCACAACTAACATAAATGCCATAACTACAAGAAAAAAACTAAGTTTTCTCATTTCATTCCTCCTTCGGCAATATCGTACCCAATTTCCACTTTCTTTAAACAATGAGAAATGAGTGCACTTGTTACAGAGGAATATTTAAAAGAGATTTGTGAATAAGGCGTCACTGCTGGAAAAACTTACAATAATATATCTTGCTTATATTTCAAAACGATAGAACTTAGCAATATCGCTGCGAAACTGATCGAATGCTTTATATCCTTTAAAGTTTGAAAGCATGCCCTGAATGACAGGAATGCGGGGATTTTCTTTTCCTGCTTCTGCAATCAGCACTTCCAATGACACATCCAGATCGTTCTTGTCTTTCATATGCTCCAGTTCTTTTTTCATTTCATTCAAAGTTGTATGGATATTCTTGCGGCCTTGCATAAACATGGCTTTCGTCTTGTTTAACAAATCTGCCGCTTTTTGTGCAGAAAGAAAGGGAGCATCGTTTGAAAAGCCCGTTGTTAAGCTGTCCATCCTTCTCATGATATATTCGGCAAGCTCCCTAGAATTCAAACACCCTTCATCAGAAAGAACAATTTTCATGTAGGAGTGAAAGATACCATCCAGCATCATTGCCAGATCCCAAATAAACGGTTCTGCCTTTTCACCATAAATGGAAAGCAAGCCATTTCGGTAAAAACTTTGTGATTCCATATGCATGCGAAAGATCAGCTCTTTTACGGAATCATTTAAAGGAATTGCCTGTTCCCGTGCCTGCATAATAATAAATTCTTTATGTTCACTTAATGTTTCAATTAATCCTTTTAATTGGCGTGTGAATTTTTCTCTCGGGGCTATATTCTGTTCTTCATACATGGATAGCCTGTTTTGAATAATGTCGAAGTAATATTGAAGGATGGCATATAGCAGTGCGTCCTTTGATTTAAAGTATAAATAAAAAGCTCCTTTAGAGATGCCAGCTTCATCCGCTATTTCTTGAATGGAAGTCGAAGCAAATCCCTTTAGAGCAAAGAGCTTAATAGCCGTCTCAATAATTAATATTTCTTTCTCCTTCAATGCCCTCACTCTTTCATTATTGTTTACAGTCATTATGCCTGTTTTTCCGATTTTGTGAAACTTTTTTCAAAAAGCTATAAAAAAATTGACTTATGACTGACCGGTCAGTTAAATTTGAGTAGTCAAAGTATATAGCAGGGGGAAGTACACAGTCAATTAAATAATAAAAGGAGAAACACCATGCAGAAACTCATTCAATTTTCGTTAAAGAACAAGTTTGCGGTTTGGCTGATGACGATTATCGTTGCTGTATCTGGGCTGTATGCCGGAATGAATATGAAGATGGAAACAATTCCGGATATTAATACGCCGCTCGTTTCCGTGACGACTATCTATCCCGGTGCTACGCCGGAACAAGTAGCCGAAAAAATTTCGGAGCCGATTGAGAAAAGGGTAAAGAATTTAGAAGGAGTAACGAATGTAAGTTCATCTTCTTTCCAAAATGCTTCTTCTGTGCAGATCGAATATAATTTCGATAAAGATATGGAAAAAGCACAAAATGAAGTATCTGAAGAATTGAGTAAGATGGAATTTCCGGAGGGAGTAAAAGATCCAGATATCTCCCGCCTTAGTTTAAACGCCTTTCCGGTCATGTCATTAAGCATTTCCAATAAGAAACAATCGTTGGCGGAGCTGACTAAGACAGTAGAAGACGAGATTCTGCCAGAAATTGAGGGAATTGAAGGGGTTTCTTCTGCTCAAATTTCAGGCCGTCAAGTGGAAGAGGCTGATATTAAATTTGACGCTGAGAAAATGAAAAAGTATGGACTTGATGAAGAGACAGTAAAAAGTATCATTAAAGGTTCAAGCGTCACAATGCCGCTCGGCCTCTATACATTTAAAGACACTGAGAAGTCGGTTGTTATTGATGGCAATATTTCTAGTCTTAAAGACTTGAAATCAATGAAAATTCCAATTATGTCAACTGGGGGCGGGCAGCCGCAGCTTCAGGGCGGACCAGCTGACGCGGCTATCCCTGTAGTAGAGCTGCAGGACATTGCTAAGGTAGAACGAATCGGTAAGGCTGATTCGATCTCTAGAACGAACGGAGAAACATCTATCGGTATGCAAATTGTCAAAGCGGCGGATGCGAACACGGTCGATGTTGTCAATGCAGTCAAGGAAAAAATGGGTGACTTGGAAAAAGAGATAGACGGATTAAAGGTAACACCGATTTTTGACCAAGGTAA
The DNA here is from genome assembly GCF_044891285.1 of Bacillus lumedeiriae. Classification (NCBI taxonomy): domain Bacteria; kingdom Bacillati; phylum Bacillota; class Bacilli; order Caryophanales; family Bacillaceae; genus Bacillus; species Bacillus lumedeiriae. The sequence goes on from NZ_JAUIYO010000008.1 coordinate 51,203, forward strand.
GCCGATTGAAGAATCAGTGGAAACGATGTTAAGCAAGGCAATTTTCGGAGCTGTCTTTGCTGTAATTATTATCTTTCTATTTCTGCGTAATTTCCGTACGACTGTTATTTCGGTCATTTCTATTCCGCTTTCACTGTTAATTGCGCTTTTATTATTAAAACAGATGGATATTACACTGAATATGATGACGCTCGGGGCGATGACGGTAGCTATTGGCCGGGTTATTGATGATTCCATCGTTGTGATCGAAAATATTTTCCGCCGCATGTCTTTAAAAGATGAAAAGCTAAGCGGCAAAGAATTGATCACAGCTGCAACAAAGCAGATGTTTGTACCTATCGCTTCTTCAACGATTGTCACGATTGCGGTCTTTTTGCCACTCGGACTCGTGAAAGGGCCGGTTGGTGAAATGTTTTTGCCATTTGCTTTAACGATCGTCTTCGCCTTGCTTGCATCATTATTGATTGCGATTACGATTGTACCGATGATGGCTCACTCATTATTTAACAAAGAGCTGTTGAATCGTTCTCATCATAAAGAAAAGGAGTCTGGGAGATTAGCCGGGGCCTACAAAAAAATACTGAATTGGTCACTGGACCATAAAGTGATGACTTCAATGCTTGCGATTTTGCTTTTAGTAGGCAGTCTTGCGCTTGTGCCAGTGATCGGTGTGAGCTTCCTGCCATCTGACGAGGAAAAAATGGTTGTGGCAACGTATAAGCCGGAGCCAGGGCAGACCTTGGATGAGGTAGAAGAAATTGCAGGAAGAGCCGAGAAGTTATTAAAAGAACGTGACGATGTAAAGACGTATCAATTTTCAGCGGGTGGAGAAAATCCCATGAACCCGGGTGACTCCAGATCAGCCATGTTTTTCATTGAGTACGATGCAGATACGAAAGAGTTTGATAAAGAGAAAGAAAAAGTAATTCATGATTTGCAGAAGTTAACATCTAAAGGAGAATGGGCGAGCCAGGACTTCTCAGGTATGGGAGGAAGCAATTCTCTTTCACTGCTCGTGTATGGTGAAAAGGCAGAGGACATCCAGCCTGTCGTTGAACAACTAGAAGATATTTTGCAAGAAAACAAGAACATGTCGAATGTAAAAACAAGCTTGTCTGATACGTATGATGAATATACGCTGGCTGTTAATCAGGAAAAGTTGAGCAAGCTTGGTTTAACTGCCGCCCAGCTCGGTATGAATCTGGCAGGGGCAGGGCAAAATCAAGTGTTAACGACTGTTAAAGAAGGCGGCAAAGAAATCAACGTTTATGTCGAGTCAGAGAAAAAGGATTATCAAACGATTACTGATTTAACGAAACAAACCATTCAATCACCGCTTGGAATGGAAGTGCCGATAGAAGAAGTAACAGAAGTAAAAGAGGGCAGCACATCCGATACAATTACCCGCCGAAACGGCCGCATTTATGCAGAAGTGAGCGGTGAAATTACGTCTAAAGATGTGGCGAAAGTAGCTGCTGATGTTCAAGGTAAAGTCGATCATATGAAACTGCCGGCAAATGTGGATATATCCATGGGAGGTGTAACGGAAGATATTAAAGAATCGTTTACACAACTTGGTCTTGCTATGCTTGCAGCGATCGCCATTGTTTATTTAATTCTTGTGATTACATTTGGGGGAGGCCTTGCTCCATTTGCGATCCTGTTCTCTCTGCCATTTACAATTATCGGCGGACTTGTCGGTTTGTTAATTGCAGGTGAGACGTTGAGTGTATCAGCGATGATTGGTGCTTTAATGCTAATCGGAATTGTCGTTACAAATGCTATTGTACTCGTTGACCGTGTTATCCACAAAGAAAAAGAGGGGTTATCAACGAGAGAAGCGCTGTTAGAGGCGGGAGGGACACGCCTGCGGCCGATTCTCATGACAGCTATTGCAACGATTGGAGCACTTGCTCCGCTTGCCATGGGACTAGAAGGCAGCGGACTCATTTCAAAAGGACTTGGCGTCACTGTCATAGGGGGATTAACAAGTTCTACATTACTGACACTGTTGATAGTGCCGATTGTTTATGAGAGCTTAATGAAAATGAAGAATCGAAAAAAGAGAGCATAAGTAAAAAGGAGAATCCCACATGCGGGGCTTCTCCTTTTTTTGTGCGTGCGATTTGTGAATAAAGTCTTCAAAATGCTGAACAAGAAAATTCTTTTTAATTTTTTATCCGGTCTGCTAAAGAGAGAGCATGAATCCTTTACAGGTGAAAAGATGATAGTATAATTCCTCCAACGACCCCTGTCAGCACGACTATCCACGGCGGCAGTTTCCAGTACATGAGCATGCTGAACAGGATGGCTGCAAAGGCAAAATCAATCGGCTCTAAAACAGAGCTTGTCCAAATAGGATGATACAGAGCAGCAAGCAAAATTCCGACGACTGCTGCGTTTACCCCCATTAATGCCCCTTGAAGATGCGGATTGCAGCGGATCGTGTTCCAAAAAGGCAGTGTACCTAAAATAAGCAGGAAAGCTGGTAAAAAGATGGCGAAAGTAGCCAGCAGTCCGCCTTTCCAGCCGCTGATCACGGCGCCGATATAGGCCGCAAATGTGAAAAGTGGTCCAGGAACGGCCTGAGCGGCTCCATATCCAGCTAAAAATTGTTCTTCACTTAACCAGCCGCTTGGAACAAATTCTCGTTCAAGTAAAGGCAGTACGACATGTCCTCCGCCAAATACTAATGCACCAGCACGATAAAAGCTGTCCACCATTGCCAGCCAATTCAGCGAAAATGTTTCTCTTAACAGCGGCAGACCGATCAGCAATGAGAAAAATAGTGCCAGACAGACGGTGCCGAATGCGCGTGATAGTGGAAAAGACAGTGGCGAGACTTGCGGGCTGTTTTGCTGCTTATATAGAAGATAGCCTGCAATTCCTGCTATTAAAATAACAATGACTTGTGTGAAAGCTTCCTGAAAAAGCAATGTGATCGCTAAAGCGGATAAAACGATTGTTTTTCTTGGCAAATCAGGCGCCAGTTTCTCGGCCATTCCAGCCACGGCATGGGCGACAACAGCCACGGCAACTAGCTTTAAACCGTGAATCCATCCGGCTTCTTCTATTTGCAGACCTTGCAAAATAAGAGCAAAAATGATTAATGCCAGTACAGAGGGAAGAGTAAAGCCGATGAAAGCAAGAATTCCCCCGAGTATACCCGCACGCATGACTCCAATGCCAATTCCGACCTGACTGCTTGCTGGACCAGGAAGGAATTGGCACAGGGCTACTAAATCTGCATAATCTTTTTCATTGAGCCATTTTCTTTGGCGCACATACTCTTCATGAAAATAGCCTAAGTGGGCGACAGGGCCGCCGAAAGAAGTGAATCCAAGACGGGTAGAAACAAGCAAGACTTCCCACAATCTGTTCAAGCTTCTGTTTGTATTACTTTTAACCACTGTATGATGCTCCTCTCTACTCTTCTGTAATTTCTTTGAATAGCTCATATGCTTTTTTGCGTGCTTCGATGAGTATCGCCACTCCTTTATCCGTTGTCGTGTAATATTTGCGGATTTTCCCCTCAACGAGCCGATCTTCCCGAATTAAGAGCCCGTCACGTTCCATCGTGTGTAAGATGGGATAAAGTGTGCCTGGACTGATTGTGTAGCCGTGTTCCCGGAGCTCTTCCACCATCCAAGACCCAAAAATCGGATGTTCCTTGGCATGGTGTAAAATATGAATATGTATAAAGCCAAGAAACAGTTTGCGTAAAACTTTTTCCTCCAAGTGATTTCCCTCCCAACTATTTACTTATAACGAAAACCGATATCGGAATCTATAACCAATTATAATTTGTTTGTTATGGTATTTCCATTTGTTATTTGAAAATTTACATAGATTTTACAAACGTGCAAAGTATTTTTCGTTTGTCAACAATCATCATGAAATAGAAAAAAAGCCGGCCTAAATAGTCAGCTTTTAGTGACTTTTTAAGCCAGCTTTGTCTAATTAGGGTATTTATTCTCTTATTAATAGACGAAATCATTTTAAGAGAAGATCCATTGTATCCAGTAGTACAATAAAAACAAGGTGACAATGGTTGTCAGCGGAATTACGATGAGTGATACGTTCAAGTAATCTTTCCATTGAACTTTAATCTTATGTTTTCTTAAAATGTGCATCCAAATAAGAGAAGCGAGTGTCCCAATCGGCAATAATAATGAGCCCATATCGCTCCCTATAATATTAGCGAGATAAATGGTTTTTAATGTAACGGGGTCGAGGTGCATTTCAGTTAAAGTAATCGTTCCAACCATTAATGCAGGGTGGTTATTAAAGAAGTTAGATAGAAGGGAAACCAGTCCCCCCATAATAAATGTAGCCGATAACAATCCCTTATCGACGATCGGCTGACATACTTCTACTAGCATGGCCGTTAGACCGGCGTTATGGAGTCCGTATATAATGACATACATAGAGAAGGCGAAGATCAGAATATGCCAGGGAGTTTTTTTCAATATGTCTATCGGATTAGTGCGCAAATGGTACCATCTCCACGCGAGGAGAATGAGGGAACCGAAGACTGCCACCAGTTCAATCGGAATAGACAAATAAGAAGCAACAAACAGAAGACAGCGGATGACAAACACAAACAGTAATACTTTTAGCATAAACCTTGTGCGGTTAGACTTTGACTCAGCGGGCGTCGCTCCTTTTAAAGGATGAAAGTTTTTTTGGAAAAATTTATCTTCTATATCATACAAAGGAGCTGGCAGTGTTTTCGGTAACTTCTTTTTTACCACGATGAACATGAGGCAGGACATAAATAATAATCCTGATGTGGCTGGTACGAACATCATCGCCGTGTGCATGTAGAGGGACATGTCAACGATGTTTAACGCGATTAAATTGACAATATTACTTACGCCGATTGGAGCACTAGAAGCTGTTGCGATCAGTGCACCGCTTAAAAGATAGGGGATCTGCTGAGAAGTCTTTAGACGAAGATTTTTTAAGAGTAAGATTAAGATCGGTGTTGTAATTAAGATACTGCCATCATTATTAAATAAAAGGGTCATCAAGAAACAGAGCAGCTGAATATACCAGTACAGCCGGTACCCTGAGTTTTTAGCTAAATAAGCAAGCCGTGCAGCTGACCAGTGAAAGAAACCAAAGCTTTCTAAGATAACAGCCATAACAATGGTGGCTAGGATCGTTATGGAAGCACCGCCTATTTTACTAATGATATCTGCAATATCCGCTTGGGAAACAGCCCCTGTCAGTAAAATAATCGCTGCACCGATGGAGGTAGGCCAAGCTTCATTTAACCCACCTGGTCTCCAGAAGATAATGGTCATTGTCATGATAAAAACAAACATCGTGATCCATATTTCAATATTCATATCATATTCTTCCTTTTTTTAGAAAATTAACTCTCCGCGGCTTCCCCCCTTATTCTCCTGTTATTATGTATATTCTATTTAATGGAATGAGAGCTAGGCAGCTAACTAGTTTATGAAATTATGTGTTTGTCCTTAACAAGGATCTAACCTGTATTTTAAAAGCAGCAATTGAATTGGCGGGAAATTATTGATCAGAAAAAAGTTCAAGTGCATCATTTTAAAGAAAGATGATGCTTGGTAGTTTTTAGTTAAATAGGCCCTAAATAATGATAAAACCGTTTGTAAAACAGTAAAAGTTACCCACATATTCCATCTTGTTCAATTTAATAGGATTATCTATCATGGAAAGGGAAGGAAGTAAAATGGAAGAAGAAGAGAGTTTTTCTTCAAAATAGGGGGAAATAATGATGAATAAGAAGGCAGGTATCCTGGCGCTTATCCTGGCCGCCATGCTTGTGTTAGCTGCTTGCGGCGGATCTGGTGCGAAAAAAGCCAGCGGAGAATCCGGTAAAAGCAAAATAGCTGAAGTAACCATTGATAAAGCTCAATACATACTAGCGGGTGATGATGGGGAAGCACAGGATAAAGAAGCGGGCTTGCTCGCTGTTAAGGTGAAAGTCAAAAACGCATCTAAGTCTTCCATCAATGTATCTGCATATAACGGCGTGTATCTATACGATGGTGACGAACAATTAAACCCAGAACAGAGCGTCTACATCAGAGGGCTTGATCTGCAGAATGAAGGAAATGGAGATATTGGAGCCGGTAAAGTGAAGGCAATGACCTTCTATTTCAATGTTGAAAAAGACAAAAAGTATGAAATCGGTGTAACACCGCGTTTGTCTGATCCAGGGGAAAAAGCAGATGAAATTTTGCTTGAACTGGATACAGCAAAATATGCGAAGAGCTTTGATCAGCTTCAAGATCCAGCGAAAGCATTGATGGCATACATTGATACGATTTATTTTGGCAAAGAAAACAGCAATTATGAAAAATACGTAACAGCTGATAAAGAGGCAATTGGAGCAGAAGCAAAAAGTGCATTTAAAAAACAACTAGGCTCTTCCTTACCAGAAAATATTTCAGACACTGAAATTGAAAAGTATTATAGCAGCTATAAAGCAGCTCTTAGCGAAAAAGCTAAAATAGAAGCAAACACTATTGCACATGCAGAAGGAAAAGCCGTAGTGAAGCTGAACTATTCTACGGTTTCATTAAGAGATCTTTATGAAAAACTATATAATTATCAAAAAGAGTACCGAGAAAATACAGGTGAGTATGATTCAGAGAAAGAAAAGCAATATGCTTTTTCAAAATTTGATGCCATTGTTAAATCTTTAGAAGTCATAAACAGTCAAAATGGTTCGGAAATTAAAATGGTGGAGAACGACGGTAAGTGGACGGTGGATCATTCCGATTCTTACACTGATTATCTCGTAGAAGCATTTGCGAAAGGGTCAGCTTATTAAGGAGCGGAAGCAATGAATAAAAAAAGCTTAATGGTTATCGTTCCTTTAGTCATTTTGATGATCGTTTTTGGCGGAGCTTATATGGCACTAAAGCAGGCGGCAGGACCAGAAAAAGTAATAGATACGTTTAAAGAAGCCGTTTCGAAAAACGACCCTTCCAGCTTGAAAGAGCTAATCGTCACCGACAATCATCAAGCTGCTGTCAATCAGGCTTCTATTCAAGCGATGATCGATTATTTAAAAGCAAACAACAGCAGCTTCGATGTGATTAAAGCCGGTCTTGAAGAACAAATAAAAGAAAGGGATTATACAACGACTGCCCAGCAAATTACATTGATGCAAGACGACAAGAAGTGGGGCGTGTTCCCGAACTATAAATTAAAAGTGAAGACGGTTGTTATAAAGGTAACTGGTCAAAATGAAAAGGACCGGGTCAGCCTCTCCATCAGTGGGTTCGATGAGCCTCCTAAGAAGCAGAAAGCCGATCTGTACGGACCAGTTCTTCCAGGTAAATATCCTTTAGAGGTTAAAGTGATCAATGAACTCGGCACGTTTCTAAAGAAAGAGGAAAAAGACGTATGGGGCAGTCCTGAAGTGAGTCTTATAGTAGATGGAAATTCGCTGGCAGGCTCTAATAAAGGCATTCAAAAAGATATAATGAAGGCTGTAGATAGATTTAACCGTGACATCGCGATTTATCAAACATCGGGTTTTAATAAAAGTAAACTGACGAATGTCACTGACACGATGCTCGAAGGATCTTTTCTGCTGCAGGAAAGGTTTAAAACAGTGAAGGATTATATCGATGAAATTCACGCACAATATGCAGGCGCCGTCGTGAATATGGATGACTTTTCTATCCATTACTTTAATGGGCGCTGGTCGGCTGATGTAACTGCCCTCGTTGCGTATAATAATAAAGTGAAGTATAGGGATATGAAAGAATTTGAGGATAACTCTTTACGATCTGTCAGCACTTATTCTCTTTTCTATGATAAGCGGCAAAGACAATGGCTGATCGACGATGTGAAGCACCGTGATTCTAATGGAAAGGAAGAGGAATACTGGGAGAATAAACGAGAAATGAAAGTGAAAAATCCTCCTGTCTTTACGTGGAAGAGGGAAGATAGCAAAGGAATAACACTATAATGAAATAACGAACAAGAGCGCGGATACCCCATCCGCGCTTTCTTGCTTTCATATACTCGTATTAAAAAGGAGTGGCTTTATGAACTTTATAGCCTGGATAATTGTTGTGTGTGAGGCTGCATTTTGGGCAGTCATTATTGCTGGGCTGACGACACGATATCTATTTAAGCAGAAGAAACTTGGACTATTGCTTTTAGCTCTAACGCCAGTGATTGATTTAATTTTGATTGTGATTACTGGAATAGATTTAGCCGGCGGTGCTACGGCCACTCAAGCGCATGCCTTGGCAGCGGTATACATTGGTGTTTCCATTAGTTTTGGAAAAAGTATGATTCAATGGGCAGATGAACGGTTTTTGTATCATGTGGTAAAGCAAAGGCCGAAGCCTGAAAAGAAATATGGAATGGATTATGCTAAACACTATTTTGCAGGCTGGCTTAGGCATGTGGCGGCTTACTTGATTGGAGCGACTGTGCTAGCGGGACTAATATTTTGGATTGAAGCACCCTCAAGGACGGAGGCATTGAGCGGAATGCTGAAAATATGGTCGCTCGTCTTAGGCATCGATCTCCTGATTGCTATGAGCAACTTTGTCTGGCCGAAAAAAGCCAGAGTATAAGAATAATAAACATACTTGATGGCCGGTTGTAGTTTGCAGACCGGCTATTCTTTATGAACAAGTACTCATGCAGCAGTGTTACACTTGCTTCCATGTTAAACATTGCAGTCTATGCAATATGATACAATAGTTTAAAAATTTTAAAGGAGCCGCAGCATGACATGTCCTTTTTCATTCGGTTCATAATTATTATCATATGTTTACAAGGGCTTACGGTGATTCTGCCAGAGACGGCTTCAGCTGATGTAGCAGTTCTTCCGTCAAAGCAGATAGATCATCCGCCGGCCAAAAAAGTGTATCGCATTGCCGGTGAAAAACATTTGCCTCCTTTTTCTTATATAAACCACGAAGGAAGGTTCACGGGGTTTAGCGTAGAGCTTTTTCGCCGCATTTCTGAAGAAGAAGGAGTGGAATTTCGGTTTTATCCAATGAATTTATATGAAGCAGAAAATGCGCTGAAAGAGGGAAAGATCGATGCCATTATGGGAATGAAATATTCTGCTAAGCAAAGCGAGCACTTTCAATTTTCGGAGCCCTACTTTACCATGGCAGATGCGCTCGTTGTATCGAAGTATGCTTCTATAAAAAGCGTCACCGATTTGCGTGGGAAAACGATTGTGATGCAGGAAGAGCCGGTTTCATTTGACTTATTGTTAAATATGAGGCGCGTGGAGTTTCAGCTGGCATTGAATTCAAGGGATGCCTTTAACTTTTTATTAATGGAAAGAGCGGATGCTTTTTTAACGAACAAATGGACGGCCCAATTCTATTTGGAGCAGCGGGGGGAGCAGGGGAATTACCGTGTATTTGAACATATTGGAGTGCCGTCAGATTTTTCAGCGGCGGTCCGGCCAGGAAATACAGAACTATTATCGCTTATTAACAATTCACTGATTCAGATGCAGGAGGATGGCAGTTATAAAGCTTTGTATACACAGTGGCTTGGGTTGCATCCTGAGGGGCGTTTGAAAGAAATGCGCAATTGGATCATTTTTTTGCTGATCATGATTAGCTGTGCTGTTGTTGTGCTCATTTTTATTTATTTGTGGAATAAACGGCTGAAGCGGGAAGTAGACAAGCGGACAGCGGCCCTTGCGCAGGCCAACCATCAATTAGAAATTCAACGGCGGGCCATAGCAGAGGCGCACGCGTTCAAAACACAAATTATTCATCATCTGTACTATGGTATTTTGACCTTTAATGAGTCTCTTCAACTGACGAGCTTGAATGAGCGTGCGAAAGCGATGCTGGGTCTTGAAGAAAAAGAAACAGTAAAGACGGAAGAGGTTCTCGGACAGCCGCACATTGCCCGAATTATTCGGAATTATGATTCATTTCAGGAAGATGAAGGCGAAAAGCAGTTGTTTTCCGAAGAAGTAGAGACTGAAGTAAACGGCAAGAAGCGTTTTATTTTATACCGGCTGATTCCTCTATATGAAGAACAGGGGAGGAAAAATGGCTGCTTGTTGACGATGGCTGACAGGTCGGAAGCGAGGGTGCTAGAGGAAAAACTGGCCACCCAGGAGAAGATGCGGGCATTAGGACAGCTAATCGCTGGTGTGGCCCATGAAATCCGTAATCCGCTCACTTCGATGAAAACATTCATTGATCTGCTCCCGAGGAAATACGAAGATTCAGAATTTCGGCAGGAATTACTTAAACATGTGCCAGAGGCATTGAAGCGAATGAACACTATTGTTGAATCGCTTCTCGACTATGCCCGGCCGAAACACCCACAAAAACAAAAATTAGAAGCGGCTGCTTTTATCCGGTCCGTAACGGCGATTATTGAACCGACTATTAAAAAGAATCATGTTCACCTAGAATTAGAAGTCGAACCAGAATGGGAGATGATTTGTGATCCTGGTCAGCTAAAGCAAGTCATACTGAACTTGCTGCTGAATGCGTTGGATGCGATGGAAACATCAGCAGATAAGCGTTTGACTATTAAGGCCGAGAAACAAGGAGAAACAGGATTGATCAAAATTATTGATTCCGGCATCGGCATGAATACGGAAAAGATATCTCATATTTTTGAGCCTTTTTATACGACGAAGCCGCATGGAGTCGGGCTTGGCTTGACGCTTTGTTATCAATGGATAAAAGAAAATAACGGTGACATGCAAGTGGAGGCTGAAAAGGGAAAAGGCACAACCTTTATCATTACATTGCCTGCCGCAAAGAAAGAGGGGGAATAAATTGAAGCCTGTTGTATTAATTTTAGATGATGAATCAGCTATAGGATCATCTTTGCGTTTTGCTCTTGAAAGCGATTATGAAGTAACAGCGGTGACGCGGGTAGACGAAGCGCTGGATGTGCTAAAAAAGCAGCAAGTGCATGTAATGCTATTAGACTGGCGGCTTGGTGAGGCAGATGGTCTGCATGTGCTGGCAGAAGTGAAAGGCACTTATCCAGATACTTCAGTTATCATGATGACGGCTTACGGTACAATTGAGTCATCGATCGAAGCGATTAAACGGGGGGCGTATCATTATATTACGAAGCCTCTTGATATTGATGAACTTTATCTGTTAATTGAAAAAGCGCTTGAACACCAAACGTTATATAGCAAAATTCGTGAATTGAACGAAACAATTGAAAAGATCAAAGGGTATGACCAAATGATTGGGGAGAGCCCTGCTATGAGAAAGGTTTTTTCAATTATTGAGCGGGTCAAGGACATTGATTCGAGCGTTCTTATTTTTGGAGAAAGCGGAACAGGCAAAGAATTAGTAGCACGTGCTTTACACAGGCAGGGAAAAAGAAAGAACGGGCCTTTTATTTCGGTCAATTGCGCAGCGATCCCGGAAGCGCTGCTGGAAAGTGAACTGTTTGGTTATGCTAAAGGCGCTTTTACAGGAGCCGTAAGCAGCCAGATCGGGAAAGTAGCCGCTGCCAATGATGGGACGTTATTTTTAGACGAGATTGGTGATATGCCTGCTTCTTTACAGGCAAAAATGCTGCGAGTGCTGCAGGAGAAAGAATTCACGCCGCTCGGATCGACGGAAGTGAAGAAAGTGAATGTTCGGATTATTAGTGCAACCAACAAAAACTTACTGCAAATGGTGGAAGAAGGGTCTTTCAGGGAGGATTTGTTTTTTCGTCTCAACGTTATTCCAGTGGAACTGCCGCTTTTAAAAGAGAGAAAAGAGGATTTGCCTGCTCTTATCTCTTATTTTCTGCAAAAATACGCAGAGGAAATGCAGCGTCCGCTTCCTTCGCTTTCACAAGAGGCATGGAACCGATTAATGAAGTATGATTACCCGGGGAATATTAGGCAGTTGAGTAACATTATCGAGTATGCGGCAGCTATGTCAAAAGGCGGGACCATTTGGGAAGAGGATTTGCCGATCATTGTCCGTTCAGAAAACGATCCACGTCAACAGCGGTCCGATTTGGACTCTGATACCATTCACATACCGATAGGCGCCACAATGAAAGAAGCTGAGAGAATAATGATCGAGTCTATGCTTGAACATTGCGGAGGAAAGCGGAAAGAAACAGCGAAGATGCTGGGGATTAGTGAGCGCAGCCTTCGCAATAAGCTGCAGCTGTACCGGGAAGAACAGATGTAAAAGAAGGTCCCGTCATTGAACGAGGAAATGAGTATAACCGAAAAGAAAAAAATGCCGTTAGGGAACAATTTGCCGTTCCTAAACGGCATTTTTTGCCGCTTTTTATTTTAAATGCTTCATTTAATTGAATTTTTGTAATGGTATGAATATTGCAATGTAGAAATTAGACAAGAAAAAGAGGTGAGGATATGAAGAAACGTACGGGATTTATTTTTATTTTAAGTTTATTACTTATGATGATGTCCGCTTGTGGAAATTCTGCCTCTACAAGTGGAGAGCAGGAAGAAGGAAAGGCAGATGGTCCTCTGGCGGGACAGCCAGTAACGATTCTAACTGGCGGCACATCGGGTATTTACTTTCAGCTTGGAAATGCGCTCGCCAAAATTTACTCGGAAGAACTTGGTGCGCAGACGAGTGCACAGACAACAGGAGCCTCTGCGGAAAATACAGCGAAACTTTCCAGAAAGAAAGCGGAGCTTGGATTTGCTATGGCTGATACGGTCACAGATGCTTACACAGGGGCAGGAAACTTCGCAAAAGTGGGAGCGCTTTCCAACGTCCGAGCCATCGCTTCTCTTTATCCAAACTACATGCAAATCGTTGCACCTAAGAAGCTGGGCATCAAGACATTGGAAGATTTAAAAGGGAAAGACCTTGCTGTCGGAGCCCTTGGCAGCGGTACAGAAATTATGGCGAAACGGATTTTAGAAGAGGCAGGCATCACGTACGATGATGTGAATGCAGACTTCTTATCGTTCTCTGAAGGGATCGAAGGCATTAAAAATGGAACGACGGATGTTGCCTTTTTATCTTCTGGTTATCCCAATTCAGGGATTATGGAATTAGCAGCAACGGATGAAGTAGAAATTATCGCTGTGCCGAAAGAGATTACGGAAAGCCTGCAAAAAAAATATCCGGCATTTGAAGTAGACAGCATTCCAGCCAATACGTACAAAGGTGTAAAAAAAGACACCGAAACGGTAAAAGTCAACAACTTGTTAATTACTCATCAGGATCTGTCTAATGAAGAGGCATACTTGCTGACGAAAACATTATTTGAAAATCTAGATGATCTTCAAAATGCGCACAGTTCAGCCAAACACATTGATCTAGAAAAAGCTGCATTAAAACTGCCGCTGCCACTGCACCCGGGGGCAGAGAGATATTTTAAAGAACAAGGTGTTTTGCAATAGTAAAAAAGGAGGGAGATTTAAATGACAGATGCAACAAAACAGATTCCAGAAACGGTAGAAGGACAGGAAGAGATTCTTCAAAAGTATGATAGTGAATCACGGTTTCGAAAAATTGATCAAGGCTTTTGGCGCTGGGCGATTTTCATTTTAAGTGTCGGGCTCGCAGGCTATCATTTGTATACGGCTTATTTTGGACCGTTGGATGCTCTGCGCCATCGCTCGCTGCACACGGCTGTTATTGCTGCTCTTGTATTTATTTTATATCCTGCTTTTTATAAAAAGCAGTCTAATAAAGTCACTGTTATAGATGTGGTCTGGATGGCGGCAGCGCTCGCCACAGGGGGCTATATGATCGTTGATTATCAGGGAATTGCTGAAAGAATGTCCATTTACATGCCTAGCGGGATTGATATTGCCTTTGGATTGCTGACGATCGCGGTTGTGATTGAGGGCGGCCGCCGCGTAGCAGGGAATGCATTAACTATTTTAACTGTGCTGTTTCTTGTGTATGCATTTTTCGGTCAATATTTCCCGGATTTGTTTAAGCATTCAGGCAAAGATTTAGAAGACATTGTGACATACATGTATTTATCAACAGAAGGGATCTATGGTATTGCTATTTCTGTATCCGCTTCCTATATCATTCTCTTTATTTTGTTTGGAGCTTTTTTAAATCGGTCGGGGATGGGCCAATTTTTCACGGATATTTCACTTAGTATAGCAGGGCACACTTCTGGTGGTCCGGCAAAGGTTGCCGTTGTATCGAGCGGGCTGCTTGGATCTATTAACGGCAGTGCGCTGGCGAATGTTGTAACGACAGGAGCTTTTACGATTCCGTTAATGAAGAGGGTCGGCTATAAACCGGAATTTGCCGGCGCAGTTGAAGCAACCGCTTCTGTCGGCGGGCAGATTATTCCTCCTGTTATGGGAGCAACCGCTTTCATTATGGCTGAAACCCTTGGTATGCCGTACAATCAGATTGCTCTCGCTGCTATCCTGCCGGCTTTCCTATACTATCTTGGGATTATTTGTATCGTTCATTTTCGTGCAAAGAAATTAGGACTCAGCGGCATGTCAAAGGAAGAGCTGCCGAACTTGTGGCAAGTATTTAAAAAAGGCGGTCATTTACTCCTGCCAATCGTTGTATTAATTGGTATGTTGATGGCAGGGAAAACACCGCTATATGCTGCTTTTTATGCCATCGTTCTTTCCATCGTTGTCAGCTGGTTTAATAAAGAAACACGCATGGGGCTAAAAGAAATACTTGGTGCGATGGAAGATGGTGTCCGCTCTGCTCTTGGTGTAGCTATGTCATGTGCAATGGTCGGATTGATCGTCGGAGTAAGCACACTGACAGGGCTTGGTCCAAAGCTTACGCAATCCATTCTTGTGCTTGGCCAGGGAGAAATGTTTTTAACGCTCTTCTTTACGATGGTTGCTTGTATCATTATGGGGATGGGGCTGCCTTCCATTCCGACATATATTATTACCGCAACAATGGCTGCTCCGGCCTTGCTTGAACTTGGGGTTGCACCATTTGTTACACATATGTTTGTCTTTTACTTCGGTATTCTTGCCAATGTGACACCGCCGGTTGCTTTAGCTGCTTTTGCCGGTGCAGGTATTGCGGGAGCTAGTCCGAATAAAACGGGCTTTGAAGCGTTACGGCTTGCTTTGTCAGGATTTATCATTCCGTATATTTTTGTTTTCTCGCCTGTCATTCTTATGCAGGATGTCACGAGCCCGCTTGAAGTTGTTTGGGTAACCGTAACGGCGATCATTGGCATTCTTGGATTGAGTGCAGCGCTTGAAAGATATTTAATCGCAGATTTGCCAGTGCCGCTGGCTGTTTTATGCTTTGCTGGTTCAATTACATTGATCATTCCAGGGATGTGGACAGACATCATCGGACTATGTGTCCTCGCTGTTGTTCTTGGCCAGCAGCTGCTCGCTCGTTCGAAGGGACAACAAAATATTTCTGATTCAACAGCTGTGTGAATAAAAGAGAAGGTGTTTCAAAATTTTCATTTTTGGAACACCTTCTTTCTCTTTGAATATAAGGAACTTATAAGCCATTGTTTTCAATGTTGTGAGCGGCGGTTCTCACTTTATGAGTGGGTATAGCAAGTTTATGCGCCCATAAGCGTTATTTATGTGCGGAAACTTGGGGAATATGAGCATATCGGTATATATGGATGATTAGAAAGGAGAGATCATCATGCAGCTGCCAGAGTGGCTTGCTGAACTTGGAAAGAAGCGGATTGCCTCTTATCCTGTGGAAGGGTTCGTTTATGGAATGGGGCCAGAAAAGCCAAAGCTGATGCTTGTCGGTGAAGCACCGGGGGAAACGGAAATCCATAACGGCATCCCTTTTAGCGGCAGAGCTGGTGTGGAGTTAATGAAATTTTTAGAAAGAGCGGGTGTATCAAGAGAGGAAGTATATATTACGAGTACGGTAAGAAGCCGGCCTTATAAGTGGGGAGAGAAGAGGACAAAGGACGATGAGGCAGTGAAAAGAAAATACAACCGGGCCCCTTCTGCGAGAGAAATTTTAGCACATGCCCCTCTGCTTGATTATGAAATAGAACAAGTTGATGCTCCTGTGATCGTAACGCTTGGCAATATTGGGTTAAAGCGTTTATGCGGGCCGGAAATGAAAGTGACCGAAGCGCATGGACGTTTTCTTAAGAGGCCAGTTAGGAGACTGCAGAATCTGGAGAGCAGTGAATATGAATGGACGGAAAAAGAGTACGTCGTTTTCCCCACCTTTCATCCGGCCTCTATCTTCTACAACCGCCAGCTGCTCCAGCTTATTCATGAAGATATGGACAAGCTGCGGATCTATTTGAATGGCTATGTTAATGACGATTGTTGATTGGAGAGGAGGGCGCGAGACTCCTGCGGGAAAAGCGTGTCTAGGAAGCCCCCGCAGGAGCGATAGCGGCGAGGAGGCTCCCGGACCGCCTGCAGCGGAAATCAACAGGCACGTTTAACAAAGCCATTTAAACAGTAAGCTTTAATCCAACTAATTTGATAAAATTAATATAATTTTTAAAAGTTAGCGAGAAATTTCAATGGATTTGCGTTAAAATAGAAAAATGAAGTGGAAGTGGCACCTGCGGGTACCGCTGACTATTATTTATACAAGTGAGGAGTTAAACGATGAGTAAAGTACTTATTTTCGGACACAAAAATCCAGACACAGATTCAATTTGTTCGGCTATTGCATATGCAGCTCTGAAAAAAGAAATAGGAGTGGATGCTGAACCTGTGCGTCTCGGCGAATTGAATGGAGAAACAGAATATGCTGTAAAGCAATTTAATGCAGAGCTGCCACGCCTGATCGAAAAAGCAGCACCGGAAGCAAAACAAGTCATTTTAGTCGACCATAATGAGCGTCAGCAAAGTGTAGACGATATTGCTGATGTACGTATTCTTGAAGTGATTGACCACCATCGAATCGCTAACTTTGAAACGAGTGATCCGTTATATTATCGTGCGGAGCCGGTCGGCTGTACGGCTACGATTCTAAATAAAATGTACAAGGAAAATGGCGTTGCCGTTTCAAAAGATGTAGCAGGCTTGATGTTGTCGGCGATCATTTCTGACTCCCTTTTATTTAAATCTCCGACGTGCACGGAAGAAGATGTACAAGCTGCACAGGAGCTCGCAGAAATCGCGGGTGTAAACGCTGAAGAATATGGACTTGCTATGTTGAAAGCAGGGGCTGACTTAGGCGGTAAATCAGCAGAGGAATTAGCTTCTCTCGATTCAAAAGTGTTCCCAATGGGAGATTACAAAATAGAGGTTGCTCAAGTAAACGCGATTGACGTTTCCGATGTTCTTGCTCGTAAAGAAGAAATCGAAGAAGCATTGCAGCGGGCGATTGCAGAAAAGGAACTGGATTTATTTTTATTTGTCATCACAGATATTTTGAACAGCAACTCTGTCGGTATTGTAGCAGGCAAAGAAGCAGCGGCTGTTGAAAAAGCATACAATGCCTCAATTTCTGATGATCGGACAATTGTTCTTGAGGGCGTCGTATCTCGTAAAAAACAAATTGTTCCCGTTTTAACAGAAACGTTTCAGGGAATGACAAAATAATAAGCAAAAAAGCATGACCAGGCTAAAGCTTGTGTCATGCTTTTTTTTTATCATAGAACAAAGAATATAATTATTTTGGAATGTAATAATTGGTGAAAAACGCATTTTATCTAAATATTTTTAAAAAAACTTTATAATCCTTATCCTGTATTAACTGTGGGTAATACTCACATCCCGAGAGTTGGGCATATTTTTAAGAAGTGCAGGCGGGGAGAGGAAGAACCCTGCTAAGAGAAGCTTCATTTTATTTTGGGACATAATAAAAATAAAGAAGGGAGAATTTTAAATGGACAGCAGCGATAAGGATAAAATTGTCCAAAGTGTTCCTCAAACAGGATTTTTTGGACATCCTAGAGGGTTGTTTACACTGTTTTTCACAGAGTTCTGGGAGCGTTTTTCATATTATGGCATGAGAGCCATCCTGCTCTATTATATGTATTATGAAGTGACGAGAGGCGGATTAGGTCTTGATCAAGAAACGGCTGCTTCAATCATGGCGATCTATGGGTCACTCGTTTATATGTCAGGAATTATCGGAGGCTGGGTTGCTGACAGGCTGATAGGTACATCTAAAACTGTGTTTTACGGCGGTGTACTCATTATGCTTGGGCACATTGTTCTCGCACTGCCTGCAGGTGTCATGGCATTATTTATTTCAATGGGATTTATTGTCATCGGTACGGGACTGTTGAAACCGAATGTATCAAGTATTGTCGGAGATGTATATTCTGATGAAGATCCGCGTCGTGATTCTGGTTTTAGTATTTTTTATATGGGGATTAATGCAGGAGCGCTGATCGCTCCTTTGATTGTCGGTACGGTTGGACAGCAGTACAATTTCCATCTTGGCTTTAGTTTGGCGGCTGTTGGAATGTTTCTTGGTCTTTCCTTATTCGTTGTGACGAAAAGGAAAACCCTCGGACTGGCTGGAACATATGTCGTTAATCCATTAACCGGCGAAGAAAAGAGAAAAGCCTTTAGCCGCATTGGTATTGGAGCTCTTTTAGTTGTACTTTTGGGAGCGGCCGGCATTGTCACTGGTTTATTGACAATCGAACGCTTTGTTTTTACCGTCAGCATTTTGGGGATTGTTATTCCCGCTGCTTACTTTGTTGTCATGTATCGCAGCCCAAAAACATCGGATGTAGAACGTTCGCGCCTGCTTGCGTATATACCGTTGTTTATTGCGGCTATGATGTTTTGGGCGATTCAAGAACAGGGTTCCATTATTTTGGCGAGATATGCAGATAAACGAACACAATTGAGCTTTGCAGGAATCGAATTGCAGTCATCCTGGTTTCAATCATTGAACCCGCTGTTTATTGTTGTGCTTGCTCCCGTCTTTGCCTGGTTATGGGTCAAGCTTGGCAGTCGTCAGCCGACGACTCCAAAGAAATTCTCATTCGGCCTGCTGTTTGCCGGATTGTCATTCCTTGTCATGATTGTACCTGCCTACATGAATGGAACAGAATCACCTGTGAACCCTATGTGGCTAGTGCTCAGCTTTTTCTTAGTAGTTATTGGTGAATTGTGCTTGTCTCCGGTTGGTCTTTCCGCAACCACTAAATTGGCGCCATCCGCCTTTACAGCACAAACGATGAGCCTATGGTTCTTAACTAACGCTTCTGCGCAGGCAATTAATGCACAAATTGTCCGCTTTTATAAGCCGGAAACAGAAATTCTTTACTTCGGCGCTATTGGCGGTCTTTCCATCATCCTTGGTTTAATACTTTACCTTATTTCATCAAAAATCCATGGAATGATGAAAGGAGTCAATTAAGAAGAAATGACAGTTTCTTTAAATGAATAAAAACCATTGACAGAAAAGTATTATAATAATAAGATACTGTTAATAGCTTATTAAGAAGGCGGGCATGGAAAGTCACTTCTATAAAGACTTCCTCTTTATGATCAAGTGAAAGAGCCATTCTGCTTTGACATACGTAGAAACTGTCAAATCTGCTTTAGTCTTACGACAAGAAGACAAGGGCGCAGATTAAGCCAGTGATATCTTCCGTTTAAAGGGGATATTGCTGGCTTTTTTCGTTTCACTTTTCAGTCATAAAAACAGAGGAGGAGAAAATTATGTGTAGAAAAGCAGTAAGTTGTGGGAAATGTAAAAACTGTCCAATGACCGTAGCTATTCAGGAAAGAACAACTGAGCAAAAAGTAAATACACTTTTAAAAAAGTAATAGACAAGCGTTCCAATCAGTGTAAAGAAATCGAGATTTTGTCTACAATCAGAAAGATTGTATCCAATATTTTTGGAATCGTGATAGCGAATGAGCACGATTCTTTCTTTTTTTGCTAAATAAACTTTATAAATTAAGGGTTAAACAAAAATATTCTTGCAATTCAATTACTTTTATGTTAAGTTTTTTGTATCCAATATCCAATAAGGATATGAATTAATTTTGTTTCCGGAGTGTTCGTCTATGAATTTTCAGCCCTCAAAAGATAAAACGACTGTTGTTAGTTACGTAACGAAAAACTTGCGGCAGGCTATTTTAAATGGAACATTCAAAAAAGGAGAACGGCTGATTCAGGAAGACTGGGCAAATATGCTAAACGTCAGCCGAATGCCGATTCGAGAAGCGCTGGCTCAGCTGCAGTCTGAAGGTTTAGTGAAGATTGTTCCACATAAAGGGGCGATCGTCACTCCGATCACAAGAGAAGATATTGAAGAGATTTATCACTTAAGATCTTATTTAGAAGGATTAGCTGCTGAGAAATCCCTTCCTTTTTTAACGGAAGAGGATAAGCGGGAATTGAAAGAAACGTTAGAGAAAATGGAAGCGTTGCAGTTAGCGGATGAAACGAATGATTATTACATTTCTTTGAATGAAAGTTTTCATAAGCTGCTGAGAAAAGGCTGCCCGTGGGCAAGAGTGAAGCAGGCCGTAGAAAATCTCGGAATATCTCCCATTGCCCCGAGTTTACTTGCGGATTATTATTCAGAAACACAGCGGGAGCATCGCTTTATTTATGAAGCAGCCGTCAGAAATGATCCTGCTGAGCTTCGGGCCGCAGTGGAGTACCATATTCTGCGGACGAAAAATAATTTAATTTCTTACATGGCTGGCTTGGAGCCTGCTAGTGAAAACGGATTGGAACAACAAAGTTCACAAGAATAGAAAACGACATAAAGGGGAAAGATCAAATGTACGATTTTGGTATTGTCGGCGGAGGAATCGTTGGATTATCTACTGCGAAGGCGTTATATGAACGTTATCCAAATGCAAAAGTACTTTTACTAGAAAAAGAAAATCAGTTAGCTGCCCATCAAACGGGGCACAATAGCGGGGTTATTCATTCGGGAATTTACTATAAACCAGGAAGCTATAAAGCTCGTTTCGCTCGTCAAGGCAGCAAGTCAATGACTGAGTTTTGTAAGCAATATGGGATTGAGCATGATATTTGCGGAAAAGTCATCGTTGCGACAAAAAATGAAGAGCTTCCGCTTCTAGAGAACCTTTATAAGCGCGGCCTGGAAAATGAGTTGGATGTAAGAAGAATCAGCAAAGAGGAATTGAAAGAAATCGAACCGCATGTGAATGGAAAAGCAGCTGTTAAAGTAGAAGCGGCTGGAATTGTTAACTACAAGCAAGTGACAGAAAAATTTGCAGAAATCGTTCGCGAGCAAGGGGCTGATATCCGCCTCAACACAAAAGTTGAAAACATCTCTGAACTAAATGATGGCATCACGATTGAAACGAATAAAGGCACATTTAAAACAAGATTTTTAATTAACTGTGCCGGGCTTCACAGTGACCGCGTAACGAAGCTTGCTGGTTATCGCACAGATGTAAAAATCATCCCATTCCGTGGAGAATATTATAAACTAGTACCAGAAAAAAGATATTTAGTCAAAAACTTAATTTATCCTGTGCCAAATCCTAAGTTCCCATTCCTTGGCGTCCATTTCACACGGATGATTGGGGGAGAAGTAGATGCGGGACCAAACGCGGTACTTAGTTTCAAACGGGAAGGATATAAAATCTCTGACTTTAACTTAAAAGATTTTGCAGAAGTAATGGGGTATCCAGGCTTTTGGAAGCTTGCAAGCAAATTTATGGGAGAAGGGCTGGAAGAAATGGCTCGTTCCATCAGTAAAGCCAAGTTTGTCGCTAGTCTACAAGAGTTAATTCCCGAAATTCAATCAGAAGACTTAGTTCCAGGCCCAGCAGGAGTGCGTGCCCAAGCCGTAAAAACAGACGGCGGTTTTGTGGATGACTTCCACATTATTAATGGTGAAAACAGCATCCATGTTTGTAATGCGCCATCACCGGCAGCGACAGCCTCCATTGAAATTGGTAAAGAAATTGTAAATCAAATTGCTGATCAGCAACATCTAATCAGTGCAGTTAGTTCGTAAGTAGAAAGGGGCAGTTTCTATGTTTAACTCAAAAGTAATGTTTATCGCTGGACATGCGCGTCTTCCGCAGGGAATGGCAGCCAAAAGCGTGTTCGATACATTAACTATCACCGCAGAAGTAGACACAAAATATGGAGTAATCATTGAAGCTTCCTGTACGCTGGCAACGGAGCACGGAAGAAACTTCATCGGACAGTTATTAAAAGGAGTCAGCTTAAAAGACGGGATCGATGAGCCCCTCAAGCAGCTTCAGCTTTATTACAAAGGGAAAGCCGCTAATGCACTTGCTGCTGCGTTAAATGATTTGCATCTGCACTATCAACAATTATCGAAAAATACAAAATAATCATCCAAATGTATTGACAACTTTGTGGCAGTATCATATAATGTGATTAACATTAAGAAATAGATATTTGCCTTTTGAAAACAGCCTTTTCAAAAACGCGAATAATATCGATAGAAAAGCTACTAAGTTAAAAAATAAAATAATTAACTGAAATATTTACTGTGACTCTATTTACATGGAGCAATGAAGTAAGTATTAGCCAGTTTACTACTCTTGGACGCAAAGGGTGTAAACTGGCTTTTTTTATTTTCTAACTAGGCAGCGCCTTGATCTTAAAAACTACCACATGGGAGGAATCATTGATGAGTACATTAAAAAATCAAGAGAAAAAGTTTATTAGAAAAACAGCAGGTTACGAAGTAAAAGCGCATCCGCAAAGTGATCGTCTATACCACATTGAACTGGATCCTCAAGTCATTAAAACATTTTTAGCAAGAGTAAAAGAAGAGAACGTTTCCGTTCAGCATTTAGAGTACACGCCTTATGCAAGACGCATTGTAGCTGACTACTTGCTGCAATTGACAGGGGAAGACTTCCAAGAAGTGTTGAGAGCAATCGTTCATGACCGCGAAACAGGCGGTTTCACAATTGGCCTTCAGGGGGAAACAATTGATACAGACGAATACGTTATTTTCTCTACAGCGTTGACTCATATCGTTGGAACACCAAACTTTGACTCCATGACTGGAAAATATTATGCGAGATTTACTGTTGCTCATACAGATAACAGTGACTCTTACCTTCGTCAAGCCTACCGTTTGTTTACAATGCACACAGACGGAACATTCGTTGACGAACCAACTGACTGGTTGTTAATGATGAAAATGAAAGAAGAAAACGCAAAAGGCGGAGAATCTCGCTTACTGCACCTAGACGACTGGAAAGAGCTTGAGAAATTCTCGAAGCATCCACTTGCGACACACAAATTTACGTATAAAGCACCAAGTAGTAAAAATGTCGGCCAAGAGGTACAACGTGCGACATTCTTTAATGACAACAACAAACCATGTATTTGCTATATCGACCAGTTCGTTTACCCAGATACAATCGATGAAGCAAAATATTTGAAAGAGCTTTCTGATTCAATGGAAAGCGATGAAAGTGTTATTGAGTTAAAACTTCCAGTCGGAGACCTTGTGATGCTGAATAACTTATTCTGGCTCCATGGCCGTGCTGCATTTGAAGTGAATCCTGAATTAAACCGTGAGCTTCTGCGTCAACGTGGAAGATTTGCTGAAATTTAATTAAATAAAATGTATGTAAAAAATGAGAAGGAGCTGAAAGTGCTCAAGCTTTAAGAGGCAGCTTCTTCTTAACCCCCTTTTTTTTTCGAAGAAATGAATCGAAAAAAGGGGGTTTTTATATGGTGTTGCTTGTCTATTGGAAGTGGTACAGAGGAACCTGCTTATAAAAACATTTAGAAAAATGGTTATGCTTAACGGAATGTTTTATGCGTGTATGCATACATAAAAACTAGTTTTAGAAAGAAAGCAGGAATATTCCGCTTTCTATCACCTTAAACAACGTTCTAACAAAACTTTCTCATGCAATCAGATAGATGAACAGTCCTATCATTCTCCTTTTTTTATAAAATATTCAAACTTTTTGTTGAATTTTGAATAATTGGCACGAAACTTGTAAGAAAGTTTTAATAATTAAAACTTTAAACGTTTACAAGTAGGAGGAATGATAGATGCAGGAGACTGTTCAGTTAAAAAGGTCATTAAGTTTATGGGCGATTGTCATGTTAGGAGTCGGCTATATGACGCCGATGGTTGCGTTCGATACATTTGGAATCGTATCTGAAGAAACGGGGGGACACGTACCAGCTTCCTATGTCATTGCTCTAGTCGGCATGTTATTTACGGCTGCTAGTTACGGGAAGATGGTAAAGGTTTATCCCGTGGCCGGCTCTGCCTATACGTATACGCAAAAAACGATCAGTAAAAAGTTAGGTTTCTTTGTTGGATGGGCTTCACTGCTGGATTATTTATTTTTGCCGATGGTCAATGCACTTTTATCGAAAATTTATTTATCCGCCCTATTTCCAGGAGTGCCTAGCTGGATCTGGGTTGTCGGAATTGTAGCATTAGTGACCGCCGCTAATCTATTCAGTGTCAATGTAGCAGCTAACTTTAATACATTTCTAGTTGCGTTCCAGTTTTTAGTTATTATTGTTTTCATTACATTAGTAGTCAATGGGCTTCAAAATGGAGAAGGGGCAGGAACCGTTTTTTCGCTCGTTCCATTTGCAGAAAGCGGCATGTCGATTAGTCCATTAGTGGCAGGAGCAACTGTTTTATGTTTTTCTTTTCTCGGATTTGATGCTGTGACTACACTGGCGGAAGAAACACCGAATGCTGCGAAAACCATTCCGAAAGCGATTTTCTTAACGGCGCTCGTCGGCGGTGTTCTCTTTGTATCAGTGTCCTATTTCACACAAATGTATTTTCCGGACATTTCAAGATTTTCTGAACCGGAATCAGCCTCTCCTGAAATCGCTTTATTTGTAGGCGGCAAGCTGTTTCAAGCCTTTTTTCTAGCAGGAACGCTTACCGGCACACTTGCTTCAGGGCTTGCTTCTCATACAAGTGTGTCACGCTTATTATATGTGATGGGACGCGATGGCGTCATTTCGCCAAAGTTTTTTGGTTACATTCATCCGAAATGGCGGACACCAGCATTAAATGTTGTCCTAGTCGGTTTGGTTTCATTAGTTGCTATTTTCATCGATTTGGAAACAGCTACGTCTTTGATTAATTTCGGCGCATTGATCGCTTTTACATTCGTGAATGTAGCAGTGATTTCTCACTACGTTGTGAAAATGAAGAGATATAAGAACATAAAAGATTTTGTGAATTACTTGTTATTCCCAGTGATCGGAGCGAGCATTGTTATGGTGCTATGGTTCCATTTAAACATTTACTCTTTGATTCTCGGAATTGTTTGGTCTGTTCTCGGTATCATGTATTTAATGTATATTACGAAAGGGTTCCGTTCTCCTGTTCCTCAAATGCATATGGAAGAAGTTCGTGAATTATAAAATGTGTATGAGAGACGTTGACAGTACATGTACTCCTTTGCATTCAGGGCAAAACAGCGGATGATCTTTTCTGTATTAGAAAATCTTATGCGAAAATTAATAGAGTATTCATTTTTGCATACATGAGTAGCTGGAAAAGGTGAAAGAAGTGTGTGAAACCCTTGGTAATAAGGGATTTACAATAGTTTGAATTTTTTACTGAATTGGCACAGAAATTGCTTATTTATATTACGACAATAAAAAACGAGGTGTTATAAATTGGTAACAACTGTAAAGGCAGCAGAAACACAACAAACAACGAAACAGCAGCAGAAGAAAACCCCCCAAGAAGAATTTCAATTAATTTTAAAAGAAGCCGTAGACATTCTTGGTTATTCTAATGAAGTATTTGAGTTTTTAAAAGAGCCGATGAGATTTTTAGAAGTGAATATTCCTGTAAAAATGGACAACGGCCAGACGAAAGTCTTCACAGGCTACCGCGCTCAGCATAATGATGCCAACGGGCCGACAAAAGGCGGCATCCGTTTCCATCCCGATGTCACAGCAGATGAAGTCAAAGCATTAGCTGGCTGGATGAGCTTGAAATGTGGAATTACCGGCCTTCCTTATGGAGGAGCCAAAGGCGGAATCGTATGTGATCCGCGAAATATGAGCATGAACGAATTGGAACGCCTAAGCCGTGGATACGTCCGGGCAGTGAGCCAGCTCGTCGGGCCGACCAAAGATATCCCAGCACCTGACATGTATACGAATTCGCAAATTATGGCGTGGATGCTCGATGAGTATGACCATATTAGAGAGTTTGATTCACCAGGTTTCATTACTGGTAAACCGCTCGTCTTAGGCGGGTCAGAAGGAAGGGAAACAGCGACTTCAAAAGGTGTTTTATATACATTGCAAATGGTTAGTGAGCTGCAAAACATGCCTCTTGAAGGAATGAAAGTGATCGTCCAAGGATTTGGAAATGTAGGCGGTTACCTTGCGTACTACCTTCATGAAATCGGAGTTAAAGTAGTCGGTATAGCGGACGCTCTGGGTGCTATTTACGACGCTGACGGTTTAAACATTCCTGATTTGCTTGGACGCCGCGATTCATTCGGCATTGTGACAGCACAGTTTGAGAATGTGATCACAAATGAACAATTGCTTGAACAAGAATGCGACGTACTTATTCCCGCAGCGATCGGCGGCGTGATTACGACGGAAAATGCCGACAAGTTAAAATGTAAATTTGTTGTTGAAGCAGCGAATGGGCCAACGACAAAAGAAGCGATTCAAATGCTTAATGAGCGCGGAGTGTTAGTCGTTCCTGATATTCTTGCTAATTCAGGCGGGGTTATCGTTTCCTATTTTGAGTGGTGCCAAAACAACCAAGGCTACTACTGGACAAAAGAAACGGTAGAAGAGCGGCTGAAGGAAAAAATTCACGCTAGTTTCACAAACATCCAGAATACTGCGGAACAGTTTGGAATAAATATGAAAACTGCTGCTTATGTAGAAGGTATTCGAAAAATCGCCGAAGCTTCTGGACTTCGAGGATGGATCAATCTTTAATTTGTAGGCTTCCAGACCGCCCCCAATGGAGTTAACAGGGGGAGTTTAACAAAGCCAATTTATAGGATAGCTATGTGAAATGAAAAGGGATGAGGAGGTTCAATCAGACCGCTTCCGCTGAGCGTAGAAGGCGAAAATGATCGGGAAATCATTAGCAGAAGGCAAAAGCATATGGGAATAAATGATGGCAGCGGAAGAAGAATGATTGGATCCAGGGTGGGGAAATAGAGATAGAAAGCGGCTGTTCTACTTATTAAAAGAGGGCTATTATTGTTGGTTTTGCTACTTAGTTGATTGGAGCGGAAACTAACAGGGGAGTTTAACAAAGCCTAAAAGAAAAGGAGTGAGTACCAATGTTTGAAGAAATGATCACAAGCCCGTATACCGGAATCATTCAGAATGTTCTTGTAAGGAAACATTCAAGAGTCTATGAGTGGGAGCCGCTGTTTTTAATAAAGGACGAAGAAGGCAATTTATTAACAATTAAGGTAGGGGTTAGTGGAGAAATTAAGTCTCTTGAAGTACAGGAGGGAGACCACGTCATTCCTGGCATGGTACTCGCTTATATTAAAGAAGAATTAGTAGTAAGTGCATGTGACTAATCAATAAGTAAATCGGTGAGGAAGATGGGGGGATCCATCTTCTTTTTTCTATTGATATATTGGTTATCTTGATGACTATTGTTGATTGGAGTGAAAGGCACGAGACTCCTTCAGAAGTCAGCAGACAAGTTTAATAAAGATAATATTCTAAAAGTTTGGTAAAATAAAAGAAGAGAACAGCTGGGAGGGGACAGAAAGTGTTTACGATCGATGAAAAGAAGTTAAACCCAATTGTTACTATTGCAATAGAACATCAAAAAGATGAAGACGATATAGACATCGGTGCCATACAAGAACCGCTTATATTTTTGAGTGAACAGGGAAAACTCGTGTCTTACATCCACTTAAAAAGCAATCGTTTGGTACATAAAGACAAAGTGACATTCCAAACGCTGTTATCTCAGGCAATTTCGATTGAGCAAGTGTATCAGGTGAATAAAATTATTTCACTGCCTGTCATTTTTCAAGTGATTGGAGAAAGTCTCACAATCATTACGGATGAAGAGGGCATGCCAATTGGTTACTTAAATCGGGAAGAGTTGCTGGCTGAGCTCTTTAAACAAGAAGACCAAGGTGTTAACTTATTTAAGATTCTACTCACTTCTATTCCGATGGGGATGTTCGTTGTTGACAGAGAAAAAACGATCATCAACTGCAATGATGCCGGTCTGAAGATGATTAAATCGACCTCGGAAAAAGTAATGAACCAACCTGCTGACTCTATCTTTCATAAAGAATACATTGAAAGCGTTTTTGCGACAGGAAAGACGGTTTTGAATCAAGTTCAACTGACGGATGAGATGGGGGTTCTGCTCGATTATTGTCCGATTTTAAATAATGATCAGAAAGTAGAAGGCATGCTGATCGTCGTTCAAGACATACCTACTATTGAAGAAATGGCGATGGAGATTGAAGATATTAAAAACTTAAACACCGATTTAAATGCGATTTTATCGACCATTTATGATGAAATACTCGTTGTAAACAGCAAAGGTGAATTGATTCGCTACAGTGAAAATGTCATTAGCGGATTTTGGGATATCGACTTAAAAGATATGATCGGGAAAAGCTTGATTGACCTGGAAGAGAAAGGAATGTTTAATCCATCCGTGACAAGACTAGTGATGGAGAAAAAGAAAAAAGTATCACTCGTTCAAGAAGCAAGAAGCGGCAGGAAGGTTCTGGCTGTTGGCAACCCTGTTTTTAATGAAAAGGGAGAAATTGACCGGATTATTATAGCTTCCCGGGATATCACTGAAACATCCAGACTGAAAAGTGAACTGAAAGAAATGAAGAAGATGTCCGAGAAATATAAAAAAGAACTCGACAGCTTTAAAAATCAGGATCGTACGCTGAAGAAGTTAATGTATCGCAGTCCGAAAATGGAGAAAATCATGTTCCAAGTGAAGAAAATAGCGGAGTTTTCTTCGACTGTGTTAATCACTGGTGAATCGGGGGTTGGAAAAGAAGTCATTGCCCAGGCGATCCATCAACTTGGGCGGCGTTCAGATAAGCCTTTCTTAAAATTAAACTGCGGCGCTATTCCGGAAAACCTGCTTGAAAGCGAACTGTTTGGTTACACGAAAGGAGCATTTACTGGAGCGGATAAAGAGGGGAAAGACGGCTACTTTAAAATGGCCAATCAAGGTGTTCTTTTTCTCGATGAAATCGGGGAAATGCCGCTTCATTTACAAGTGAAATTGCTGCGTGTTCTTCAGGAGCAGGAAGTCATCCCTGTCGGCAGCACAGCCGCTCAAAAAGTAGACGTACAAATCATTGCTGCTACGAATAAAAAATTGGAACGAATGGTAGAGCAGGGCACGTTCCGAGAAGATTTATTTTATCGGCTGAACGTCATTCCGCTTCATATTCCATCTTTAAGAGAGCGGACAGAAGACATTTCAGTGCTCGCGCTCCATTTCCTTCAGCAGCTAAATGAAAAGTACGATAAACATTTTCACTTAACGCCCGATGCCGTTAATGTGCTTGAATTTTATTCCTGGCCGGGAAATGTACGCGAACTGCAAAATATTATTGAACGGCTTGTCGTTTCCGCTGACGATCCAGCGATAGATGCTGAATTCGTCAGCCAATTTTTATCACTCGGCTATGACTTTAAAAAGTCGCGGCCGATCATTACCAGAGTCGTTCCGCTTCAAGAAGCGCTGGAAGATGTGGAAGAACAGCTCATTGTCCTTGCGATGAATCAGTATAAAACGACAACGAAAGCAGCAAAAGCGCTCGGGGTGAGCCAATCATCTGTCAGCCGTAAATATCAAAAGATTATGAGCGGGAAGAAAAAGGAAAGCGAACCTTCTATTTATTAATACCGCGGTGTTAATAAATAGTGTTGATTTTGCCGCCTTTGTTGAATGGAGTACCCCAGCAAAAATCTTAACAAAACCATTAATATAAGAGGCTGGCCCAAAAGATCGTTAAAAACGACTTTTTAGGGTCAGCCTTTTTTAGCGCGAATCTTTTGATATTGTTAGATCATTTCAGTGGATGTTTCCACTTTTTTAAGTTGTGAGTGACACAAATAAGACGCCATTTTTAGTATATACCTACTAATATTCAATTTCTCATACATTATTCAAAAATGCATAGATTGCGCAGCAGCCTTGTTTTTTTCTTTAAGTAAAAGCCTTGATACGATGCACTTTCAAAGAATATTTAAAATATTTAAACTTGGCACGCTAGTTGCATTATATAAGACAAACGGAGAATAGGAGGAGGAAAAGCATGTTAGAAACACAAAACACGGTAAAAACTCTTGATTTAAAAATGTACATTAATGGGGAATGGACAAATTCCAGTGACAATAAAACACGCGAGGTAATCAACCCGGCTACTGGGGAAGTAATTGCTCATGCAGCTGAAGGAACTGTTGCAGATGCCAGAGCGGCGATTGCGGCTGCTAAGGAAGCATTTGAAAGCGGTATCTGGTCAGAACTTCCAACTGTTGAGCGGGCTGCATACTTATTGAAAATTGCCGATAAAATCGATGAAAAAGCAGAAGAGCTGGCGGCTCTTGAAACCAAGAACAACGGCAAGCCACTGCGCGAAGCAGGATTTGACATGGGGGATGCAGCTGCTTGCTTCCGCTATTACGCAGGAATGATCACTCAGCCGGATGGCGAAACGTACCATGTAGCCGATCCGATGCAGGCCATGGTTGTTAGAGAGCCGGTTGGTGTGTGCGGACTAATCGTTCCTTGGAACTTCCCAATGCTTATGAGCGTGTGGAAAATTGCTCCAGCATTAGCGGCAGGGAACACAGTTGTCTTTAAACCTTCTGAAGTGACACCAGTTACACCGACAAAATTGATCGAAATCATCGAAGAAGCTGGCGTGCCAAAAGGTGTTATCAATATGGTACACGGTGCAGGTCCGATTGTTGGAAACGAAATTGCATCTCATAAAGATGTGGACATGGTTTCTTTCACTGGCGGTACAAAAACAGGTAAGCACATTATGAAAGCAGCAGCTGACAATATGAAGAAGATTTCACTAGAACTTGGCGGGAAATCTCCGAATATCATTTTTGCTGATGCTGACTTTGAAGTAGCAGTGGATTATGCATTGTTCGGTATTTATTGCGGTTCAGGACAAGTATGTTCAGCTGGTTCAAGAATACTAGTCGAAGAAAGCATTTACGATAAATTTATTGAACGTTTTACAGAACGAGCGAAGCAAATCCAAGTGGGCAACGGAGCAGATCTAGAAACAGAAATGGGGCCGCTCGTCAGTCAGCAGCATATGGAAAAAGTACTAAACTACATTGAAATTGGTAAAGAAGAAGGAGCTCGTTTGTTGTTTGGCGGAAAGCGCTTAACGGAAAACGGTTTAGACAAAGGTTTCTTTGTGGCACCAACAGCATTTGCTGATACGACACAAGACATGAGAATTGTCCAGGAAGAAATTTTTGGCCCGGTTGTAGCAATTCAAAAATTCAGTGATGAGCAGGAAGCGATCCGCCTGGCTAATGATACTGACTACGGATTGGCAGGAGCGGTGTTCACAGTTGACGGAGCAAAGGCACTTCGCGTCATTAAAAAATTGCGTGCAGGAATTACATGGGTGAATTCTTACCATCCGACTTACAACGAGGCGCCGTGGGGCGGCTACAAGCAAAGCGGCATCGGACGCAGCTTGGGAACATACGGACTAGATGAATTCCAGGAAATTAAACAAATCAATATTAACTTAGAAGTAGAGCCAGTAGGCTGGTTTAAAAACTAAAGCAGGCTAGTTTAAAAACTAATTAACTA
This sequence comes from Bacillus lumedeiriae, assembly GCF_044891285.1. Taxonomy (NCBI): domain Bacteria; kingdom Bacillati; phylum Bacillota; class Bacilli; order Caryophanales; family Bacillaceae; genus Bacillus; species Bacillus lumedeiriae. The sequence goes on from NZ_JAUIYO010000008.1 coordinate 82,859, forward strand.
ACAGGAGTGAAGATAAATGAGTACAGATTTGCAAACAAAAAACAATGAGCAAGTATCAGAGGTTAGTCAATATATTAAACAAGTACTTTCTTTAATAGAAAAACAGGAAGTAACAGCAGAAGAAGCACAATGGATCACGAAAGAAACCGTTGACGGCTTCCGTGAACACGTAAACCCAGGCTTTCTTGCTTATCGCAAAACGGTAACAGAAGGCGGCCAATTCGCAGCAGTTGAATGGTCTGACGGCGGATCTTGCTTCACTGATATCAACGGTAAAAAGTATATTGACTGTCTCGGCGGCTTCGGCATTTATAACGTCGGCCACCGTCATCCAAAAGTCGTAAAAGCAGTTACTGATCAGTTAAACCGTCAAGCACTGCATAGTCAGGACTTGCTTGATCCGCTGCGCGCGATGCTTGCAAAAATTTTAGCTGACATTACACCTGGCGATCTAAAATATTCTTTCTTTACGAACAGTGGAACAGAAAGTGTGGAAGCAGCACTGAAACTAGCAAAAATGTACAGTGACCGCTCTACTATTATTTCTACGACACGCTCGTTCCACGGAAAAAGCTTAGGGTCATTATCCGGCACAGCAAAAGGTGTGTTCCGTAAGCCATTCTTGCCGCTTATTCCAGGATTCCGTCATGTACCTTACGGCGATATCGATATGATGAGAAAAACATTTGAAGCTTGTGCTTTCGTCGGAGAAGATGTAGGAGCAGTGATTTTAGAACCAATCCAAGGTGAAGGCGGCGTCATCATTCCTCCTGAAAACTACTTGAAACAAGTAAGAGAGCTTTGCGATGAATACGATGTTGTCTTAATTTTTGATGAAGTACAAACGGGGATGGGACGTACAGGGAAAATGTTCGCTTCTGAATTATTCGGCGTGACTCCTGATATCATCTGTCTTGCTAAAGCATTCGGCGGCGGCGTAATGCCAGCTGGGGCAGTCGTAGCAAACGAAAAAGTATTCAAGAGCTTATTTGATAACCCGTTCATGCACACAACAACGTTCGGTGGAAATCCGCTTGCTTGTGCGGCAGCTATTGCAACGATTGATGTCTTGCTTGAAGAAAACCTTCCAGAAAGAGCGGCTGAAGTGGGCGAGTATTTCTTAAAAGGTTTGAAAGAAGCAGCAGCGAACCACGGAGATAAAGTATTGGAGATCCGTGGTCAAGGTCTCATGATCGGTATCGAGTTCCACAAAGACGAAATCGGTTATGAAGTATCAAAAGGAATGTTTGACAATGGCATTCTCGTTGCTGGTACACTCGTTAACTCAAAAACGATCCGTATTGAACCGCCATTGACAATCAGCTACGAAGAGGTAGATACAGTAATTAATACATTCAAAGAAGTATTATCTAAAGTAGCAGCACAATAAGAATAGTAAAATCCCCGGCTTAGCGGCCGGGGATTTTAAGCGTGAACAAAGGGAGGAAAATGCCGAACAGTGCGCCGGAACAACTCAAAAACCGCTTGAAAGTCATCGCTTTCAAGCGGTTTCGATTCGAATTAAGAAGTAAATCTCAGACCTGCTACACCTAACAGGATAAACGTGAGTGACAGGAATTGGAATTTATTTAACTTTTCTTTAAACCAGATGACACTGACGATCGCAATACCTATGGTACCGATGCCGGTCCATACAGCGTACGCCACGCCAGCCGTCAGCTCCAGCATGGCTTTAGATAAACAATAAAAAGAGAAAGCGAAGCCGATGACCATAATAGCAATTGGCCATTTTCTTTTTGTGCCGTCCACGTATTTCATTGCAATCGTAGCAATGACTTCTTCCAGGCCGGCAAGAACTAACAAAATCCAGCTCATTAACAGTTACCTCCATTTTGATCTGCTTTTGTAGTAGTAGATAATTTCATGCCGACGACTCCCGATAATAACAAAGTAACAAAAAGCAGCTGAAGGAAAGAGAATGGTTCGCCTAAATAAATACCCATGAAATACGTTCCAGCCGTGCCGATACCGACGAAAACAGTGTAGGCGGCTGCGAGTGGGAGCGTTTTGTACGAACGAATCAGCAGAAGAAAACTAATGCTGATCAATAAAACCGTTACGACCCAATCCGTCAGGGAGTCCGCATATTTTAAGCCCGTGGCCCATAAGACTTCCAACATACCTGCAAGTAAAACAATAAACCAATTCAATCTATACACCTCTATTATGAATGAATGTCATTCATTTTTTGTGAGAAAAAAGGAACGTTGAATGAGACGTTCCAAGCGTAGACAATACTTAATTCTTAGACAATGCCCGCTGCAAGAAAGAAAAGGTTTCTTTTTTGCAGGCAGTTACATCCCCTTCTTCTTCGGCAATGTAAAAACGTTCGGCCGCACTTTCGACTACGTTGATGATGAGCCGTGCCGTCCAGTTAATATCCAAGCTAGAAATGATTTCTCCTTTACTGACTGCTGATTGTAATACTTTTTCCAGCCAGCTGTAGTAAGGGGTATAAATGGTCTCCCATTTTTCCATGGAGTGAACAATAGCAAGACCAGAGTAGCATAAAACGATCACATCTTTATAGGATTTTGTCAGTTCAAACGTTTCATGAATAAGTGTTTGAACAATTTCCCAAAAGCCGTGTTTTTGGTTCGTTTCATTTTTAATTTTTTCTAGAGTTAAACTAAGTAAATCCTCTGCGATGGCAGGAATTAAATCTTTCTTTGAAGGAAAGTACAAATAAAATGTTCCTTGTGCCACACCGGCTTGTTTGACAATATCTGTGATAGATGTCCGGTCCAGTCCCTTTTCGGAAATGACCCCAATAGCAGCTTGAAGAATTTTATTATATTTCCCATCATTTTTTTCCCGCATATCAAATCCCTCCGTTAGTAGTGACTGAATGTCATTCATTTTATCATAAATGTCTATAATAGGCAAATCAACAGTGAATCGCCATTCTCCGTCTTAAGTCTGAGAAGAAGTTCCATCCAGGGCTCGTTATGAGAAGGGGCGAAGCGAGTTAAGATAAATTCAAGAGTTCGAAAGGAGGAAAAATAAATGAAAAAGGTGATGCTATTTTGCATTGGAGGTCTTGCGGCTTTAGTGGCGATTGCGAGTGCGGGACCTGTTCTTGGACTTGCGCTCTGTGCTGCTATTATGTATGTATCGTGGAAACAGTACAGACAGGCCGATTCCAAAGCAGTTAAGTTCTTTTGGGGGGCGGCAGGAGTGATTGCATTTTTCGCTGCTGTTGGCAATGTGCCGGCACTTCTAGGAGTTGCCGCTTTAGGTGTTCTCTACATCGTATATAAAAAGTGGCAGGAAGACGATCATGTGTCCGTGACAGAAACAAAGGAAGACGATCCGTTTGTGAATTTCGAAAAACAATGGAATCAGTTGAAAAAATTGAATGGATAAAGGAGAGAATGACATGACAGGGATTTTTAGAAGAATGAAGCGTACCATCGAAGCAGAGCTATTTGATATCGTGGAGAAGAAGGAGCAGAAAAATCCAATTGCACTGCTGAATCAGTATTTGCGGGAAGCGCAGAAAGAAACGGAAAAAGTAGTGAAATTGTTAGACAGGCAGCGGTTGTTGAAAAAAGAGTTCGAGTGCCAATGGCAGGAAGCAGTCCGTATGCAGGACAAACGGGCAAAGCAGGCTGTACTTGCTGCTGAAGCAGGGGAAACAGAACTTGAGGAGTTTGCGGCACGTGAAGCAGATGTGTATAAAGAACGTGCCATGCGTCTGCAGCAGTCTCTTGCGATCATTAGTGAGCAAATCATGAAGCTTGAAAGCAAGGCGGAAGAGATGAAACATAAACTGAAGGATATGGATGTCCGCCGTCTCGAACTGATGGGGCGCGAAAATGCGGCAAGAGCCCATTACAGTATGAGCAAAGTATTAGATGAAGGAACAGAAGCGAATCGTCCATTTGGCCGATTCGAGGAGCTTGAACAGTATATTGATGAATTGGAAGGAAAAGTGAACAAACGGTACGAGTCCACTTTAATGGATGCCCGGCTGGCAGAGCTGGAGCGGCAATTTCAGCAAAAAGAAAAGAGCGCACAATAGGCATAAACGTGCTATGATTAACAATTGGGGAGTGTATTATTTTAAAGAGAAGAACGTTCAATTGATTCTTACTCATATATGTTAAAAGTAGTATATAACGAAGAGATCTTACTAAACTATGTTTACAATTTTAGGCTGCCCAAAAGCTAGTTGTCCGCTGCTTTTAGGACGGCCTTGTTCTCATGAACGGCCAGGCTGCTTCGAGGAAGGGGGAAAAAGAATGTCACCATTAAAAAGAACGGACCTGCTGACTGTGTTTTTACTTGCTGCCTTCATTATTGTGTTAATTGAAGCAACGTTTTTTCGTGATGATTTTGTGTTTTCCTTCTTCTTCGGAATAGCGATGATTTATTTTGGTAAGAAGTGGAAAGAGAGCTGGTTTGGCAAACTGTTATTTTGGTTTGGAATATTTGTGTCCGGTGTGATGATTCTCAGTATGAGCAGTCTGCGGATGCTTGTTGTTGCCGGCCTTATTTACACGCTATACCGCTTTTTTCAATCGAAAAAGGAACCAACCCGCTTTTCGCTTTCATTGGATGAGGGAAATGCCACATCAATGGAACCGGGTGAAGCGATGAAGCACTCTTTTTTAAAAAATAAGTTGTTTTCTGTTCAATCTACACCAGAGCATTCATACGAGTGGAAGGACATCCACATTCAAGGGATGCTCGGTGATATTACAGTGGATGTAAGCAATACGGTACTGCCAAAGGGAACGGTCATTGTTTCCATTAGGCAGATGATTGGAAAAGTGAAAGTGGATATTCCTTATGAAATTCCTGTGCGCATCCGATTTGCAACCCTCGCAGGAAATGCCTATTTGTTTCAGCGCTTTCCGGTTCCTTTATGGAATGATACATTGTATTTCGAAGATGAACATTATAGCGAGCAGGAAGGAGCAGAAACAACGATCGTCCTTCTCATTTCCACTATGATTGGCGATGTGGAGGTGAACAGGGTATGAACATTTTCGTGAGACAGATCAGGCAAGTATTTCTAGCTGTTTTATTTGTGGTAGGAGTCGTCATCGCCGCATTTGAAGTCAGCTTTCCACAGTTATCGTGGCGATCTTATTTCGCAAAAGAGCTGTTTGATCTTCCTTTTGCTGTGTTTCTAGCTGTAGCAGCAGTGGGAGCGGCTTTTCTGTTTGGCACATTATACGGGTGGGGACAGTGGACCTCTTTGAAAATACTTGATCAGCGGCTCGAGTCTCTTATCTCTGGAAAAGACGCTGAAGAGAAAGGAAAGATACTGACAGCTGATCTTTCAAGTATGGAGCAAAAGTTTCAACAACTTGAACGTGTAGTTGCCGAACAAAAACAAACTGCCCGGCGTTTAGCCAGAGAAAAGGCAGAAAGCCAGGAGACACTCATTCAGGAAATGGTGTCGCAAGAAAGGCAGAGACTTGCCAGAGAGCTTCATGATTCCGTCTCGCAGCAGTTGTTTGCTGCTTCTATGATGATGTCCGCGATTAATGAAAACCGAGGGGAAGCTCCTTTAATCGAAACAAAACAGCTGGCGATGGTGGAGGAAATGATTCAGCAGTCACAATTAGAAATGCGGGCACTTCTTTTACATTTAAGGCCTGTCCCTTTAAATGGAAAGTCTTTAAAGGAAGGGATAGATGATTTACTCGTTGAACTGACACAAAAAGTCCCCCTCTCTATTCATTGGACGACGGAGGAAATCAGCATAGACCGCGGAATGGAAGATCACCTGTTTCGAATTGTTCAAGAATCAATCTCTAACACGCTGCGCCATGCGAAGGCAAGCCGGCTCGATGTACTGAACGTCTGGCGTGACGGGTTTGTTATTTTACGCATTAGTGATGATGGAATAGGTTTTAATACAGAAAAAGCAAAAATCGGTTCTTATGGCTTGCAAAACATGCGCGAGCGGGCGATGGAAATGGGTGGAACGTTAAAAATCGTTTCATTGCCATCACGAGGAACAAAGCTGGAAGTAAAAGTCCCGCTTGTACAGCATCATTCAGATCAAACACAAACAGAAAATTTAGAAGAAAAGGTGGAAGTAAACGAATGATAAGGGTTCTTCTCGTAGATGATCATGAAATGGTGCGCATCGGCGTATCTGCTTATTTGATGGCGCAGCCGGATATGAAGGTGGAAGCGGAAGCAGAAGATGGAGAAAAGGCTGTAGCTGCAGCCCTTGAACTGAAGCCGGATATTATTTTAATGGATTTAGTTATGCCAAACATGGACGGAATTGAAGCAACGAGACGCATTGTAGAAAAGTGGCCTGAGGCGAAAATCATTATCGTCACAAGCTTTCTTGATGATGAAAAAGTATATCCGGCCCTTGAAGCTGGAGCGGTCAGCTATCTTTTGAAAACCTCAAAAGCGGGTGTCATTGCCGAGGCTATCCGTCAAACGTATAGGGGCGAAACGGTGCTTGAGCCAGAGGTAACAGGGAAAATGATGAAGCGTATGCGGCAAGGACAAAAGGCGCCGCTGCATGAAGAACTGACAGATCGGGAAAGAGAAGTGCTGCTGCTCATTGCACAAGGAAAAGCGAATCAAGACATTGCGGATGAACTATACATTTCATTGAAAACCGTAAAAACACACGTCAGCAATATCTTATCGAAGCTTGAAGTGAATGACCGGACGCAGGCTGTTATTTATGCGTTTCAGAATCAGCTGGTTCAATAAAGAATTGGGACTGAAGGTGTTTGTCTACAGTCTGTGACGCTGTTACATCATACGGCGTCTTTTTTTGTAACCTCATAAATCTTCATTATTTTACAAATGTAAGCAGGAAAAGCTTGCACTGAAAGTGAAGTTTACTTTGAGGAAGAGCACTTTCGGGGAAAATGTATAGATATTTATCGTTATTTTTGAGGCATGTTTCTATAAAAAGGCCATAGCTTATAAGAGTGAATAGCGTTAAAGTAAATGTATGGAATTGTTTTCTAATTGAATGGGGCAAATTCGAAAGGATGGTGATCATTTTTCATGCGCTATCAATCGCAGAGAATCGCTCAAATCCCGCCATATATGTTTGCTGAATTTAACAGAAAGAAACGAATGATGCAAGAAGCGGGAGTGGATGTGATTGATTTAGGTATCGGAGACCCAGATCTGCCTACTCCAAAACATATAACGGATAAGTTAATAGAAGAGATGGCTTATCCTGAAAACTTTAAATATCCAAGTTTCATTGGCTGTTTGGAATTTAGACAGGCAGTGGCTGACTTTTATAAGCGGCAGTTTAATGTCACATTAGATCCTGAAACAGAGGTTTTAGCTTTGATCGGTTCAAAAGAAGGACTAGCCCATTTAGTGCCGGCTATGATTGATCCGGGAGAGATTGTTTTAGCACCAGACCCGGGCTATCCGCCTTATCGTATGGCGATTTCTCTTGCCGGAGGACAGTTATATACAATGCCGCTGCTAGAAGAAAACAACTTTGAGCCCATATTTCAGAATATTCCTGAAATTGTTGCTGATGAAGCTAAACTTATGTTTTTAAATTACCCAGGCAACCCGACGGCAGCTACTGTAGCCGTTGACTTTTTCCGTAAGGCTGTGTCGTTTGCAGAAAAACATCAAGTCGTTATTGCTCATGATGCGGCCTATCACATGGTTACGTTTAATGACTATCAGGCACCAAGTATTTTACAAGCGGAAGGAGCAAAAGAAGTCGCTGTAGAATTCGGCTCTTTATCGAAAACGTATAGCATGACGGGCTGGAGGATTGGCTACGTTGTCGGCAATAAAGATGTGATTAAGGCATTATCGATTTATAAAAGCAATACCGATACAGGACAGTTTACTCCGATCCAAAAGGCGGCAGCCTATGCATTAATAAGCAGTCAAGAGTGTGTGAAGGAAAGCAATCGAATCTATGCTGAACGGATGCAATTCATGGCAGCTGCGTTAGCAGATATAGGTGTGCATGTAAAACCGGCGCGCGGCACGTTTTTTATTTGGGCGTCTGTGCCAGAAGGATATACATCAGCCCAATTTGCAAATATGGTTCTGGAAAAAACAGGAGTAATTGTGACCCCGGGCAACGCATTTGGCCCATCTGGTGAAGGATACTTCCGGCTTTCGCTGTCTGTACCGACGGAACGGCTGAAAGAAGCGATTAACCGTATGAAAAAAGAGCTGACGATAACAAAGAATAGAAAGGGGAATGTGTAATGAACAATCAAACAGTAAAAGAAGGAAATGAAAAAGGAACAAAAGTAAAAAGATACTTAAATTTTATTAATGGAGAATGGGTAGAATCAGAGTCAGGAAAGTACACCAAAAACACTAATCCCGTCAACGGTCAAGTATTGGGGGAAGTGGTCGTTTCTACAAAAGCAGATGTCGATCAAGCGGTTCAGGCAGCCAAAGAAGCACAGAAGAAATGGAGAAACGTCCCGGCTCCTGAGCGTGCGGATGTTTTATATAAAGTGGCTTACTTGTTAAAAGAACGCAAAGAGCATCTTGCTCAAATTTTAACGAAGGAAATGGGAAAAGTCATTGCGGAAGCGAGAGGGGAAGTTCAAGAAGCGATTGATATGGCTTTTTATATGGCAGGTGAAGGCCGCCGTATGTTTGGTGATACGGTTCCTTCCGAGCTGCGTAATAAGTTTGCGATGAGTGTCCGCGTGCCAGTGGGGATTGCCGGATTAATTACGCCTTGGAATTTCCCGATCGCCATCGCTTCTTGGAAGTCGCTGCCGGCACTTGTGACAGGGAATGCGGTCGTATGGAAGCCAGCGTCTGAAACACCGTTCTTAGCTGGGGAATTCGTGAAAATCTACGATGAAGCCGGTTTGCCGAAAGGCCTTGTGAATCTTGTCTATGGTTCCGGAAGTGAGGTGGGAAATGCGATCGTGGAGCATCCTGATGTTGATATCGTTTCGTTTACCGGCTCTAACGAAGTAGGCAAAAAAATCAATGGCCGTGCAGGTGAGCTATTAAAACGCACATCACTTGAAATGGGCGGCAAAAATGCCGTGACGGTTTTGGAAGATGCAGACATTGATCTTGCGGTAGATGGCATTGTGTGGAGTGCATTTGGCACGAGCGGGCAAAGATGTACAGCGTGCAGCCGAATTATTGTGCATGAGTCCGTGAAGGAGGAGCTGGAACAAAAGTTATTAAAACGCATCGAAACATTAAAGATCGGCGATGGTCTGGATGAATCGGTGGATGTTGGTCCTGTCATTAACCGTTCATCTCTTGAAAAAATCCACGAATATGTAAAAATCGGAAAAGATGAGGGAGCGAAACTGTTAAAAGGCGGTGAGATCCTCACTGAAAACGGTTTGGATCAAGGGAACTTTTATGCACCAACTTTATTTACTGATGTAAAGCCAGATATGAGAATCGCTCAGGAAGAAATTTTTGGGCCGGTTGCTTCCATTATTCCGGTGAAAAGTCTGGAGGAAGCGATTGAAGTAAATAATAGTGTTGAATTTGGCTTATCAAGTTCTATTTTTACGGGAGATATCAACCGCGCGTTCCAAGCGATGAGAGATTTGGATACAGGCATTGTCTATGTCAATGCAGGGACAACAGGTGCGGAGATTCATTTACCGTTTGGAGGCACAAAAGGAACAGGAAATGGCCATCGTGATTCAGGGGTCGCTTCATTGGATGTATATACAGAATGGAAGTCTGTATATGTAGACTACAGCGGTAAAATCCAGCGCGCACAAATTGATAACTATTAATTTCGTATATTAATTATGGAGAAGAACAAGCAGGAGTGTCTCGCAAAAAGCGCGATTGCATTTCTGCTTGTTTCATTTTCGCAGCGGCAGTTCCGTGGACTTGCATAAATAACTTGCCGAATGGCCGCATATTTTTATTAAAATGGAGCTGTCCTATAAAGGGGATGAAATAATGGCCCCATTTTCACTTAAGCAGAAAGTGAGGAATGAAAATGGTCAAAGTATCAGGAGGGCAGGCCGTCGTCAAGGTGATGGAGAAAGAAAAGGTGAAGAAAGCCTTTTGTTTGCCTGGTGAAAGTTACCTTGGCGTCATTGATGCGTTGTATGAACATCCATCTATCCAGTTAATTTCAACCCGCCATGAAGGAGGCGCCTCTTTTATGGCAGAGGCCTATGCAAAAGCATCGGGAGAAGTAGGGGTGTGCATGGCGACGCGCGGACCAGGGGCAGCAAACTTGGCCATTGGTCTGCACACAGCTATGCAGGATTCTACACCGCTTGTCGCATTGATTGGCCAGGTAGAACGTCCATTTAAAGGAAAGGAAGCTTTTCAAGAAGTTGAGTTTACCTCTTTCTTTAGCCATTTGTGCAAGTGGACCGTAGAAATTGAGTCGGCCGAACGAATCCCAGAACTGCTTCATCGGGCGTTCTATATGGCCAGGTCCGGCCGGCCGGGTCCAGTTGTCGTCTCACTGCCTCATGACATGCTTGAAGATACATTTGAATACATGGAACAGCATGTGCAGCATGAACGCGCACCTCTGCCTTCAGAAGAGTCCGTCGTGGAAGCACTTCTGAAGATCAAAGGAGCTAAGCGTCCGATCATTATTGCGGGAGGAGGAGTCACGCGGACGAAATCGGCTGATTTGCTCGTTCGTTTTGCCCAAACGATGAGTGTGCCGGTTGCCACGAGTTTCCGGCGATTCGATGCGTTTCCTAACAGTCATTCGCATTATGCGGGCTGGCTTGGATTCGGTACGAGAAAAGGGCTGCTTGATTATATTAAACAGTCCGATCTTGTTGTGGCATTAGGCACTCGTTTATCCCAAGTAACAACTGGAGACTATACGCTGCTTGGCGAACAGACAAAGCTCGTGCAAGTGGATATTTCTCCTGACAGCATCGGCAAAGTGTATTCTCCTGAACTGGGCATTACAGCCGATGTTAAACAATTTTTGCGAAAAGCACTAAAGCTTGTGGCGCCGGTGAAGGATGAAGAGAAAGAGCTGATCGTGAAAGAGCTGAACGAAGCATATGTGGCTTTCTCCACTGCGCCAAAGGATTATTCCGAACAGTACGTCGATATGGACGGCATGATGTACGATATCATGAGGGCATTCCCGAAAGATGCGATTTTGACAAGTGATGCAGGCAATTTTTTTGGATGGCTTTCGCGCTATTACCGTTTTGATTGTGAAAACACTTATATTGGTCCTACATCAGGGGCGATGGGGTATGGGCTGCCGGCTGCGATTGGTGTGAAGATCGCTCAGCCGGATAAAATGGTCGTTTCCTTTTCCGGGGACGGCGGCTTTATGATGACGATACAGGAGTTAGAAACGGCTGTCCGTTTTGGAATTCCTGTTATTGCGGTCGTTGTAAATAATAATATGTATGGAACAATCAGAGCTCATCAGGAAAAACAATTTCCCGGCAGAGTCATTGCTACAGGGCTGTCCAATGCTAACTTTGCTGAACTTGCTAGATTATTCGGCTGCCATGGGGAACAAGTGACGAAAAATGAAGACTTTCTACCCGCATTAGAAAGAGCAAGAGCGAGCGGCCGGCCGGCCGTGATTGAAGTGTTGACGAATCCGGATATATTGTCTGCAAATCAGCCGAAACTCGATCATTCAAACGGAAAGACGTTCCATTAATTAAAAAAATGCCAGGCATGATCCTGGCATTTTTTTAAAAAGTGACTTGTATTTGCTGTAACTCATCTTCTGTTTTCTCAATAATTGTATAGTCGAGTTCTCTTAACCAAGTGCAGATGTCGTATGCACTGTCGCTTTTCGCAACAATAAACGTTCGATCAAATTGCATGTTGTCTCTGATGGCAGCAAGCATATTAAATAAAGAGCTTGTTTTTTCGTCTTTAATCGACTTTATTATGGCGGAGGTTTCTGTTTGGACCGGCACAATCCACAGTTCACATTCATTAGGAATGTTCAGCAGCTGCTCGAATATTTCTGCCTTTTCAAGAGGTGTCCGCAAAGTCTCGTCGTGAATTTCATATATACATTTGAATGACAAATTTATTTCTTTAAATGGGAAACAACCTTGTTCATCAAAGACACGAATATCTAATTTTGAAGCTGGATATACATGGATATCCTGTCTCTTTTCTTGTAAATGGCTGATCATCATCACTCTCTCCTTTGTCTTTCTTCTCTGTTATGTACGGTAAGGGATGTTGTTATCTCTATACCCTGTTGAGAAGAAAGGCAAACATTTTTAATCAGCCTGAGAATAGATGAATGAGACGTTGTCTATATGTTGAACTTCATTAAGCTTCTGTTAATGTTTGAAGAACGTCCGCGGCTCCGCGAAGTGCTTGAACCGTATAAGTAGGTTTTGCACCTTCTACTTGTCTGCCATCGCCATGGTCAATAAAAATAGAATCCATGCCAACACGAGTTGCACCAAGAATGTCAGTTCCTAAATTATCTCCTACCATGATTGCTTCTTCAGGCGATAAGTCCATCAGTTTTAGCGCATGAGTAAAGATGGATGGATCAGGCTTGCCGAATCCAAAGTTTCCAGAGATTAGAATATGTTCAAAGTACGGCACAAGCTCCGGTGTCATCTGCAGTTTTTCTAATTGAAGGGAAGGGGCGCCGTTTGTTAAAAGTAACAGGCGGAAGCCTTTTTCTTTCAATTGATCAAGTACAGTGAGTGTTTCATCATATAGGAACGGAGAATACCGTCTTACTTCCCGGAAGCGTTCTTTCGCCCAGTCAGCTGCGCCTTCAATTCCTACTGCTTTTAAGCCCTTTTCCCACGATTTGTATTGGTAGTCAGCGATATCCTTTCCCATTTCGCGCAGCAGCGTATGGTGGACATCGCCAAAATTCCCCCAAAGACCTTCAAACGGGTTAATCCCGAGGTGCAGTGTGACCGGATAGAAAGAATATTGTTGATATTGCTCTCGCGCTGCATGCCGCACAGATTCTTCAATCGTATCCTTATCTACACCATACTTTTGTTCTAAATCGCCGCATGTTACATCAAATGCGGTCTGAATGCTTTTACGGTCATTCAATAGTGTGTCATCTAAATCAAAAAAGACTGCTTTTTTCATTATATAAATACTCCCTTTTTAGATCTTAATGTTTATCTTAATGTTAACACATTATTCGACAAACTTTTAAGGATTCCTTCAAAGAAAAACGAAGCCGTTTAATTAAAAGTGGCTTCGTCCTTTTTCTTACTGAAAATGGAAAATAAAGAAGGGAGGCGGTATTTCGGCGGCTCTCTTTTAATAGGAGCGGGCTGCATTCCGTTTAACAGCAGGCGGTCGCGGATAGCGATTTCTTGATGTTCCAATTTTTCTTTCATCCATCTTTGGTGTTGGGCGAGTTCTTTCACGAGTTCTTTATTGACTGCAATCAATGTTTCCTGCTGCTGTTCAAGGCGGGCGATCCGTTCATACAGTTCATTGTTTCCGATAAGAGCAGGATCAGGTTTTGGTGATTCATCCTTCTTTTCAGGGACCATTTTCATCGCTAATTCAATGGCGGCTTCAAGGGTCATGTCTTGTTCGTGCATAAGCTTCAGCAGACGCTGGATTGTTATCATATCTTTCTGGTAAAAAACACGGGAGTTATTTAATCCCCTATCAAAGTGATAGCCGGCAGACTCGAGGGCCGACGAGTATTTTCGAAGCGTGCTTGCGCCGATTCCAAGGCTTTTTGCTACTTCCGAACTGAAATAAGCCTGTTCCATTTTTATCCCTCCGTTAAGTAGTGGCCTGTGATTTCCCTAAGCGGCGGTTTCCGGGACAATAGACTGTTACTACTAGTTTCCATATGAATCTGTAAATTCCTTTCACTAGTTTTGTTGATTGGTTAGTAGTTTTGTCGAGAGCCGGAATTGAAGAAAACGAGACAGCAGCACAGCCTGTATTTTTTCTGCTTTCATCCATGTTTCTACACAAAAACTGCACCTCCAATGATTAAATGAGGTGCAGTACAAGGCAGGCAGCTTTTTCATTAGACGCCTGTCCACTTTTCAACAGGAAGCAATTTCCCCGGATTTAAAATATGATCAGGATCAAGCTGATGTTTAATTCCGGCCATCACGTCAAGGGCTGCTCCATGCTCTTGACGCTGATACTTGATCTTGCCGAGGCCGACGCCATGTTCACCTGTACAAGTTCCTCCAAGTGTAAAGGCAAATTTGACAATCTCTTCATTTAAACGTTCTATTTTTTGAACGTGTTCCCGGTTTTTCGGGTCGAATAAGGCGAGTGTATGAAAGTTTCCATCGCCAATGTGTCCAAGTACAGCGCCATCTAGTCCGTGCGCTCCGATGCGTTCGCGGGCGTATTCCACCATTTCTGTGAGTTTCGATATTGGAACACATACGTCGGTATAGATTGTCTGCAGCTTTGGATCACTGTGGAGAAAAGCATAGGCCAAATCGTGACGGGCTTTCCAAAGTTGAGCTCTTTTTAGACTGTCTTTCTCAAAGGCAAACTCCTGGCATTGGTGTTCTTCGAATAGTTCTTGGGCAAATTGAGCGTCCGACTCGTTGCCGGCTTCGTTGCCATGAAATTCAAGAAATAGGGATGGTTTTTCGGGAAAGTCTGTCCCGCTAAAGCGATTGACCTGCACGATGGAGCGTGCATCCACAAGCTCCATGCGGGCAATTGGGATACCGGCGGACAGAATGGAAACAGCAGCTTCGACACATTGTTTCACTGAAGGAAAGCAGGCTCTTGCTGCCATCATTGATTCGGGGATGCCGTGAAGTTTTAGCGTGACTTCAGTGAACAATCCAAGTGTGCCTTCTGAGCCTGCAAACAAGCTAGTTAAATGGTATCCAGATGAAGACTTTTTAGCGAGTGTGCCAGTATGGATAACACGTCCGTCCGCAAGAACAACTTCCAGGTCGAGAATTTGATCTTTCATCCCGCCATATCTTACCGCTTGCGTCCCGCTTGCGTTCGTAGCAGCCATGCCGCCGATTGTGGCATCTGCTCCAGGGTCAACCGGGAAAAATAAACCGTGTTTGTTGAGCTCTTGGTTTAATTGCAGTCTGGTCACGCCAGGCTGTACTTTGACAATTAAATCTTCCGGACGAAGTTCAACAATTTGATTCATCTGGCTGAAATCGACTGATATCCCTCTGTGTATTGGAATTGCGTGCCCTTCAAGACCAGATCCAACACCGAAAGGGACGATAGGAATTTTATTATCCTTTGCGAACAAAATGACTTTTTGTACATCTTCTGTTGACGTTGGAAATACAACAACATCGGGAAGAACAGGTTCAAAATGTGATTCATCCTTGCTGTGATGTTCTAATATTGTTTCATTGATTGTCACCTTATCACTGCTGAGGATATCGATTAACTCTTCGACAAGATCCATCATTTCACCACTTTCAGAAAATTCTAATAAAGAGATAATAGCATACCTTATAATTGCTGTATACTAACTATTAGATTGTGATGACTACTAAGAGAGATATATATTAAAAAGCCGCTCGATTCATCGAACGGCTTTTTCAAGCAGTGCTGTGAGTTGGTCGTTTAATTCTTTCAATTCTTTTTCCATACGGATCAGCTGTTCTTCAGCCTTTGTTACGCCGTGCCCTGTAGATTCTAGTTTTTCGATGTCTCCTTGAACGCGGATATAGTCCATTTTCAATTCGGCGATTTTTGCTTCAATTTCCGATCTCGTCATTGTTCGTCTCCTTCAGTGTTTTCTTTTATTTTAAATGAGAAAAATACTTTGTGACAATGATAAAGAAGCGGAGAATTCAAAAACGTACGGTGCAAAATATAAAAAGAATCAGCCATTGACAGGCTGATTCTTTTTTGGATATATTGTATGTTTAATAAAATTGTATAAAGTCAAAAGCTAAATTTAAGAAGAATAACGAATGAATAGTGACGAAGATCAATCCTTGCTTATTTAGTTTTCTTGTGATTATTTGATCCATAATATCACCCCGTTAAAAGTTTGTAGGTTTATTATATACTCATTTATCTAATAATTCAAAACTTTTTTAACGGATTTGTCACATTTTTTTTTGAATAGGCCTTGATTTCTTTTTTATATGGTAAACGAACCCTTTTATGAGAGGGAATGCTAAAGCATGTTGCGTAGAAAATGGACAACGTTCTATAAAAAGGCTTTCCTTTTAAAGAGGAGAATTTGAATTTGTTGGATTAATTATTGAAGAAGTGGGAATGTTAAGGTTAAATAAATTTAAAAATTTTTGAAACCATTTTTCGCAAAAGTCGTAAAGAGAGTAACAAAAAACTTTTAAAGAGGTGTGTAAATTGGGGAAAGACCATGAAAGAGTGTTAAAAATGATTGAACGGCTCACTC
The DNA here is from genome assembly GCF_044891285.1 of Bacillus lumedeiriae. NCBI lineage: Bacteria > Bacillati > Bacillota > Bacilli > Caryophanales > Bacillaceae > Bacillus > Bacillus lumedeiriae. Next base: position 99,159 of record NZ_JAUIYO010000008.1, read on the forward strand.
AATTAGGTGTTAAAGTGTCAAAAACCAAGTCCCGCATCGAAGTGTTTAACTCTTTAAAAAGATATCAAGAATTAGCGAATCACGTAAAGGCTTAGAAATACAAGTGATACATAACGGAATGAGAAAACGGAGCGGCCTCAAAAGTAAAGTGTTCATCTCCTTTAACCATATATATTGTCCTTTAATAAGTGAAGGACAATATATATGGTTAAAGAGATCACACTCTGATGAGGCGGCTCCGTCTTTCATATAGCTTGCTTCTTTTTTTGAACGAACCGATAGACAAGATAAATAATAACAATGAGTAATCCGCCTACAATAGTAAGCAGCGTAAAGTTTTCTTCAATAAATGATTTTGCCTGGGCACCGAGCCAAAAAATAATGATTCCTTCAAGGAAAAAACGAAGACCGCGCCCGATGAGTGACCAAAGAAGAAGAATTCTAATAGGCACCTTTGCTACACCAGAGAAGATGGTGAACACTTTATAGGGAATAGGGGTAAAGCCTGCAATTAAAATGGCGATAGGCCCGTAATTGCTAAATAAGTTTTCTACTTTTACAATTAATCCTTCGGAGAAGAATTTTAGTAAAATGGGCCGTCCAAGTTTGCGCCCAATGATCCAGCCAAGCAGAGATCCAAGAACAGAAGCGATTGTTGTATACAGTGCGAAAAGCAGGGCCCTATCAGGATCAGCGAAAGCTAAGGGCAACAAGATGACGTCTGGTGGAATGGGAAAGAAGGAGGATTCAGTAAAGGACACGATGATTAATCCCCAAACTCCGTACTCCAGCAGCCATAATTCAAAATGATGAATCAGCTCAGACATATAAGAAAATTCTCCTTTAATTAAATTAACCATAAGAATTATATCATCATTCATTTACCGGAACCAGCGAGAGGCCATTAAAAAAATCAGCCGGGATCAAAGTCCCAAGCTGATTGTAGGCTGTTGGAAAACGCCCGCTTTCTTCGTTGAAAGTCGGGTCTCCTCCACTATATTGCTTTTGATTCGGTTAAAGAAAGGGGCGGCCGCTTATCTGGAAGAGTGTGTTCTTCCAGATGTATTTGCGGCTTTTTTCGCACTTCTACGTATTTAATGTGATGGTCTTCCATTTCTTTAACTGTAAAAAGGTAGCCTGCATGGTCGATGATGTCTCCCTGGACTGCCTCATAGTTCTTTGTTAGAATCCAGCCGCCGATCGTATCAACATCATCCTCTTCTATAGACAAATGGAGCAATGAGTTGACCTCATTGACTAATACTTTGCCGTCTATAATATAATGGGCGTCCGTTATTTTTTGAACGAGCGGCACTTCGTCTGTATCGAATTCATCTTGAATTTCACCAACAATTTCTTCTAAGATATCCTCGATGGTGACTAACCCCGATGTTCCACCGTATTCGTCCATTAATACCGCCATTTGGATGCGCTCTGTTTGTAATTTAACGAGCAGTTCGTGAATAGGAACAGAATCGATGATGCGGATAATTGGCCTTATATATTGTTCGAGTGGAATGTTCCCGGTTTCTTTCTGCTTTACATAGTCTGTGAGTACTTCTTTAAAATTGACAAGACCGATTACATGATCTTTATCACCGTCAATCACAGGGTAACGGGTAAATCTCTCTTCCCGGACAATATCGATAAACTCCTGAATCGTCATCTCTTTAGAAAGTGTGACCATTTCTGTGCGTGGAACCATTACTTCTTTTGCAATACGATCATCAAATTCGAAAATTCGATTGACGTACTGAAACTCAGAAGGATTAATTTGGCCGCTTTTGAAACTTTCTGATAAAATGAGGCGCAGCTCTTCTTCTGTATGGACGGATTCACTTTCGGAAACAGGTTTTATTCCAAATAGACCGGCGATGAATCGGGCCGCTCCGTTTAACGTTCGGATAAACGGATACATCGTTTTATAAAATATAATGAGCGGTCGAGCAAGGGCAAGAGTTAATTGTTCTGCCTTTTGGATCGCCAATGTTTTAGGTGCCAGTTCCCCTACAACTACGTGGAGAAACGTAATAATACAAAATGCTGTTCCTACCACGATTACATGAGAAAGGGAAGCAGGAACGTGGAAGAAGTTCATGAGCGGATGCAGCACCCCAGCCATAGCGGGTTCTCCGATCCAGCCGAGGGCAAGAGCTGTTAAAGTGATGCCAAGCTGGCAGGCTGACAAGTATTCATCAAGACTAGAAATCACAACCTTGGCAGCAGCAGCTTTAGGATGACCTTCTTCCATTAGCTGATTAATCCGCGAACTCCGGACTTTAACGATGGCAAATTCCGAAATAACAAAAAATGCAGTCAAAGCTATAAGGATGAAGATGAACACCAGGTTAAATATGTCCAAATAGTTTCCTCAGTCCGTTGACAACGGACAAGGAGTCACCTCCTGTAAAGTAAAATTACTTGATTGTAGAAATCAATCCTTCATTTCTTTTCACTTTAGCAAGCCTTTCGTTTATCAGGACAGGCTTATAGGAGAACTCATATTGAACCTTCATTGCCCCATCGAATCACCCCTTAACGTACTAGAACGATTATAAACAGTATAATAAATACTGATTTTTCAGTCAAATCGAAGATATTTATCTTATATGTTCAAAAAAAGGTAAATATGTCAGCTTGTCGATTCACATTAAATGTTGTAAAAACCAGGAAGCAATGGAAAAATAAATGATCAATGAAAGGATATCATTAATCGTCGTAATAAGCGGTCCGGAAGCCACTGCAGGGTCAACGTTCAGTTTATAAAGGATTAATGGAATGATTGTGCCGGCCATCGTGCCGATGATGAGTGTCAATAGTAACGACGAACTGACAACGACTCCTAGTATAGCGTCGCCCTGCCAGAAAAAAGCGATCAAAAAAATGAATATAGCACATACAATTCCTATAAGAATCCCTACACCAAACTCTCGAACAATAAGGTTTAATACTGTTTTCATGTCAATGTCACGAGAAGCGAGTCCGCGCACGACAACCGCAAGTGACTGAGTGCCTGTGTTGCCGGTCATCCCGGAAATCATTGGCATAAAAAATGTTAAGGCGACGACGTGCTTCAGTGTATCCTCAAAGCCGGAAATGATACTGCCGGAAACGAGTCCGATAAACAGTAATAAAATAAGCCAGGGCAGCCGCCGAAAAGCAGCAACGGAAGCTTTCGTATCAAAGTCGATGGATTTACCGGAAGCTGAAAGTTTTTCAATGTCTTCGTTTGCTTCTTGAATAACAACATCAATAATGTCATCAAACGTAACGATGCCGACGAGAACATCTGACTCGTCCACAACAGGAATCGCCAGAAAGTCATAGCGCTGGATCAAGCGGGCAACGTCTTCCTGATCCGTGTAGACTGAAACAGAAATCACCCGTCCATACATGACATCGCTCACTTTTTCATTTACATCGGCAAGAAGCATGTCGCGGTATGATACGACACCTACGAGCTTTTTTTGGCCGTCAATCACGTATAAATAATTAATGGTCTCTGCAAATTCAGCAAACGATTTAAGTTTATCCACCGCTTCCCGTACCGTGTATGTATCTCTAATCCAGACGAAGCGGTTCGTCATAAGCCGTCCTGCAGTTTCTGGGGGATAAGCCATCATGCTCTCGATGATAGTGGATTCTTTCTTGTTCATTCCAGCCAGAAACGATTTTATTTTTTCAGGGGACATATCGTCAAGCATCGATGCGAGGTCATCGTTGTCCATATCATCAAGGACTTTACGAGAACGTTCTTTACCCACTTTCTTCAGCACGGTCAGCTGATCTTCGTTATCCAGCTCCTGAATCATATCGGTCAGAACAGGAATGCTGAGCTGAAGTAAAAAGCGTGTTTGATGCTTTTCGGGCAAATTTGTATAAATGAATGCCATATCATAAGGATGAAGTTCCTCCAACAATTTGTGCAGTTCTTTCTTTTTACCTTCTTTTAATGCTTTTATAATAAAAAGTGTGATTTGATCTTCTGTTAAATGTTGCAGCATAAGCAGCCCTCCTTGCTGAAAACAACTCATTCTCTCCCATTATAAAGGGAACGGGGAAAGAAAGTGAAAAAGAATCTTCTGTTTATTTGATTTTAGCATACGAGTTTTTGATTTATTTTGCTAAAATAGAAAGTATAACATATTAGTGAGGAAAAGACTTTGTAATTTGGAGGAAATCGGAGGTCATCGCTTTGAAAAGCCAGGGGACTATGAAGGAGCTGATTTATATTCATTTAAATCCAGCTCATCAATACACAATTTCATACGGAATCGATTTTCATGATTTCGTTCGGAGCCTTTCTCAAGAGTTAAACCATCTGCTGCTGTTAAAGCATGGGTACAACGGAGCAGATTTCAATATGCATACGAGATTGAATTATGTAGATGAGGGAGACATTAAGAGGCTGCTCAAAGAGCCGATCGCTGAATACGGTGATTTCTGCTGGCTGGATTTCGATGACATGGAAGGATTAAATGAGCTGGAGGGAAGAGAGATTGCTGAACTCCTTTATCTGGGCCATTGCAAACATCATTTAAGGGTTCCTTTTTATAATAAGTTGAGTAACCGCTACGTTTATTTATCCCAAGACGATGAGTGGTTTAATAAAACATACTATCGTTACCTGACTGATTTCTATTCTATGCTTGGCAAGGCGATCTCGTTCAAGCTTGGTTATTTTCGCAGCGAAAAGGGGTTCTTTTCTTTGAAGAGGGGGACTCCGTTCCCTCCGGTTCCAAAAGATATGATTGCTGCTTTTACAGATAAAATGAAAGAAGGCATGGTGATCTCTCTTACACAAACCATTCAAAGCCGAACGAAGACGGAGATACCGGTCTGGATAGTTGGAGATTATGTGAATATGGATGAAATGTTTGACGAGTATGTCAGTCATTATAAGCAGCCGCCTGATGGCCATTTTGAATTTGATAAAAAAACACATGAATGGAGCGTTTATTTTTAAGCTGCGTTCACTGAAAGCATCCAATAATAGTGAAAAACTTAATCTAAAAAGGCTGCCCTTAAAAATTCGCTTTTAACGACTTTTCAGGGACAGCCTTATCATTTTTATTTTTCCTTATTTAGTTTATCGACAATCGCAGTGAGGGCACCGTCGCCTGTTACGTTACATGCAGTGCCGAAGCTGTCTTGTGCTAAGTAAAGGGCAATCATTAATGAAAGCATTGTTGAATTAAAGCCAAGCATTGTTTCGAGCAGTCCAAGCGCTGCCATAACAGCTCCGCCTGGAACTCCAGGGGCTGCAATCATCGTCACACCGAGCATGAGGATAAAGGGAAGCATGCTCGCGAATGTGTACACCTCATTTTGCAAAAGCATAACAGCCATCGCACAGCTGACAAGTGTAATCGTGCTTCCGGATAAGTGAATAGTCGCTAGAAGCGGAACGGAAAAGTCAGCAATACGATCTTTTATCCCGATCTTCTTGGCGCGTTCTAAGGTAACTGGAATTGTCGAAGCAGATGACTGTGTGCCGAGTGCTGTGAAATAAGCTGGCAGCATTGTTTTTATCATAAACAATGGATTTTGTTTTCTTAATGTCCCGGCTGTCGTGTACTGAGCGCATAAGTACAGGATGTGAAGAATAATAATCATAATGAAAACTTTCGCAAATACACTCATAATGGCACTGACTTGTCCGCCCTGTGTCATATTAGCGAAGATCCCAAAAATGTGAATCGGCAAAAGTGGAATAATGATCTTTTCAATAATCATTTCAACAATTACACGGAATTCATCCATTACTTTTTGAAGAGCATTTCCTTTCACCGCAGCCATGCCGAGGCCAAGAGCAAAGGCGAGAAGAAGGGCAGACATAACTCCCATGATCGGTGCCATTTCTACTTGAAAGAATGGCTGTAACAGTGCTTCTTCAGGGTTCTCAAACGCTTTGGCTGCTTGATCCGCCAAAATGGACGGATAGACCGCCTTAGCAGTGAAGAAAGCGACAAGACCGGCGATGATCGTAGAAATATATGCAATGAGCGTTGTCATGCCGAGAAGCTTGCCGGCTCCTTGACCAATTGAGCCGATGCCAGGAGCAATGAAGCCGATGATAATCAACGGAATAACAAACCCGAGGAAGTTTCCAAACAGTCCATTGAACGTAGCAAATAGTCTAATAAGCCACTCAGGAGCAAAAGTCCCTATAACAATACCTGCTATAATAGCGGTAATAATTCGTGGAAGTAAGCCGAAGCGTTTCATGATGTGTCCTCCGTAAGTGTACATTTGTATTTTTCTAAGAGAAGTATACACGAACTGAAATTGAAAGTTAATAGGAAGAATAATAGAAGCAAGATTCTGAATACTGCAGCCAGCCGGTAAATGACTTTTGATGGAATGGGCCTAGAGGGGATCATTGGAATGCCTGGTGCAAAACGGGAGAATAGTTATATGGAAATGTACTTTTTCTTTACTTAAAGCATGATAGAATAGAAAACGATGAGATTCAAACTGTTGATAAACGTTCGCTTTCTTCGCCGCCCGCCTGCCTGCGGTGCTCTTGACTCTCTCGGTCACTCCGCTCCTCGCCAGGCTTCGCGCCTTGAAAGCCAAACGTTTTCAATCAGCCTGAGAGTGTATACAATAGATGTTGTCTACAAACTGAATAAGGTTTGTTCATTTACTTATTGGAGGGTTACTTATGAAAACGAAGTTATGTTTATTATATGGAGGGAAATCTGCTGAACACCAAGTGTCTTTGCAAACGGCAAAGGCGGTTATTGGGGCGCTTGATTTAAATAAATTTGATATTTATCCTATTTATATTACGACTGAGGGAAGCTGGGTAGAGGGAGAGAAATTGACTGCTCCTGTTGATCAGGTATCCGAACTGCAGTTTGAGGGGGACGGTCAATCATCGACAGTGGCGCCAAGCTTGATTTCTAAAACATATGATGTGATTTTTCCACTTTTACATGGGCCGAATGGTGAAGACGGCACAGTTCAAGGACTGCTTGAAGTGATGAACCTTCCTTACGTTGGTAATGGCGTACTGGCATCGGCAGCTGGTATGGATAAAGTGATTATGAAAAATGTTTTTGCGCAGGCGAATTTACCACAAGTGAGATATTCATGGCTTACCCGCAAAACGTGGCTGGAAGATAAAGAAGCGGCTTATGAGAAAGTGGAAAAAGAATTGGGCTATCCATGCTTTGTTAAGCCGGCTAACCTTGGGTCCAGTGTCGGCATCAGCAAATGTACGAATCGCAAAGAGCTCGATGCAGCCTACGAGGAGGCATTTCAGTTTGACCGCAAAATTATTGTTGAAGAAGGCATCGTAGCGAAGGAAATCGAAGTGGGCCTGCTTGGCAATGACCGTCCAGAGTGTTCGGTGATCGGTGAAATCATCCCTAAAAAGGATTTTTACGATTATAAAGCGAAATATGAAGATAATAGTACCGCGTTAATTATTCCGGCTGAAATTTCCGAGGATACACAAATGGAAATGAAGGCAATGGCCGTGACGGCTTTTCAGGCGCTGGATTGTTCGGGCCTTGTTCGTGCCGACTTTTTCCTAAAAGAAAATGGCGAGCTGCTCATTAATGAGATCAATACAATGCCTGGATTTACTCCTTTCAGTATGTTTCCTTTGCTTTGGAAGCACACTGGTGTTGAGTACTCTTTGTTAATAGAGAAGCTGATTGACCTTGCGAAAGAACGTTATGAGGAGAAACAACAGCTTAAATATACTTTTTAAAGGTGGACATTGACTTCATGATACGTAAGACCATTGAACAATTAGTAAATATGATAAAGGTAGAAAATGATCTTGAACGATTCAAAGATCGGCTCATTGAAGGAGTCGTGATCGATTCACGTGAAGCGGTCAATGGTCAGTTGTTTGTCCCTCTAAAAGGGGAAAACACGGACGGCCATCAATACGTTAGACAAGCGATTAACCAAGGAGCCGGAGCAGCACTTTGGCAGAAGGATATGCCGAATCCTCCAGAAGATTTGCCTATATTAATCGTGGAAGATACATTAAAGGCGCTGCAACAGCTGGCGAAAGCTTACCGGGATGAATTGCCGGTGAAAGTAGTGGGCGTTACTGGGAGCAACGGGAAAACAACGACAAAAGATATGACAGCCAGCCTCTTGTCCCTAAAGTTTAAAGTGCAAAAAACAGAAGGGAATTTCAATAACCATATTGGCCTGCCGCTGACCCTCCTTTCTTTAAAGGAAGATACAGAAGCAGCGGTTATTGAGATGGGAATGAGTAATAAAGGTGAAATCGAATTGCTGACGAAAATCGCTTCTCCCGATGTCGCTGTGATTACGAATATCGGGGAATCTCATTTGCAGGATTTAGGTTCCAGAGAAGCGATTGCTCATGCGAAGCTTGAAATCATTAGCGGTCTGGCTGATGGCGGTATGTTAATCTATCACGGAGATGAGCCGCTTTTACAGGAAGCCTTAAAGGAAGCCGACGTTAAGACAAAGACGTTCGGTCTTGATTCAAGCAATGACATGTATGCTTTGGCAATTGAACCGCTTCAAGACGGCAGCCGATTTACAGTTAATACGTTGCCCGGCATCGGATTTTTCCTCCCTGTCATCGGCAGGCACAACGTGTTAAATGCGATGGCTGCAATGCTTGCTGCGCATGAAATAGGAGTGCCGTTTATAGACATGAAAGAGGGATTAACCTCTGTTGAATTAACCAAAATGCGAATGGAATGGATAAAGGGCATCAACGGAACGGAATTAATTAATGATGCTTATAATGCAAGCCCTACATCGATGAAAGCCGCCATCGAGCTGACTGAAAAAATGCCGGGGTTCGATCGTAAAATTTTAGTGCTTGGAGATATGCTGGAATTAGGGTTGGATGAAGAGCTGTTCCATTATCAGGTCGGCCAGACAGTGAATGGGGAAGCCATCGATTATCTGTTTACATTTGGCCGGCTTGGTCAATTCATTGCTGCTGGAGCGAAGAACTCACTTGGAGAAGATCGCATTTTTGCTTTTAATGATAAACAGGAACTCATCGAAAAGTTGAAGTCGGTCCTGTCAGGCGGCGAATTGATTGTTGTGAAAGCTTCCCGCGGGATGAAGTTAGAAGAAGTAGTTGAAGCGCTTGAAAACAAATAGTAACTAGGAAAGAAGCTGGCTCAAAATGAAAACGTCGGACTCTGAAGCAATCTACTGTATAGCAGCAAGATTGACATCTGCTATACACGATTGATTGAAGATGAGCTAGACCTTTTTGAGTCGGCTTTGTTTTGTTTGAGGAAAAATATCTTGTTAAAAAGGCTTATAATATTAAGCGCTGCGGCTAAATATAGTAATGTGAAGCGCCAGCAGATTGGGATGCATGAAAAAATCTTTACAATCTGAAAAGGAAGTAGTAGAGTGAGTTAAATATCCGTTGTAATGAATGAATAAAAGTGATATGATGACAATAACTTTTACTCTTCATGTGAAGAGTATTTTTTGTTTGAGACGGCAATTGAAATAGAAGGAGAAGAAAATATTGACGAAATTTAAAGATTTAAATTTAAGTGAAGCTACTTTAAAAGCTATTGATAAAATGGGATTTGAAGAGGCAACACCAATTCAGGCACAAACAATACCGGCAGGACTTGAAGGTAATGACATTATTGGTCAAGCACAGACAGGAACCGGAAAAACGACTGCTTTTGGCGTACCGATGATTGAGAAAATTGATACAAGAAATAACGTAGTTCAAGGGCTGGTTATTGCGCCGACTCGGGAACTTGCGATTCAGGTATCTGAAGAGCTTTATAAAATCGGCAGCGGCAAGCGGATCGGCATTTTAGCAGTATATGGCGGTCAAGACATTCAACGCCAAATCCGCGCGTTGAAAAAGCACCCTCATATCATTGTAGGAACACCAGGACGGATTTTAGATCATATTAATAGAAAAACGTTAAAGCTTGAAAATCTACAGACGCTTGTGTTAGATGAAGCAGATGAAATGCTAAACATGGGCTTTATTCAGGATATTGAAGCTATTCTTTCCCACATGCCAACTGAGCGCCAAACATTGTTGTTCTCGGCAACAATGCCTAAGCAGATTCGTGCGATAGCTGAAAGATTTATGAATGACCCTGTTACGATTCGCGTGAAGGCGAAAGAAATGACCGTTTCAAATATCGAACAGCATTATGTAAAAGTACATCAGCGTGATAAATTCGACGTTCTTTCCCGTTTGATTGACGTTCATTCTCCGGAACTTGCTATCATTTTTGGCCGGACGAAAAGACGTGTAGATGAACTAGCCAACGCTTTAAGCCTGCGCGGGTATCAAGCGGAAGGCATTCATGGTGATTTAACTCAGGCAAAACGCTTGACTGTACTGAAACGCTTTAAAGAAGGAAAAATCGACGTTCTTGTTGCAACAGATGTAGCCGCCCGCGGATTAGATATTTCAGGGGTAACGCATGTATATAACTACGATATTCCACAAGATCCGGAAAGTTATGTTCACCGTATTGGCCGTACAGGACGTGCCGGCAAAGAAGGGGTTGCCATCACGTTTGTAGAACCAAGAGAAATGGGTTACTTGAAAGAAGTAGAAAGAACGACGAAAAAGAAAATGTCGCCAATGGCTGCACCAACTTGGGATGACGCTTTAGTCGGTCAGCAGCAAGCGGCAGTTAATGAACTGGAAGAGTCTGTTGCTAAAAATGATCTTTCTCAATACAAGTCACTGGCAAAAGACTTGCTTGATCAGTATGATGCTGAACAGCTAGTGGCAGCTGCACTGAAATTGATTACAAAAGAGCCAGACCGTACACCGATTCATATTACAAACGAATCTTCTCTTCCTCAGAAGAAAGATAAGTTCCGTTCAGCGAAAAATTCAGGCTCTAGAAAGTATTCTGGCAGCCGTCAAGGAAGCCGTTCATCCAGCGGTAACCGCTCGTACACTAGAGATCGCAAAAGCAACCCAAGAAGAAAACACACTTCTCAATAATTAAAAAAGAGGCTGACCTAAAAGGTTGTTAAAAACGACTTTTTAAGGTCGGCCTCTTTCTTTAGATATTATTGGATCATTTCAGTGAACATGGGAGAAGTACTTCTCCTTGCTTCAACGTTTCTTGTTGTTTTTAGTGAATGCTGTCTACTTTTTTAAATAGTGGGCAGCACAAATAAGATCCCGTTTTTGGAAAAAATTCAGATGGTTATTTTTTACTGAGTTGATTGTAGTGGAAGGAGCGAAGATTCCTGCGGGGAAAGGGAAGCGGCTAAAGCGGAAATCAACGGACAAGGTTAAAGAACCATACAAAAAAATAAAAAAAGGGTGAAAAGATGATACAGGGTATTGGAATGGATATTGTTGAAATCGATAGAATCCGAAGGCTAATCGAAAGGCAGCCAAAGTTTATTCAACGGATTTTAACGGAAAAAGAACAGCGTGTGTTTAACAGCAGAAGCGGCCGGCGGCAATATGAATATGCAGCTGGTCGTTTTGCGGCAAAAGAAGCGTTTGCCAAAGCGATTGGAAGCGGAATTGGCGAGAAACTTTCTTTTCAGGATATTGAAACGGCTTCGGATGAACAAGGAAAGCCTTACATTCAGTCTCCTTTTTCTGTAGGTGTACATTTATCTATTACCCACAGCAAGGAATATGCGGCTGCTCAAGTCGTGATTGAAAATAAATAAAACACAACTCTCCCTTTTGGACAATCATATTTTGAGAGGTTGTCTCATATATTTTTAATGCGAAAGGGGTTGTGGTGAAATGACGAAAAAAAGGTTAGTCTGGCTCGTGTGCCTGGTTGCTTTATTTATTCTTTCTGCCTGCGGAGCAAAATCTAAAGAGGATGTGGCAAAAGATTTAAGCCAGAAAGCAGAGGAGATGAAAGGATATAAAGCAACCGCTGAAATGACGCTGCAGACGGGGGAGGAGAAGCAGGCATATCAAGTAGAGGTATGGAATAAAGAAAACAATTTTTATCGTGTAGCGCTGTCCACTGCTAAACAGGATCAAAGTCAGATGATTTTGAAAAATTCATCAGGTGTGTATGTCTTGACGCCATCTTTGAACAAAAGCTTTAAATTTCAAAGTGATTGGCCGAAAAACAGCAGTCAGGCTTATTTGTTTGAATCGCTCGTAAAGGACATCCAAAGCGATCAAGAGGCCTCGTTTAAGGAAACAGATAAACACTATGTATTTGAAACAAAGACAAGATATCCAAATAGCCACATGCTTCCTCTTCAAGAAATCACTTTTAACAAACGTGACTTGGCACCCGTTTCGGTGAAAGTGATGGATCCGGATCGTAAACCAGTGTTAACTGTGAAATTCACAAAAGTAAACTTTAAAGCAAGCTTTGAGAAATCGTCTTTTGATGTAAAAAAGAACATGACAGGAGCTCAACTGGAAATGCCGGTCGTTGCCCAGGAGCAAGAGAAGGAATTTACTGTTTTTTATCCGGAGGAAAACATTCTTGGCAGCCAGCTGCTTGATGAAAATGAAATGTTAACAGAAGCGGGGAAACGTGTTGTCCTCACATATGGCGGAGATAAAACGTTTACGATTATCCAGGAAAAATCAAAAGTGCTGCCGGCTGCTTCTATGGAGACAGCGAGTATGAGCGGTGATATGGCTGATCTTGGTTTTGCTTTTGGAGAGGTAACAGACCAGTCACTTTCCTGGTCTTATAAAGGTGTTGATTATATGATTGCCTCTAAGGATTTAAGTGAAGCAGAGATGATTGAGGTTGCACGTTCTATGCAAGCGGAAATGGAAAAATAAATAACGTGAAGTCTTATTGGATGACACAATAGACTAACAGCATTGCGGGAACGGGAGGTTGACGTTCCTTTTTTCTTTGTTGACATGTTTTGTAATATATTTAAAAATAAAATGGGTAGGAAAGTAATTCGTAAAGCTGCATGTATACAAACAAGAAAGAAGGGGCATACGTTGGAAGCAGAAACGAAATTTTACCGCGATACATGGGCAGAAATTAACCTTGATCATATTGCGTATAATGTGAAGGAGACATTGAGCTTGCTTCCTCAAGGGAAAAAGTTATTTGCTGTAGTGAAGGCGAATGCCTATGGACATGGTGATATACAAGTTGCCAAAACAGCTATAGAGGCAGGTGCCCATGGTTTAGCGGTCGCATTTTTTGATGAAGCGCTCTCTTTGAAAAAGGCTCAATTGAATGTGCCAGTGCTTGTGCTGGGAGCGAGCAGGCCTACTATAGCGAAGCCGGCTGCCGAACAGCGGGTTTCGTTAACTGTCTTTCAAATGGAGTGGCTCCAAGAGGCGGAGAAACAGCTGGAAGAAGGGCAAGTACTTCGTGTGCATATTAAGTGTGATACAGGCATGGGACGGATCGGTGTAAAAACAGTGGAAGAGTTCACGGCTCTTGCTTCATTTATAAATCAATCGCCAAAATTGTTTTTAGAAGGCGTATTTACACATTTTGCTTCAGCGGATGAACAGCATACAGATTATTTTGAAAAACAGTACGATGCGTTTAAGAAAATGGTGCATGCACTTGATAAAACACCTCCCTTTATCCATTGTGCTAATAGTGCGGCGTTCCTTCGTTTTAAAAAAACACATTTTGATGCTGTGCGTCTCGGTATTGCTATGTATGGGCTTTCACCATCTAAGGAAGTGAAAAATAACCTTCCATTTTCGTTGAGACCGGCTTTTTCTCTCCATACGAAAATTGTTCATGTAAAGAAAATGAAAAAAGGTGAAAAGATCAGTTATGGCTCCACTTACGAAGCGCAGGGAGAAGAGTGGATTGCGACACTGCCGATCGGTTACGCAGACGGATGGATGCGTAAGCTGCAAGGTCAAGAGGTGCTGGCAGGCGGCAGGAGGGCCTCGATTGTGGGCAGAGTTTGTATGGATCAGTGTATGATTCGCCTGCCGGAAGAAATGCCAGTCGGCACAGAAGTAACGCTTATTGGAAAACAAGGCAAAGAAGAAATTACCATGGATGACATTGCCGATAAGATGGAAACAATTAATTATGAAGTTTCCTGTATGATTGCGGCACGTGTGCCGAGGGTTTACAAGCGTCACGGAAAAATTGTTGAGGAAGTAAATGCACTCATTGATTAAAAAAAGAAGAATGCTCTTTTTATTTAATTTTTGGCTATGTTAATAATCATTGTTGATTTTGCTCCTTTGTTGATTAGAGCGGAAGGCGTGAGACTGTCGGACCGCACGCGGCGGAAATCAACAGGCACGTTTAACAAAGTGAATTTTTTAGTAAATGTATGCTTGCTTCTTATTCCTCCAGGACAATAGGCAAGAATTCTGAATTCGCCTTCCCTTGTATAGGAAAAGATGGTATGATGTAAAGGATAATTAACGAGACGGTGTAGTGATTGGTGGAGGTGTAGTGCGTGTCTGAATCAAGCGCAACAACAGAGGTATTAATTCGTTTACCGCAACAATTTGTGAAAGAGTTAGACGGGTATGCTGAACTTGAGAAGATTAACCGCAGTGAGTTCATCTACAGAGCAACCAAAATGTATCTTCGAGAAAGAAAAAAGCGTCAAATCAGGGAATCCATGCGTCGTGGGTACATGGAAATGGCTAAGATCAACTTAGCTATCGCTTCGGAAGCCATGCAAGCTGAGTATGAGGCTGGCAACACTGTGGAACGTTTAGTAAGTGGAGGATAATCCGTGTGATAGTTAAGCGTGGTGACGTATATTTTGCAGACCTGTCCCCTGTGGTTGGCTCCGAGCAAGGTGGTGTACGGCCTGTGCTAGTAGTTCAGAACGACATAGGGAATCGGTTCAGTCCCACTATTATTGTTGCTGCTATAACAGCGCAAATTCAAAAAGCTAAGTTGCCTACACATGTGGAAATTGATGCAAAGCGTTACGGCTTTGAACGTGATTCCGTTATCTTACTTGAACAAATCCGGACAATTGATAAACAGCGTTTAACGGATAAAATTACTCAGCTTGATGAGGGAATGATGGAAAAAGTGGACGAAGCCTTGCAAATCAGCTTAGGTCTTATTCAGTTTTAAATGGACGCTCGCTAGGATACTAGCTGAGCGTCTTATTTTTTTACCGGGAAAAAAGTATCCCCTTTCCTTAGTCGCATTTTCCCGATAGAAAGGGGCCTTTGCTTTTTAATTATTGGCATACACATTATAATGTTAAGAAGTGATTATAAATATAGGGTACGTAAAAAGTGAAAAATCAATATTTATTGAAGAGGTTATGTTACTGACTAGTGTTAAATTTCTCCGTCGTAGATTGGAGCGGAAATTAATAGGGGAGTTTAACCAAGCCATTGAAAAAGAAGAATTGGAGTTGTTTGTATGCGGAATTTAATCTTTAACTATGTAGAAACCCATAGAAGTGAAATAGTAAACAAGTGGATCAGTCAAATGAAGAGGGATACGGATGAACGTGTCGTTCAAACGATGTCTGAACAAATGTTTCTGGAGACGAGTAAGGAGTTTATCGAGCTGCTTATTTCTAGCTTTACGAAGACTGAGGGGGAATTTCAGTTAAAATTGACGGAATTTGCCGAGAAGATTGTCAGGTTAGGCTGGTCTTTAACTTTTGTCACGATCGGGCTGCATACATTTGGGCACATTATCGCAGAAACAATGCAGCAGGATGAAGTAGTAGGACAGGCTAACTTTATCGAGTTTTCTACGGAATTTGACCGCTGGATGTTCCCGTTATATAACACGATTATTGATACGTATGCGAACACTTGGGAGCGCACAGTTTCCTTGCAAAAAATCGCTTTACAAGAGTTATCAGCACCGCTTATTCCAGTCTTCGAAAAAATTTCAGTAATGCCCCTTGTGGGAAACATCGATACAGAGCGGGCGAAATTGATTATGGAGAATTTACTGAACGGTGTGGTCAGTCACCGTGCTGAAGTCGTATTAATTGATATTACGGGTGTTCCGGTTGTAGATACAATGGTAGCTCATCATATTATCCAGGCAGCCGATGCTGTTCGGCTTGTCGGCGCACAATGCATGATTGTCGGCATCCGTCCGGAAATCGCGCAGACAATTGTTACATTAGGCATTAACCTTGAACAAGTTGTCACGACCAGCACGTTAAAAAAGGGAATTGAAAAGGCACTTGAAATGACAAAAAGAAAAATCATCGAGGTGGAACAATAATCATGAGAATACCAATTTTAAAACTTCGTGATTGTTTGTTAGTTTCTATTCAATGGGAATTGGACGACCAAACGGCTCTTCAATTTCAAGAGGACTTGCTGCACAAAATCCATAAAACGAGCGCCAGAGGCGTTGTTATTGATCTAACCTCTATTGATTTCATTGATTCTTTTATCGCCAAAGTTTTAGGTGATGTGATCAATATGTCCAAACTAATGGGAGCGAAAGTAGTAATTACAGGAATTCAGCCAGCCGTTGCGATTACTTTGATTGAATTGGGGATACGTCTCGAAGAAGTCTTGACAGCTCTTGATTTAGAAAAAGGTTTGGAGAAACTTCAACGGGAACTGGAGGACTAATCTATGGATTCTTGTGTCAAAATTATCAGTGAATGGGACATCGTAGCGGCTAGGCAGCTTGGCAGGAATGTTGCCAAAGACCTTGGTTTTGGCACGGTTGACCAGGCCCGTATTACGACGGCCATCAGTGAGCTGGCGCGTAATATTTACCTTTACGCCTCTCAGGGACAAGTTTGTATAGAAAAGATAGAGGCTGTCGGAAAAACCGGATTGATTATCATTTCGGAAGACCAAGGCCCCGGAATTCAGGATATTCGTAAAGTGATGGAAGACGGTTTTTCTACCTCCAATGGACTAGGGGCCGGCCTGCCTGGGGTGAAGCGCCTCGTAGATGAATTTACGATTGAATCAAATCCCGGGGAGGGTACACTCGTCAAAGCAATCAAATGGCTGCGGTAAGGAGGACAAGTATGGGATTTAGGGACGTCATGCATGAAAAGTATAAAGAAATTCTTGGGAGTTACATAAAAGATCAAAATGAACAAGCTTTATACCTTAGTCAGAAATTCAGCAGAAAATCCATAGAACATAATATTTCTCCCGAAGAGATTATTAGCCTTCATAAAACAGCTTTATTAGATCTCGACACTGAAATGACTGAAGCGATCCTGCCTTCTTTTGATATTTTGCTTGAAGTGATGATGGCGTATGGCCTTGCCTATCGTGAGCATCAGAGTCTGCGAACCATTCAGCAGGAGCTGAAAAGTGAAATTGAAGTAGCAGCTAATATGCAGCAAACCCTTCTTGGTACACAAATTCCTGATGTTGATTGTCTGGATATTGGGGCTATTAGTGTACCAGCTAAACAAATGAGCGGGGATTATTATCATTTTGTTCAGGATGAGCAAGGAGCAGTCAGTGTCGCTATTGCTGATATCATCGGTAAAGGAATTCCAGCGGCGTTATGTATGTCTATGATTAAGTATTCGATGGACAGCCTGCCAGAGGGCCGTCACCAGCCAAGTGATATATTAGAAAGTTTAAATAGGGTAGTAGAGCAAAATGTGGACGCAACGATGTTTATTACGATGTTCTACGGTATGTACAATACGTTGAATCATGTATTCTATTATTCTTCGGCAGGTCATGAACCGGGTTTCTTTTATCATCATAAAACGAAAGAAATAGAAGAGCTGCATGCTAAAGGATTATTGCTTGGTGTAGATAAAAAAGCAAAATATCGTCAGTTTGAAAAGAAGGTAGAAGTAGGGGATGTGATCCTGCTTATGTCTGATGGTGTAACAGAGTGCCGGACAGACGAAGGCTTTATTGAAGCAGATACGTTAATCAAATACATTAAAAAACACCTTCATTTAGAAGCGCAGGAGATTGCTAATAAACTTTATAAAGAACTTGAGTTTTTGCAGGATTTTCAATTGAGGGATGATTTTACCTTAATTATTTTAAAAAGAATAAGATAATATGACGTTTACCTTCTCTTTGACAGGGTATATTTTAAAAACAACGGAGCAATAAAGAAAAGGCGGGGGTTAAATGAATATTAAAATTGATGTAAAAGAAACGGAACAGCGTACGAATATAGAGATTTCTGGGGAGATCGATGCCTATACCGCACCGAAGCTTCGCGAAACCATTTTTCCATATACTGAGAAAGAAAATGCACAAATAGTAGTGGATCTGTCTGGAGTATCTTATATGGATAGTACAGGTTTAGGTGTATTTGTGGGGCTTTTCAAAGGCTTAAACGCTAACGACGGTAATCTTCAATTGATCGGCTTGTCTGAACGATTAAGAAGATTGTTTGATATTACAGGACTGGCAGACATTATGAATATTAATTCCGAAGTAGAAGGTGGCGTTTGATGATGGATGCGTTTGATTACATCGAAATGAAAATCCCTGCTAAACCGGAATTCGTGGGGGTTATTCGATTGACGCTCTCAGGAATTGCAAGCAGAATGGGTTTTACATATGATGCAATTGAAGATTTGAAGATAGCTACTAGTGAAGCAATTACTAATGCGGTTCAGCACGCTTATAATGGCGGTGAAACTGGAGAAGTAATTGTCGGCTTTGCTTTGTATGATAAGTGTTTGGAAGTAATGGTTTCTGATGAGGGAAAAAGCTTTAACTTCCATGAAACGAAAAAAGCGCTGGGACCTTATAAAGAGCATTCTGTTGAGTTTCTTCGCGAAGGAGGCTTAGGGCTATTTCTCATTGAAACGTTAATGGACGAGGTGAAAATTCATCAAAACGAGGGTGTTACTTTGTTTATGACAAAGTACCTTGAAGGAGAGCAGGTGGAGAGGGATGCAGAAACCATCTCAACCTAACGAGGACATGAAACATCAAACCGTTGAGTGGATTAAGGCATATCAGACAGAGAATGATCAAGAAGCTCAAGAGAATATAGTAAAGTATTATCGGGGATTAGTCGAATCCATCGCCCGCAAGTATTCAAAAGGAAGATCTTATCATGAGGACATCGCCCAGGTAGGGATGATGGGTCTTCTTGGGGCAATCAGAAGGTACGATGACTCCTATGGCAAAAGCTTTGAAGCGTTTGCCATTCCGACGATTGTTGGTGAGATAAAAAGGTTTTTGCGTGATAAAACGTGGAGTGTACACGTTCCAAGGCGGATTAAAGAAATCGGGCCAAAGATTAAAGCGACAGTAGAGGAATTGACTACGAGTCTGCAGCGGTCGCCCACAGTAGATGAAATTGCGCGTTGTTTAGATATTTCTGAGGAAGAAGTACTAGAAGCGATGGAAATGAGCAAAAGTTACCAAGCCTTGTCTATGGATCACTCAATCGAAGCAGATTCTGACGGCAGCACAGTGACGCTTCTTGATATTATCGGTCAGAAAGAACAAGGTTATGAAAAGGTAGATCAACGACTTATGCTTGAAAAAGCACTTCATGTATTGTCCGATCGCGAGCGGCAAATTATCCAGTATACGTATTTAGAAAACATGAGCCAAAAGGATGCTGGTGATAAGTTGAATATTTCTCAAATGCACGTATCCCGTCTGCAAAGAAGAGCGATTAAAAGGCTAAAAGAAGCCATTGACGCGGAAGCAGTCACATCGGAGCGGCCGGTTTAATGGGTTATCTTCAAAGTGAACGAGTAGAAATCTGTGCAAATCAATCAGCGAAAAACGGACAGCTATTTTGCGGGGATAGTTATTATGTCCATACGACGGATGATTATTTGATCTGTGTATTAGCAGATGGGCTCGGAAGTGGTGAATTCGCTTTTCATTCTTCATCCGCTGTAACGAAGATAGCAGAAGAACATCATCACGAATCGGTGGAGCGTTTAATGGATTTGAGCAACCATGCTCTTTACCAAAAGAGGGGAGCAGCCGTTGCCATTTTAAAAGTGTATTTTGATACAAATGAATTTGAATATAGCTGTGTCGGCAATCTGCGTTTTTATTTGTATACAGACGAGGGGAAGTTAACGTATCCATTGCCGGTTACCGGTTATTTATCGGGCCGTCCGCAAAAATACCGGACACAGCGCTTTACGTACGAAGCGAACTGCAAGTTTTTGCTTCATTCAGACGGAGTCAATCTTCTTAATGTGAAAACCATGATGAGAAACCGCTCTATTCAGCAGATCGCCTCCATTCTTGAAGAAGGAACAGCACAGTCTAACGATGATTGTACGTATATTATTGGAAGTCTGTTCTAGTAAGAACGCTGGCTGTTGATAAACGTTCGCTTTCTTCGTTGCACGCTTGCCTGCGGTGCTCATGACCCGTCCGGTCACTCTGCCCCTCGTCAAGCGTCGAGCCTTGAAAGACAAACGTTTTCAATCAGCCTGAGAGAATTTAACATAGAATTTTCTACAATTTAGGTCTGTTCTAATAAGAACAGGCTTTTTGTGTATTGTTTGGCACTTTTTATTCTGTGTGCTGCTAAACGGGCATGTATACTTTTGTTTTGATAAAATAGAGGATAGAAGAAGGAGGGATTCGTATGCTTGTGGAATCAATTTTTGACCGGGAAAGTTTAATTAAAAAAGCAGCCCAAGATGAGGGACTGGAAGTAAAGAAAGCGCGGGCGGTCATCGGTCTGCTTGAAGAGGGGAATACCGTACCTTTTATCGCCCGTTACCGGAAAGAGATGACTGGGGCGCTTGATGAGGTAGAAATTCAATCACTTATTAACCGCTGGGGATATTTACAAAACTTATCAGGACGCAAAGAAGAAGTTATTCGTCTTATTGAAGAACAAGGGAAATTAACAGAAGAGTTGAAAACGGCTATTTTACGTGCTGAGAAAATCCAGGCTGTAGAAGACTTATATCGTCCCTTTAAACAAAAGCGGCGGACGAAAGCGGCCATTGCCAAGGAAAAGGGATTGATGCCGCTTGCCCAGTGGCTGCTTGCCATGCCTTCTTCTCCTGTGAAAGAGGAAGCAGAGCGATACATATCCAATGAAAAAGGTATTGCTTCGGCGGAAGAAGCCATTGAAGGAGCCTTGCACATTATCGCTGAGCAGGCAGCCGATGAAGCTTCGATTCGTCAATGGATACGTGAAGAAACCTTCAAAAATGGTAAGATCCAGTCAACGGTTAAAAAAGAAGAGATGGACGAAAAGAACATATATGAAATGTATTATTCATATGAAGAGCCTGTTGCGAGAATTGTTCCGCATCGGGTATTGGCTTTGAATAGAGGAGAAAAAGAAGACATTATAAAAGTGAGCATTCAGACAGACCCGGAAAAAATGGTCCGGTATATGAGTAAAAGATATAAAGTGAATGACAAGGTCGAGGCTGGTGCATACGTGCAGCAAGCATTTCAAGACTCCTTCAAGCGTCTGATCCAGCCGTCAGTCGAGAGGGAGGTGCGTAATGAATTAACTGAAAAAGCAGAAGATCAGGCGATTCACATTTTCTCTGAAAACTTGAGAAAGCTGCTTCTTCAGCCGCCGTTAAAAGGAAAGGTTGTACTGGGAGTAGATCCAGCCTATCGGACGGGCTGTAAGCTTGCGGTAGTAGATGATACTGGGAAAATGCTATATATTGGTGTCATTTATCCGCACCCTCCGAAGGCTAAAAAGGAGGAAGCAGAGGCTGTTGTTCAGCAGATCTTACAAGAGTATGGTATAGAAATTATTGCAATCGGTAATGGAACAGCTTCACGAGAGACAGAACAGTTTATAGCTGATCTTATTAATAAGAGTCAATCACAGATTGCTTATGTGATTGTGAATGAAGCTGGAGCAAGTGTTTACTCTGCTTCTGAGACAGCGCGAGAGGAATTTCCTGATCTGCAGGTAGAAGAAAGAAGCGCCGTATCCATAGCGAGAAGATTGCAGGATCCTTTAGCGGAGCTGGTAAAAATCGATCCCAAATCAGTAGGGGTAGGGCAGTACCAGCACGATGTTTCACAGAAAAAGCTGAATGAATCTTTAACATTTGTGGTCGAAACAGCCGTGAACCAAGTCGGCGTCAATTTAAATACAGCATCTGCTTCGCTGCTGCAATATGTTGCTGGTTTAAATAAAACAGTAGCGAACAATATCGTTAAGTTTAGAGAAGAAAACGGCAAATTTATCAACCGTTCACAAGTGAAAAAAGTTCCCCGCCTCGGTTCGAAAACATATGAACAATGTATAGGGTTTTTAAGAATTGTTGATGGAAAGGAACCGTTGGATAGAACATCTATCCATCCCGAAAATTATTCAGAGGTGAAAAAACTGCTTCAAGGCATCGGTTGTACGACAGACGATGCTGGATCTGAAGTGTTGGCGGAGGCGCTTAACAAGCTGTCTGTAGAACGAGTGGCAGAAGAGGTGGGAATTGGTGTGCTCACAATGCAGGACATTATGGATGCTTTGCAAAGACCGGGGCGTGATCCACGTGACGAACTGCCGACGCCTCTTCTAAAGAAAGGTGTTATGAAGCTTGAAGATTTAAAGCCTGGGATGGAAATGCAGGGGACGGTCAGAAACGTTGTGGATTTCGGTGCATTCGTAGATATCGGAGTGAAAGAAGACGGACTTGTTCATATTTCTAAAATGAAAAAAGGGTTTGTTAAACATCCTCTTGACGTTACATCAGTTGGTGACATTGTAACTGTCTGGGTTGAACAAGTAGATGAGAAAAAAGGGAGAGTGTCCCTGACGATGATTGCGCCAGGAGAATAAGGGGGAAGGAGCAGCAGACGAATGAATGGTCAGGAGTTGCAGCTTCTTACTGAAAAAATATCTAGAGAATGGTTCGGCCGCCCGTTTCTTCATAAAGCAACGTTCAATACACGTTTGAAAACAACGGGCGGGCGTTATATACTGCAATCACATGATATAGAAGTAAATAAGAAATACTTTGAAGTTTACGGACAAGAAGAATTAGAAGGTATCATTAAACATGAGTTGTGCCATTATCATTTACATTTAGAAGGAAAAGGATATCGTCATCGTGACAAGGATTTCAGAGAACTGCTGCGGGCGGTGAAAGCACCTCGACACTGTACGCCGCTGACGGGTGCGGGTGTTAAAAGCTCAGCTCGTTTACTGATGTATCGATGTAATGACTGTCGCTTTGTGTATACACGCAAAAGAAAAATGGATACCATGCGTTATGTTTGCGGAAGATGTAAAGGAAGCATTACACTTGTGAAAGAGGAATCGGCGGAGTAAAATTAAAAATTGTTTTGCTGTGATTTTGTTGATCATTTAATAGAGCAAGGCATATAAAAGAATGAGTCAATATTTTTTATTTTATATTTCAAAAATGTTGACTCACGTTCTTTATTTTAATATAATACAAATTGTCGATAAAATCATTTTTATTCCGCAGTAGCTCAGTGGTAGAGCAATCGGCTGTTAACCGATCGGTCGCAAGTTCGAATCTTGCCTGCGGAGCCATATTTTATGGGGAAGTACTCAAGAGGCTGAAGAGGCGCCCCTGCTAAGGGTGTAGGTCGGTTTACTCCGGCGCGAGGGTTCAAATCCCTCCTTCTCCGCCATTTAAGAAACAAATGCGGCCCGTTGGTCAAGCGGTTAAGACACCGCCCTTTCACGGCGGTAACACGGGTTCGAATCCCGTACGGGTCATAGTTTTACTTTATATTGGTATTGGGCTATAGCCAAGCGGTAAGGCAACGGACTTTGACTCCGTCATGCGCTGGTTCGAATCCAGCTAGCCCAGCCATTTAGAGCCATTAGCTCAGTTGGTAGAGCATCTGACTTTTAATCAGAGGGTCGAAGGTTCGAGTCCTTCATGGCTCACCACTTTGCGGGTGTGGCGGAATTGGCAGACGCACCAGACTTAGGATCTGGCGCCGCGAGGCGTGGGGGTTCGACTCCCTTCACCCGCATTGATAAATGTCATCGGCGGCTTGTGTGAGGCAGGCTGTTTTTTTATTTGTATTATATATTAGAAAAGATAGATGGATAATTTATTTTGTTAAAAAATAGTTGACGAATCACTTAGATTACTTTAAAATGTTTTTAGTGACGTTGAGAGAAGATGAGACAACTCACTAGAAATAACGGCAATCTAATAGTTTTTTGCATACTTCATTAGCTTGTATTAAATAAGGTTGAAAAATATTCTTATAAAGTACTTGACTGAATTTAAAATATTTGTTAGTATATAATTCTGTTGCAAGATACATGCGGTCGTGGCGGAATGGCAGACGCGCTAGGTTGAGGGCCTAGTGGGGGCAACCCCGTGGAGGTTCAAGTCCTCTCGGCCGCATCATATTTGCGCCCGTAGCTCAATTGGATAGAGCGTTTGACTACGGATCAAAAGGTTAGGGGTTCGACTCCTCTCGGGCGCGCCACTATACATATTTCATTATTCATGAAAGCGGGAAGTAGCTCAGCTTGGTAGAGCACTTGGTTTGGGACCAAGGGGTCGCAGGTTCGAATCCTGTCTTCCCGATCTGTTATATTATTAATATGCGGGTGTAGTTTAATGGTAAAACCTCAGCCTTCCAAGCTGATGTCGTGGGTTCGATTCCCATCACCCGCTCCAAAATTGATCTTTGAAAACTGAACAAAATACATGCCAGTAAGTTAATTCTTATTTAAAACAATTGAGCAAGTCAAACATCTTTTTGGAGAGTTTGATCCTGGCTCAGGACGAACGCTGGCGGCGTGCCTAATACATGCAAGTCGAGCGGACTTGACTGGAGCTTGCTCCAGTTCAAGTCAGCGGCGGACGGGTGAGTAACACGTGGGTAACCTGCCTGTAAGACTGGGATAACTCCGGGAAACCGGGGCTAATACCGGATAACTTCTTTCTCCGCATGGAGAAAGATTGAAAGGCGGCTTCGGCTG
>NZ_JAUIYO010000085.1:0-307 GCF_044891285.1 Bacillus lumedeiriae
TGACTGGAGCTTGCTCCAGTTCAAGTTAGCGGCGGACGGGTGAGTAACACGTGGGTAACCTGCCTGTAAGACTGGGATAACTCCGGGAAACCGGGGCTAATACCGGATAACTTCTTTCTCCGCATGGTGAAAGATTGAAAGGCGGCTTCGGCTGATTTAAAACAATTGAGCAAGTCAAACATCTTTTTGGAGAGTTTGATCCTGGCTCAGGACGAACGCTGGCGGCGTGCCTAATACATGCAAGTCGAGCGGACTTGACTGGAGCTTGCTCCAGTTCAAGTTAGCGGCGGACGGGTGAGTAACACGT
>NZ_JAUIYO010000086.1:0-445 GCF_044891285.1 Bacillus lumedeiriae
TTATACAGTCTGGTGGCGATAGCGAAGAGGTCACACCCGTTCCCATACCGAACACGGAAGTTAAGCTCTTCAGCGCCGATGGTAGTTGGGGGCTTCCCCCTGTGAGAGTAGGACGCTGCCAGGCACATCCCCAATAGGGGTTTTTATTTTGGGTGTTGCTTTTACGCCATACGGCGTGATTGGTTAAGTCCTCGATCGATTAGTATTCGTCAGCTCCACGTGTCGCCACGCTTCCACCTCGAACCTATCTACCTGATCATCTTTCAGGGATCTTACTAGCTTGCGCTATGGGAAATCTGTGGAACAGGAACGGGCACCGGTGGAACAGGAACGGGCACCGGTGGAACAGGAACGGGCACCGGTGGAACAGGAACGGGCACCGGTGGAACAGGAACGGGCACCGGTGGAACAGGAACGGGCACCGGTGGAACAGGAACGGGCACCG
>NZ_JAUIYO010000087.1:0-276 GCF_044891285.1 Bacillus lumedeiriae
TCTTCGGCTCCTAGTGCCAAGGCATCCACCGTGCGCCCTTTCTAACTTAACCTAAAATGGCGATCACTCGGTTTTATTGCTTGGTTACTTTTATACGATATTATCCAGTTTTCAAAGAACAATAGATATTACTTATATATTCCCCATTCGGAAATCTCCGGATCAATGCTTACTTACAGCTCCCCGGAGCATATCGGAGTTAGTCCCGTCCTTCTTCGGCTCCTAGTGCCAAGGCATCCACCGTGCGCCCTTTCTAACTTAACCTAAAATGGCGAT
>NZ_JAUIYO010000088.1:0-263 GCF_044891285.1 Bacillus lumedeiriae
CAAGATGAGATTTCCCATAGCGCAAGCTAGTAAGATCCCTGAAAGATGATCAGGTAGATAGGTTCGAGGTGGAAGCGTGGCGACACGTGGAGCTGACGAATACTAATCGATCGAGGACTTAACCAATCACGCCGGGAATATGTGAACGGTGAAGGTGTACGCCTTACCTACTAGCAGAAGAGAACGATGTTCTCACACACGAATTAACGGCATTGTTTTTTGTTCAGTTTTGAAGGATGAATTCCTTCTATATATAAGTAACA
>NZ_JAUIYO010000009.1:0-96514 GCF_044891285.1 Bacillus lumedeiriae
CTATATTTCTGTCAATAAACATGCCTTCACCTTCTAAATCTAATATTTGGAATAATATTCTTGATATATTCTAGTAAATAATAACTCAGATTTTCGTATACCTAGAGATCATCTGTAATTTTGTCACTATCTATTATATCGGATGCTACTATTTTTTTTTCATCACCTTCAACTCAAAAAATCCCTCCCAATGCTTACCACACTAAATTTCAGATATTTGAATTAAGTTTATAATTCCGTATTTAAAAGGAACACAGGCCTGCCAAAACATGATCTCTTCGTTATAATTGGATTAATGTCGATGGTTGAAAGATTAGTTTTAAATCGTTGGATAGATTTTAAATTATATAATTCTTGCAAATCAAGCAGGATTCTTTAGCGTATAATAGTCATAAGTAGTCTTCTTCCATCCTTGGAATTAGTTTGATCACTTACTCGGTTCGACATTTTGAGGAGGTGCTCTTTTTTGTGTGTCTCAAAATCCCTCGAGGCTCTAAAGGGTCAATTTATGAAATTCCTTCATTTATATGCACATCCAGCTTGTCAAACCGACACAAGAATTATCCCCTTATCCTGATTCAAATAGGTGTGAAGAGAGTGGGCTATATCGGAAAATCAGAATACGCTTATATAGTTTAACAAAATAGATCAAAAAGAGACCCTAGTAAAACTAGGATCTCCATTGTAATAAAAGTTATTAACGAAGAAGTTGTAGAACTCCTTGTGGTTGTTGGTTGGCTTGCTTTGCCACTATGTCTTTCGATCATAGAATAGACTATATCTTCACCCTTGTTCTCCAAGGGGCTGGGCACTTCGAACAGCGTTTGCTGCCCTACGAGATTCATAGCCATAGCTTTCGCCTTAGACCGTACTTCTCTAGTCGTTGAACCTTCTCCAGAGTTTCCTCACAGGAGCTTGGCTGCTGATTATCCATTGTTTCATCTTCACCATTTTCACACCCTCACGCTGACCGTTTCCAGTTACGTTGTGGTTGGTAAAGCTTTAGGAAGTTCCAGCAATTCACCCAGTTATACTCTGGCTCGTTACCAAGCTAGACGCCCTTTCAAAATTACTGAAGAAGTTGTAAAACTCCTTGTGGTAATTGTTGAGATTGAGCCAACATTGCTTGTGCTGCTTGAGAAAGAATAGAATTCTTCGTTTGGTTCATCATTTCTTTCGCCATCGTGCGAACATTTGCTTTCACAAATGACTAGACTATATCTTCACCCTCTAGCTTTCTAGTAGGGGTCGGGCACTTCGGATTCACAATGCTGATGATACACTGTTTCACCTATGGACTCATCGTCATAGCAATTGCCTTAGACGGTTTCCTAGTCGTTGAACCTTCTCCATTCTTTCGAAACAGGAGCTTGGCTGCTGATTGCCCAATCTTTTCTTTTTTCTAACCTTCACGCTTGTCGTTTCCAACTACGTTGTGGCAAAAAAAGCTCTAAGGGTTTTCCAGCAATTCACCCGATTATGATCTCTAACCGTTACCAGCTAGGACGACTGTGCTTGTCACTGCCTATGCAGCTAAAGCATAATCTACGTCACGGATACGAGATTCCGCGGCAGTTAGGTTTTCAGAAGATGTGCTTAAGTTATTGATTGTATGTTCTAAACGGTTTTGGATAGCACCTAGTTTTGAACGTTCTGAAGAAACTGATTTAATTGCAGAGTCTAAAGATGTTAAAGCATTAGATGCCCCAGCTTGTGTAGAAACATCAACACTAGCAATTCCTAGTGCTGCAGAGCGCATATCGTTAATACCAAAAGTGATCGTTTGACCTTTATTCGCACCAATTTGGAACGTCATTCCACCATTACCCGATGAGTCTGTTTGTGCCAAAGATAACCCTAAGTCTTTTACTGTTGTTTTACCAGACTTATCAGATAGATTAATCGGGCCTGTTTCACTTACAATTTCAAAACGTCCATCATCTAAAACATTAACTTTTACAGCGGCAATAAAACCTGGATCGGCATTTGAAGTAGCACCTGCAGTATTGTTTGCACTAGTAATAGCAGTATTAAGTGCTGTTTGTAATAAATCAGCTGCAGCAGACATGGCAGTCGTTCCATTTGTAATTGCTGCTGTAAGAGTAACATTCATTGTTACACCGTTGATATCTGCAGTAAAACTAGAACCACTAACAACAGTTGTTCCGTTATAAGTATTTGTTCCAGCTGCTGAAGTACCAGCTCCTCCAATAGCTTCTTTTAATACGCCTGCACTTCCTGCTGTAATTTTAGAACCTGTACCTTCCGATCCACTAGTAAGTGTAATTTTCCCACTAGTGTTATAACCACTTACATGAGCAACTCCACTTCCAGATTGATCAATTGCCTCATTAATTTTGCTTACGATTAAATCAAGCGCTTTTTGTTGGGAAGTAGCATCATCACTAGCACCATTTTTAATAATATTTTGCTCATCTGTGCTTAAATTCTGCCAATTCACAGTAATTTCAGTTCCATCAACATTAAGTGTTTCAGCTACAAAAGCTGCTGAGAATGTAGCTGCTGAAAGTGTATGAGTACCAGAAACAGTAATTGTTCCTGCTGCTAACTTACCAACAGTCGCACCTGTCGTTGTATTTTGTCCAACAGAGGCGCCGCCAGCAGATTTCAGGTTACCGTTCAATAACTTCTGAGTATTAAACTCTGTCGTATTACCAATACGATCAATTTCTTCTTTTAATTGCTTTACTTCATCTTGAATGGCTTTACGGTCTTCAGCTGTATTTGTACCGTTCGCTGATTGGTCAGCAAGTTCACGCACACGTTGAAGAATGGAATGTGTTTCGTTCAATGCACCTTCAGCTGTTTGGATCATAGAAATCAAATGTGTTATCGCAGTGGCTTTTTATCCGCTGCTTCTTTATGTTTCCATAAAGTTCAGGTCATATCTTCATCCCGGTAGGATGCCCCGCGCTCGTGGGTGGGTTATCGGTACGGTTCCTCACCACCTGACCGTCACACCTTCCTAACTACTTGTTACCGATTCATTAGGCTTGGCTCGGTATTGCCCACCATCCACCTTGAAAGGGTTGGTTTGGGGTTCCACCGAATTCACGGAGTGTTCATCTAAGCATTACTGCTTAGAGCGGCATTTCTAGTCTACCGTCTTGAGAGTTTTTAGCAGCTTGGTCTAAACCACGTACTTGAGCACGCATTTTTTCAGAGATTGCTAGACCTGCAGCATCATCTCCTGCACGGTTAATACGAAGACCTGAAGATAGTTTCTCCATTGATTTAGATTGTCCAGATGCAGCAGTATTCAACTGACGATACGTGTTAAGCGCCGCAATGTTGTGATTAATTCTCATTGTGAATTTCCTCCTTGAATGTGTCGTTCACGTCCGTGTGAACTTAAATTTTTTACGGGGCTTTGAGGTCGGCCGCCCTTTATTCCCCGTTACATGTTTAATATCGGAGATCGTTGGGGAAGTTTAATAGTTTTAAGGGAATTTTTTATCTTTATATCGTGAAATGTTTGTGACATCAAAAAGAGCCTCTTTTGCAGAAGCCCCTTTGTTTACGATTTATTTACTTTTCCCAACAAGCCAAAAATATCTTCCACCCCCGCTGATGCACTTTCATTTTCTTCCTGAATCGCTAAGTACACTTCTTTCCGGTGAATGTCCACATGCTTTGGTGCGTTGATGCCTAGTTTAATTTGGTCGCCTTTGACGCTGATGACAGTGATTTCGATGTCGTCGCCGATTTGGATGGCTTGTCCTGTTTTTCTTGTTAGAACTAACATTTTCTGCTCACTCCTTTGCGACGCCGACAGGCATGATGAGATGACGGGTTTGGTAGCGGCTGTCGTTTAGGATCGTTTGTTTTGCCTTTTTGTTGTTGATGTTGATAACTACTGGTGCCTGGAGATTGGCGGTTGTTTCGTTAAATGGTTCCCGAACGGTTAGGATTGTATACACCGCTGCATCTTCCGGCTTTTGCAGATCCAGTGCTTCCACTGTGGTGTCATCGAGTTGAATGTCATAGTCAGGGAAGAAGGTAAATGGGTTCGTGACGACGAAGCCCAGTGCTGGTGTATTTATGGATTGCAGAACGAAAAATGAATCGTTGTCCGGGAAAGCTAAAAGGGTGAAGCTTTTTTCATCGATGAATCCTGGAATACCGTGCGGAAACGATAAAATATCTTCTTCTTGGATCTCAACTTGTCCATGATATTTTGTTGCGATTTTCATTGCGTTCACGCTCCTTTTTTAGATTTCCTGTTCGTAATTGATGCCTCTATATTTTAAGTTCACAAAATCAATCGATAAGGACGCATACTGTTTTAGGGCGATGTGCACTTTACCCGGCTGGTAGTTGTGGATCGGCTTTTGCGGGCGGGTGTTGTTAATGACGGGGTTCGGCTGGACGTGAATGTCTACTTTCCCCGGAACGTAGTCGATACTCACGCCGCCGGCTGAAGGAATCCAGCCGATGTTGAACTCCAATTCCGGCCCTTCGCTGTTGCGCTGTGCCTGTTCTGGAATCGGATCGCCGCCGTTTTCAATCATCATGAGCTCGTCGCCCTCTGCAGAAACGCGCGCTAAACCTTCAAGCCAGTCTTGATAACCTAACTGTGCCGCTTCTTCAACCCGCTTCGATATATGCTTTAAATCCATATCTTCCCGTGCTTTTGTTTGGTTAATCGTCAGCTTCGCTGGTGTGCGTTCCAACTCCATATCCGCTTGTGGCTGCTGCAGATCAAGTTCGGCGAGCGGCTGTTCAATGGATTGAACCGGCTGCTGGATATTCAGTTCAATTTGTGCTTGCTGGGAGGTCATGCGTATTTGTGGCAGCTGCATTGTTTTTACCTCGTTTCTGTAGTGACAACTTTAAACCAAAGGGTCTGACCCCACATCAACAATATACTATACATCGTATATTAGGGGTGGGGTCAGACCCTTATAGAAAAAACTTTATCTTAAGAAGTCCATTAACGTCGGCTGAATGATGCGGGCGCCGACGCTTAGGGCGGCGCGGTGGACGCTTTCTTGCGTTTTTAAGTCGGTAATGAGTCGTTCCATATCGACATCTTCGTTTTCAGACATGACACGGCTGGCGATGACTTCTTGCTCCATTACCCGATCTTCCATTAATTCGATTCGGTTTAAGCGGGCACCTATGTTAGCGCGTTCGTAAGTGATCGCATCCTTATGCCCATCTATTTTCCCAAGAAAATCGCCAATTTTCGTTCCAGAGCCACCATCTTTTAATGAGGCAATCAGACCATCTAGATCCTCAAATAACCCTTTCGTAAATGCTTTTTGTGGATTCGCATTTACTTGGATATACACTCCTTTAGAGAGTTCTAGATTGACAGGATTGGAGTTATTACTCACCTCTAATGTAACGCCATTATCTTTAACAGGCGGATTGAGCGTATCCGTTCCATTAAACAAATACTTGTCTCCAAACTTCGTGTTAGCGATTTGGACGAGATGTTCTTTGAGCTGACTCACTTCCTGCATGACTGCTTCACGCTGAGTACCTTCGTACGTATCGTTACTTGCCTGCACCGTCAATTCACGAATCCGTTGCAGAGCACTTGTCGCCTTATCCAAAGCCGAATCCGTGTTTTCAATCCAGTTATACGCTTCGCCAAAGTTACGCTTATACTGTTCTACTTCCATCAAGTTCGTCCGATACGTCATCCCTTTCATCGCGACGACAGGATCATCGGATGGCCGGGTAATTTTCTTTTGTGTCGTCATTTGGTCTTGCAGCTTGCCGAGGCGGTCATAGCTGCTTGATAGATTCGTAAGCATATTGTTAGAAAGCATCGATTGTGTTACGCGCATTGTTTATTCACCTACCTCATCTTCCTACGGTTCCCATGCCGTTAATGATTTTATCAAGCATTTCATCAACGACTGTAATGTTTCTTGCGGCTGCGTTATACGCATGCTGGAATTTAATTAAATTCGTCATTTCTTCGTCTAGCGAAACCGAGCTGACGGATTGACGGTTCGTTTCTACAGATTGAGCGAGTACCGCGCTGTTTTTTGTCATGCGTACTGCTTGCTGGGCGTCGACTCCTAAGCGGCCAATCATTCCTTCGTAAAATGATTGGATCGTTCCACTTTCAATAGCACTTAAACTAGTCAAATCAATCGTGTTTGTGAAACCTTCTAATTTTTGTGCTGTTTCACTCAAAATCATACTTGAAATGTTGGCAAGATTAATCGCGTTTTTGCCATCGCCCGCATTATCCTTGCTGCTCGATGCCAAAATATCTCTCGCTTCAATTTTTTGATTCAATATAATCGATGAAGCTGCTCCTTTATGATCTGAACCGGCACCAAAAATAAAAAAGTTTTCTTTTTCGCTGCCAGCCGCCGGCCGATCCCCTTTTACTGGATAACCTAACTTATGAACTTCATTAAACAGCTTGCCAAACGTATAAGCCATCTTATCCAAGTTATCAAGCATGTCTGGATAAGTACCTTTTTCAGTACCTCCATCATCGTAACCATAAGCTTCTGCTAATGCCTTCAATTTTCCTTGAGAAAAACTAAGAACACCAACTTCACTAGAACCTGTGCCCCCTTCTATATTTTTCTCAATTGTAAACTGAGTTAACGGGGCTTTAGGCTGATCTGGAATATTATCCTGATCACTATCAATTCCGCCTTTAATACCTATCCGGTTAAACTTATCACCATCTACAAGCGGTACATCAGTTCCACCTGTATTGACCAACGAAATCTTATAAATCCCTTCTGCAATCTTCAACGCATTCCCGCCAGAAGCGACTTTCTCTACTTTAATATTCACATGCTGTGACAGCTGGTCTACTAATCTATCACGCTCGTCGTACAAATCATTCGGCAAGTAGCCGTGTGGTTCGATTTCGCTGATTTGTTTGTTGATGCCGCTGATTTGTTCGAGGATAGAGTTCACTTCTTTGATCGTGACACTGATTTGACTGCCAATATCGTTTTTAATCGCCGAAATCGAGCTATGTAAGTAGTGGAACGTGTCTACAACCGCTTCACCGCGCTGCAAGACAACTGCACGTGCGCCTTCATTCTCCGGATTCACACTCAAATCTTGCAGCGACTGCCAGAATTGTCCCATAACGGCGGATAGGCCGTTTGTGCTCGGTTCGTTTAAGATGTCTTCCATTTTGCTTAAGGCTTCTGATTTTGACTGCCAGTAGCCGAGTTTATTCGTTTCGCCGCGGTATTGTGTGTCTAAGAAGCTTTCGCGGACACGCTGAATAGAGCCCGCTTCGACGCCTGTTCCCATTTGGCCTGGAATTTGCGGTCTGTTCATTGAAGCTGGCGGATAGGGTTCGGTTTGTACAAAGTTCACACGCTGCCTAGTGTAGCCGGGTGTGTTCACGTTGGCGATGTTGTGCCCAGTGACGCTGATGGCGCCTTGCTGCGTGAACATGCCGCGTTTCGCGACTTCTAATCCATGAAAAGTGGAACGCATGGCTGTTCCTCCGTTTCTATCTTTATTAAATTAAAAACTAAAAGGTCAGACCCTTTTACAATTGTAAATACCATCAGGCTGATTGAAAACGTTTGTCTTTCGAGGCGCGAAGCCTGACGAGGAGCGGAGTGACCATAAGGGTCATGAGCACCGCAGGCAGACGAGCAACGAAGAAAGCGAGCGTTTGTCAACAGCCTGATTATACTTGCGAGTCAAACATCGAACGCTTCGGCCGCTGTCCTGCGCCCTTCGCTGGATGTGTGTATGTCGCTTGTTCGGGCTGGGGCTGCAGGAGGCTCATGCTCATGTTGACGAATTGCAGGGATTGATACACGAGCTGCTGGTTGAGGTCGTTTTGTTCTTTTAACTGCAGCACTTGTTCCGTTAGTCTAGCTGTGAGCTCCTGCAATGGTTCTTTCTCTTGTCCCGCTGCCGCTTCCAGGCAGTCGGTGAGTGTCGCCTCAGCTTTTCCTGTCATGGCGGCGGCTGCCTTTTGCCGCTCCCGTTCCATCGTGTGGATCGCCGCCACGTATTTCTGCTCGTCCTTGAGCAATTGATCGAGTCCGTTCATATCGTTTTGTTTGATGATGTCTGTTTTCTTGGCTGCGAGCTCCAGCAAATGCTCATGCAGGCGGCACATTTTATCAAGTACATCCATCAATGGTTGTGCAGACATGGTGTCTCCCTCTGCTTTCTTCATTAAATAAAATGAAGCGGCGGCGCTTTGTGCGCTATTTCTTGAGTGTTGTGCGCCGCGGTGATGATTTTATGCGCGGATATAACGAACTTATGCGCGCTCATGCCCCATTTGTGCGCGGCTGCTTCAAGAATATGCATGCTGCCTAGGCTTTACACCTAGAGTGCCGCTCCATTATTTCTTATAAAAATCCACAATCCCCTCGGCAATTTTCTCGGGGTTTGGCTGGTATTCGCCTTTTGCGATTTGCTGCTTTAGGCGTGCGATTTTTTCTGTTCGTTCTTTTGTCATTTTTGATACTTCCTGCATGCCTTTGGCCGCTGAAGAGATTTCCAGCTTATCTGTCTGCGCTTCGGAAGGTTTTTTCGGCCCGTGCGGTTTGTGGAACTGTTTTTGGTACGGGTTGATTCCGGATACGCCGGTTCGGTTGATTTTCACTGTCGATCCCTCACTTTCTTTTTTTCCGATTTTCTCATGTGATTATTCATTATATCGGTTTTCAGGAAAAAAAGTTAACAGCGGATTCATAGGCGATTTTTATCAATTTTATTGTCACGTCCATGGCTGCTTCAGAAAGAAAATCGGGTCATTTCTACTATTCCAGTTTTTACTTTCTTTTATTCGCTGCGTAGTACGTCAAATGTCCTTCTCCTCTTTGTTTTTCTACTTCAAACTCTTCTTCGCGCTGGATCTGTTTCAAGTCGCGTTCAATGTCCATCGTACACTTTCCACAAATTTTTCCTTTTGTGATGATCGCTCCACAGCGGTCACACGGATAGCCGAGATTCGGAAAATGAGCCGCATGGAGCCGGCCTTTTTTCACCCATTTATGAATGAGTTCTTCTTTTACCCCTGTGACTTCCACGACCCGTTCGATCGTCGCCGCCCGGTTTTCCCGCTGGCGTAAAAAACGATACACTGTTTCATACATTTCTTCTTCTGACTTTGCACATTTCGCGCATACGTCGCGAAAGGCGTTCTCCATATATAGCTCGCCGCAGCGCGAACAGTTGATGATTTCGTTCATGTCTATCCCTCCAACACTCCCTCAGCTCCCCTGCCCCCGGGCAAGTGTCAATGCCTGCACTTGCGCCGCTCCCATTTGTTTCAACAAGTGAGCAGCCTGCCGGAGAGTAGAGCCTGTAGTATATATATCGTCAATCACCAGGACTTTTTTATTAGAAACGGCCGATTTTTCTTTTAATCGAAAAACTTGCGGAGCCTGCAGCCGTTCGGCGCGGGATTTTTTCGCCTGTTTTTCAGAATGGACCCGCTGGAGAACGTCGATCAAATGGAGCCCCGCTTCCCGGGCGAGCGCTTCTGCCTGATTGAAGCCGCGTTCGTACAGCCGCTCCTCACTTAGCGGCACAGCGATCACAACATCATAGTCTATTTTTTTCGCCGCTGCTTTCAATTCTTCGGCAAACACTCGAGCGAGCACATAGTCGCCGCGGTATTTAAAGCGGGCGATGAACGCTTTCATCGCTTCGTTGTAGAGATAAAGTGAACGATTCGCAGCAAGTACGCCGTGATAAACCGGATCTTCTTCCCAGCGCCGGCAGTCGAAGCAGACGCCATTCGTGATAAATTCGGAATCCGTCCGGGAACAGATTCGGCACCCCTCTCCTGTAATCCGTTCGAAGGGCTGGCGGCACGCGGCACAAATAACAGGCGGCGCGTCCAGCAGGAAAAATTGGCGCCAGCTCAAGCTTCTGTTTGTTTCTTCTTCACATAACAAGCACACATTCATCGATCGAGCCACCCCTTTTCGCGTCCTTCTTTGTTCATTTGGCGGATATGGGCAGCTGCTTTTGCCATCGCTTTCGTTTTCCCGTAGTGAAAAAAGCGGACCTCACCATCAGGAAAATCAGCGCTTCGGCCGGCGCGTCCGGCAATTTGCACGAGCGCACTTTCAGTAAACACATCATCCTCTGCCCCAATGACAGCAACGTCAATGTTCGGAAATGTGACCCCCCGCTCCAAAATCGTCGTCGACAGCAGCAGCGGCAACTTTTTCTCACGCATGAGAGCGACCTTTTCTTTCCTATGGGGATCTTCGGCATGTACCGCCTCGATCGCTGGATGGAATTTCTGAAACAGCGGCAGCGCTTTTTCCATTGATTCGATGTGCGGGAAAAAGAGCAGTGCTTGCTTGCCCGCTTGTAAACGTTCCACTGTCCACTCTTTCACATTGGCTGGAATCCTGCCTTTTTCAATCGCTTTTTTCCAGTTGCCGCACCAGCTGAACGCGGGTACGGGCAGCGGCTGGCGATGAAAGCGGGCTGGAATTTTCATGAATGGTCTTTTTCCAGACCGGCATTCTCTTTGCCATGTTTCGTTGGGGGTGGCGGTTAAATAAATGAGAGAGGACTGGGACTTGCGGGATTTTGCAACAGCGTATTGCAGAGAGGCATCATACGAGTAAGGAAACGCATCAACTTCATCGACGATCATGACGTCAAACGCTTCGATAAAGCGAAACAGCTGATGAGTTGTAGAAACGACGAGCGGGCTATACTCGTGGCGGTCGAGGCTTCCGCCATACAAGGCAGTGACATTCACACCGGGGAACACTTTTTGCAGGCGCGGGGCGAGTTCAAGGACAACGTCGGTCCGAGGTGTCGCGATACAGACGCGTTTACGAGCGAGCAAGGCCGCTTCAATGCCCCGGAACAACACTTCTGTTTTTCCGGCACCGCACACAGCCCAAATAAGCTGCTCGCCGTCACGTTGAATCGCTTCAACAACCGCATGGGAGGCCGCGCTCTGCCCTTCTGACAAGCGGCCGCTCCAGTGAAGCGTTCCCTCCCCTTCGTGCGGCGGTTCCGCCCCCGTCCAGCGAACGAGCTTCGAACAGCCGGCAACGCGCCCCATCATGAGACAATGCCGGCAATACGAACACATTTGGCCACAGCGCGCACACGGGAACACAGCAAACCGCTCCTTTTGATCATTGCCGCATCGCTGGCAGAAAAAGCGATGATGTTTCGTTAAAATGCCGGGAAGGTACTGAATATCTGAGGAGTCAGAAAGCGGAAAAGGGATTTCTTCTTGAAGCAGAAGGCGGCCGGAAAGAAAAGTAGCGATTGAGGATGGTTGATTAGAGGAAAGCATGGGTTCATCTCCTTTTTTGATCGATCTCTTCTATTATAAAATGAAACTTCCATCAGTGGGGGCTTTCTTCCTCCCCCACTGATGGTTAGTTGAATGGATCGGGCATTTACTGGCAGCTGCTCCCCATCTATGAACCTGGGGCCTTGAGATTGGGGTCTTACTGCCAGTTCATGCGGGGTAAATAATTCTCTGTTGAAGCGGGGCTTTTTTCTCTTTTAAAAAGCTTTGTTCATGAACTATTATTGATTTTGCTGCTTTGTTGATTGGAGCGGAGGGTGCGAGACTCCTGCGGGAAAAACGTGGAGGGCACTGAAAAACTTACGATTTTAAATTCGTACCGGTTTTTCAAACAGAAATAGACAGCCGTTTGTTCGATTTTTTCTATTCTTTTTCTTTTCGTGGACCTTGCGTAAGATTTGGATTCAACTTTGCAACGAGCGCTATTTCGTTTTCTTTTGTGTATTCAATATTTGCCTTTTCGGAGTAAAGCAGTGTTTTAATTCCCTCCTGTTTTAAGCAGATACCGTTGATTGGAGCGGAAGGCGGCGACTCCTGCGGGACTAGCGGGACAGGTAAGACCCCGCAGGACGCGAAGCGGCTGAGGAGGCTTACCGCCCGCCCCGCGGAAAGCGTCCGCCTGGAGCGCAAATCAACAATGTTTAGTGTAGTCACTATTTTAGGTGGACTTTTTCAGTGCCCTCAAAAGCGTATCCAAGGGAGACCCCGCAGGAGCGATAGCGATGAGGAGGCTCCCGGACCGCCCACGGAAATCAACAGGCTCATTTAACAAAGCCTTTAAAAAAGGAAACAGCTATACTATGATGTTCTCAATGAGCTTAATATTGTCTAAATCAGACTTTGACTACATTTTTCATAATCTATTATCGCTAGTATGTTATAATGTCAAGTGTTAAAAAGTCCATCTGGAAAGGGGAAATTATGAAAAGATTAATAGCGAGTTTGGCCGTGATCGTTTTATTTTTCACATATACCGCTCAGGCGTCCGCCCAAGTGTTTAATGATGCAAAGAATCATTGGGCCGCTAAGGAAATTCAAGCGCTTGTCGATGCCGGTGTCATTAACGGTTACGACGACGGAACGTTTCGGCCAGATGCTCAAGTGAAAAGAGGCCAGTTTATTGCGTTTTTAGTACGGGCATTGGACCTGCCCCCTGGGGACTCTGCGTTTAAAGATGTCCCTCCCGGAAGCAGTTTATATAAGGATATCGCCGCCGCTAAAAAGGCCGGCCTGCTTTTAGGAAATGCGGAAGGGTACGCGCTCGCCAATGATCCGGTGACACGTTCTGATGTCGCCGTCATGCTTGATCGGGCGATGCAATTGAAAGGCGATTATCCAACGAAAGCGAAGTTAACATATAAAGACGCAGCGGACATTACGCGCTATGCTTACGAGTCCGTCCAGCGCATGACTCATTATGGGCTCATTAAAGGAACAGCCGACAACGAATTTTTACCGAAAAAAATTGCCACGCGCGGTGAATCAGCTGTCTTCGTGTACCGCATGATGGAAAAGCTTGATTTATTCTCTGCCGGCAAAGACCCGGTGCCGATTCCGAAGCCTGTTGATTCTTCAGAAGTTGTCGTGCCGGTGAATGACTATCAATATATTAAAGTGCGTATGAATACATCCGGTGTGCCGCTTACATATAACAAGCGCACGACAGATGCTCATATCCGCTCAACCGACACTCATTACTACTATCATATGGGCAATGCGTCTAAGCCGCTCGGCTCTCTGCGGGTAACGCTGAGAACGCTCGATAACGGCGATGTGTTCGTCTTTACGAAATTTGTTCATAACGGCGACAATACGTACTCTGCTTCTGTTATCGTGCCATTCCAGCAGTCAGATAACTATTCACTCGCGAAATACTCGACATTCGGCCAAGTGGATCAAAGCCACGACTCCACATTTGGCGTGGACAAAACGTCGCATCCGACAGGCATTTTATCAGCGAAAAAAGGCAGCACCGTTACAAATGAAATGATGATCGGCAAAAATTATCTTTCCGTTCACCGTCAAACGAATTACTCTAACGGACAGCGCTCTGTTCTCCGCGAACTCGCTAGTGAATTGGAAAGCTACAAAGTGTACACAGATACCGCTCGAAACCTCGTCACAACTCATGTAAATATGTCGGTGAAAGGAAAAGCGATCTCAGAAAACTGGGTCCTGCTTTCTAATAAACAG
Source organism: Bacillus lumedeiriae (assembly GCF_044891285.1). NCBI lineage: Bacteria > Bacillati > Bacillota > Bacilli > Caryophanales > Bacillaceae > Bacillus > Bacillus lumedeiriae. The sequence goes on from NZ_JAUIYO010000009.1 coordinate 13,481, forward strand.
CTGTTTGCTGACAATACGAATCGCGACGAATGGTTTAAACGGACGATCAAAGAATACAGCTCAATCAACAACTGGCTCACAGCTGATGGAGCTTACACGAAACTGCCATGGTCGATTGAGCCAGGCTACAAAATGGGCTATGGCCGCAACATCGGCAGGCTGCAAGGCGGGATTTATTTAACCGCTTATACCGGCAACAAAGAACGCTACTTTTACGACCTTGTCGTGAATGCCATTGCCGACCTTGACGTCTTTTCCGGCGGAGTCATCACAGCTGGAAAAACACCTATTTTCAAAACAGAATACACGAGCACATGGCTGAAAAATGCGTATGGAACAACCGCTCCTTACGTTGATACCCGCCATAATGAAAACGCGGCGCTGTTCTTGAAGAACGCTTCGAACATCCTGAACATTCCGCAGCTGTCAGACGCGAATCTCCGCTATGCGGACTTCCTTGTGAAGCAAAAAGAAATCGGCAATATTATTCAGGTGACACCTACGAGTCATTTAATTGCTGACTATTATGCTGTAGGCGGTCAGAAAACACACGTGTCTCTCAATCACGCCCTTGGCGAAATGAGATTTTTATTAGAAACGTATCAACAGACGAAAAACTCCGCTTACTTGGAAACCGCCCTAGAGCTAAAAGGCGGGATTGAAAATCTCCATCCAAGCTGGATTCGCTCCAATGGCGACCTTTGGTACCAAGTGAACGGCAAGCTTCAATTTACAGGCAACGACTACGATTGGCTGACGCTCATGGATTTGCTGCTCTCACAAATTACTTTTGAAGAAAATGGCATTGCACGCAGTACCATTTTCGATGAGATGATCCGTTCGAAAGCGCAGTATCTCGTCGATAACAACATCCCGATTAAGTCACAAATTATTACTCTTTTAAAACAGCAAGGATTTGGCGACATCGTAAAATCAGCCTCATCCGCGTCCAATACGCCAGATGAAAAGCTGGACCTCGATGACCTGCCGAAAGATGAACTAGACTTGCTGGCAGAATAAGAAAAAGCATCCGCTGATGACTGTTCAGCGGATGCTTTTTTATGGTGATTTGACTGAATCGTGGCGAGAGACGACCGGATTTCCGCCTGGCTCAACCGTATCATGGCGGTTTCCGACCGTAAATCGGGGAAACCGACTGGATTCTGGATTTAGCCGACGGCTAGGCTACAAATAACAATGAAAAAGGATGCCCTTGAAATAGGACATCCTTTTTGCATAGAAATATAGAGCGTATCACCGGCTTTGGAACGCAACTTTTAATCCTAGACCGATGTAGATGGTGCCTACGATTTTGCCGCTCCAAGGGACAAGCCAGGAGATTCGCTTCACTAGCTTTCCGAGCGGACGCATGCCTAGTACAATCATCGCTGTGTACACAAAGCCCAGCACGACAAAGATTAAGCCGAGGGACAGAAATTGGAGCATGGATGCTCCTTGTTCTGGATGCACGAATTGCGGCAAGAAGGCTAAAAAGAAAAGAGCCGTTTTCGGATTGAGCACTTCAGCCAAGATCGCCTGGCTATAAGAACTTAACGGTGAAACGGGCGCCACGTTTGGCATCTCGGGATCGGCAGGCTTTTCCATGATTGCGCGAATTCCCATGTACAGCAAGTAAGCGGCTCCGGCAAATTTCACAATATTGAAAGCTAAGGCAGACGTCATCAAAATAGCAGACAGCCCTACAGCCGCAAAGACGGTATGAATGAAGTCGCCAGTCGCAATGCCAAGCCCCGTCATGATTCCTGCTTTACGCCCGCCTTGTACCGTCCGGGTAATCGTGAGAAAGACCGCCGGACCGGGGATTAAAAATAAGCCAATGACTACTGCAATAAATGTACCCAAAGTTGAAAGATCAAACATGGCGTGATTCCTTTCTATTATTTATTTTTCATGAGACAGTGTATACTAGCCAGCTTCACCCTTTTAAGGGCGGGATTTGCCCGTTTACTGACCAACTGGCGGGTAACCTTGACTTATAAGTTCTTCTTCGTCCAGCTAAATCCGAGTGCACCTTCGCCGAGGTGAGTACCGATGACGGGACTGAAGTCGCTGAGGCTGAAGGCTGCGTCCGGAAATCTTTCCTGCAGCTCCTCCATCCAGCGGCCTGCTTCCTGCTCCCGGTTGGCGTGAATAATCACGGCTTGGAGCGGTTCGCCTTTTTCATACTCCTCCCCGAAGAGGTCAGCAATCCGCTTGAGTGCTTTTTTGCTCGTGCGGATTTTTTCGAATGGGACAATCTTTTTGTCAACGAAATGCAGCAATGGCTTCACTTGCAAAAGCCCGCCGATCAATGCCTGAGCGCTGCTTAACCGGCCGCCGCGCTTTAAGTGGTTCAGATCATCAACGACAAAATACGCTTTAACGAATGGCCGCATCGCTTCCAGTTCGTTCATGATGTCATCGGGGCCTTTTCCCTCTCGAGCGAGCTCTGCCGCCCGAAGCACATAAAAGGCTTGCGGTGCACTGCTGATGCCTGAATCAAATGAATGAACGGTTAAGCCATCCACAAGATCGGCCGCTGCGATCGATGTTTGATACGTACCGCTGATGCCGCTCGATAAATACACACCGACGACGGCATCATACTCGTTTGCCAGCTGTTCGTACAGCTTCACGAATTCACCGATCGGAGGCTGCGTCGTCGTTGGCAGCTTTTCTTCTGTGCGCACAACTTCATAAAATGCTTCCGTTGTCATGTCTACTTCTTCCCTGTAAGCTTCCTGTCCGATCACGACACTCAACGGAATCATATATATGTCTAACTGCTTGCGCAATTCTTCCGAAAGATAACTCGTACTATCCGTAATAATTGCCGTTTTCATACTTCTCCCTGCCCTTATGATTCATATTTACTCTTTTTGAAAGCGTTTCTTTTATTCTATTAGATACATAACAAATTTTCATCCTTTTTTAACAAAATTGTTATTTGTTTGAGCAGGGGACGCTGCGCATATTTTTTCGTTTCGGCGCACAAATCAAGCAAAAGCGCGCAGAAGTGTATCTAAATGGCGCACAATGCCCGGGGAATCGAGCATAAGCTAGTTCGACGTGCATATTTCATAAATTCCCGTGCAGAAAATGGTTAAAGCCGTGCATAAATCCTGATCCTCCGCGCACATCCCTCTTTATTTACTAAAAAAATGGCTGTCCCGCATGCAGGACAGCCGTTTGTTATCTTGTTTTTATTTTCTCTTTTTTTGGCACAGTATGAATCGATTGTCCGATCAATCCTTCGACTGCTTCGAGCAAGCCTTCGTTTACGCTTGGGTGGGCATAGGATGGGAATTTGACGTCCTCTTCTTTTGCAGCCATTTCGAGCAGCTGGACGAAGGTGCTTGACAGTTCGATCGCTCCTTCACCGATCATGTGAATGCCGAGGACGATGTCATTTGAGGCATCGGAAATGACTTTAATGAAGCCGTCTTTTTTGCCGGTAATCATAGCATAACCATTGCTGCCGAGCGGAAATTGGCTGATGCGGATGTCGATCCCTAGTTCACGTGCCTGCTGTTCGGTCCACCCTGCTGAGGCAATGGGCGGAATCGTATGGGCAATCACCGGCAGAAAAGTGAGATCGACTTCCGGGTTGCCGCCGGCGATGGCTTCAGCTGCTGATTTTCCTTGCTTGATCGCTTTGACTGCCAGCAGCGGCCCTTCTGTCACGTCGCCGATCGCGTAGATGGAAGGTATAGACGTTTGCATGTGTCCATTTACGCAAATAAATCCTTCATCCGTTTGCTCGACACCGATTCGGTCAATGCCTAGTTCTTTCACATTCGGCTGCCGGCTGCCGGCCACAAATACATGCGATCCTGAAATTATTTCCTCTTTTCCACCGGCAAGAAACGTGACATTCACACCCCTTTCCATTTCCTCTGCAGATTGGATTGACGCTTCCTTCACGACGTTGATTTTTTTCTTTTTAAACAATCGGTCCCATTCTTTATTCACCGACTCATCAAATGGAAAGTCGGCTGCATGTTCTAAAAGGATCGTGACTCTTGCTCCTAAAGCGTGAAAACTCGTTGCCACTTCGAGGGAAATATAGTCATTTCCATAGACGATTAAGTGTTCTGGCACGTCTGTCACAGTAAACATTTCGTGTGACAACAGCACCCGCTTTCCGCTTTTCGGCAAGCCTGGAGGTAAAATAGGTGAGCTTCCTGTCGCAACAATGACCTGTTTACATACATAAATATCAAATTGGTGGCCATTTTCAACACCGATGCGGTTTTCGGCAATAAAACCAGCCTTCCCTTGAATGACTTCAACCTTATTCGCTTTACAAAGCGCTTCTACCCCTTTTCGAAGCTGTTCGGTCACTTTTTCTTTATAAGAAAGCAGCTGTCCGATATTCAATGTGACTTCTCCTGCTGATAAACCAAGCTCTTGCAGATGACTCATTTCCCACTGTTTCTTAGCGGCGTATGTAAATACTTTGGAAGGAATACAGCCTTTATTCAAACAAACACCGCCGAGGGCCTCTCGTTCGACTAACGTGACGGTCAGACCGAGCTGGGCGGCTCGGATGGCTGCGCTATAGCCGCCCGGGCCGCCGCCGATAATAACGAGATCTCTTTCCTGACTGACTTCTCCAACCACCATTTATATCATCTCCAGCATCAGTTTGTTCGGCTGCTCGATTAAACCCGCAAACCGGTTCGTAAAGGCCACAGCCGTGGCACCGTCAGCGACGCGGTGATCAAATGACATCGACAGCGTCATCATATGGGCAATCACAATCTCATCGTGTTCATTGACGATCGGCATTTTCTTCGTTTTATGAAAAGCGATCAACGCTGTTTCCGGGTAATTAATGATCGGCGTCGCACCGGTGCTGCCGAGCGGGCCGACGTTGCTGACGGTAAATGTACTGTTCCTCATATCCGCCGGCTGTAATTCTCCGTTTCTCGCTTTTTCGTTCAACCGTTTGATCTCATCATGAATCGTTTTGATCGACTTTTTATCCGCATCGTGAACGACTGGAACGATTAAACCATCCTCCGTATCGGCCGCCATGCCGATGTGATAGTCTTTTTTGAGCAAAATCTTTTCGTTTTCTTCATCTAGTTCGGCATTGAATACCGGAAAGTCCTTCAGTGCAATCACGAGCGCTTTGACGAAGAAGGCCGGCACAGAGACGGATACACCGGCTGCTTTCAGTTCTTCACGCAGCTTCAGCAAGTTCGTCATATTGACTTCATCGAAATGAGTGACATGCGGAATGGTAAAGAGCGACTTTGTCATCTTTTTGGCGATTTGCCTGCGTATGCCGCGGAACGGAATTTCATCCGGCGGGGACGCTTGCTGCTTCACCGAATGCTCTTTTGGCGGCGCCTTAGTTTCTGCTTTTGGCTGCTGTATTCCCTTCAAAAACCGGTATACATCTTCTTCTGTCACCCGGCCCGATGGATCAGATGGCGTCACGTCTTCAATATTAATGTGGTTGTCGCGGGCGATTTTCCGTGTGTATGGTGTTGCCAATACGCGGTTAAAAGTAGAAACGAAGGCCTTTTTTTCAGCCGGTGATTCTGTTTTTACCTCTTCAATAGCGGCCGTCACTTTATGATCTTTCGCTTCAATATAAAGCAGCGTCGTACCGACTTGAACCGTTGTGCCCGTGTCAACAACGATTTCTTTCACGATGCCAGTGCCCGGCGACGGCAGCTCAGCCACCATTTTATCCGTCTGCACTTCGACAAGCGGCTGATCCGCAGTTACCTGATCTCCTGGTTTCACGAGATAATGGAGAATTTCCCCCTCCGTCATCCCTTCCCCAATATCATGCAGCCTCACCTCTAACACAATATCCCTCCTTTTAAGAAAAGCGAAAGGCGCCTGCAGCTGGACAATAGAAAAGCGGAAGGCGAGTTTTTTACTTTTATGCGCGCCTTTCGCTGGATTATGCGCGCTCATGACTCATTTGTGCGCGGGAGGCACCGGTTTGTGCGCGCCTATGACACATTTATGCGCGGGGTTGCCGGTTATGCGCAACCCGGCGACGTTTGTGCGCGGACTTCACCGATTTATGCGCGGGAACGACGATGATATGTGCACCCACTCTTCATTAAAAATGAACAACCTTTTCGATGCCTTTGACTACGCGCTCTGGTGTTGGCAGGAAGTGTTCTTCGAGTGCAAAAAATGGGACTGGCACGTCGAAGCCTGTGATGCGTTCGATCGGTGCCCGCAAGTATAAGAAGGAGGTGTCGTTAATGATCGATACGATGTCGTTGCCGAGGCCGCCGGTTGAATGGGCTTCATGCACGATGACCGCTCTTCCCGTTTTTTGCACCGATTCCGCGATAAGGCCACGGTCAATTGGATAGAGTGTGCGCAAATCGATGATGTCACAGCTGATGCCCTTTTTCTCTGCCTGCTCGGCTGCTTTTTCAACGACGGTCATCATGGCCCCCCAGGCGATCAGCGTGACGTCGGTTCCTTCCCTTACTTTCTTTCCTTTGCCGATTTCGACGGTGTATTTGCCGGTCGGCACTTCTTCCCGCTTGGCACGATAGCTTCTCATCGGTTCGAGCATCAGTACAGGGTCCGGATCTTCCATGGCGGCAATGAGCAGACCTTTCGCGTCATAAGGAGTGGCTGGACAAACGACCTTTATGCCCGGCATATGAGTGAACAGTGTTTCTGTACTGTCCGAATGAATTTCCGGTGCGCGGATGCCCGCTCCGTATGGGGCACGAATGACCATTGGCACGGTAAAATGCCCCATCGTTCTCATACGCAGCCGGGAAACGTGCGTCATGATTTGCTCATAAGCCGGATAAATAAAGCCGAGAAACTGGATTTCCGCGATCGGCTTAAAACCGTTTACCGCAAGGCCGACAGACGTTCCGATAATTCCCGCTTCTGAAAGCGGCGTATCAACCACGCGGTCGGCACCGAATTTTTCCTGCAGTCCTTCCGTCGCACGGAACACTCCGCCGTTTTTTCCGATATCCTCACCGAGAATCATCACGCTTTCATCTGTCTCAAGCAATGTTTTCATCCCATCATTGACCGCCTGCACGATCGTTAACAATTGAGTGGTTTCTTTTTTTGGCGGCATATTCTCCAGCCTCATCTCCATTGCCATCTTACTCCCCCCTCAAATGTGCGAGATATGATTCTTTCTGGTCGGCAAGCTGGGCCGGCATTTCTGCATACACATGGTCGAATAAATCCTCCACGTTTGCTTGCGGATAGCTTTCCATCGCTTCGACAGCGGCTTCTATTTCCGCCTTCACCTTTTGATCGATTTCAGCGACCCACGCTTCATTCCAATAGCCGTGATTTTTCATAAAACGCTCCATGCGCAAAAGCGGATCAACAATGCCTTTCCCTTGATCGGCTGGCCGGTACTTCGTCGGATCATCTGCTGTCGTATGAGCACCGGTACGCCAAGTGACGGCTTCAATTAATGTCGGGCCGCTGCCAGCGCGGGCATCATCCAGCGCTTTTTTCACTTCAAAATAGACAGAGAAACAGTCGTTGCCGTCAATGCGTACACCCCGAATGCCGTAAGCGACGGCCTTTTGTGCAATCGTTTCTGAATTCATCTGCCTTTCAATGGGAACGGAAATGGCATATCGATTGTTTTGATTAAAGAAGACAGCCGGCACTTTAAAAACACTCGCAAAGTTCATTCCTTCATGGAAATCGCCTTCTGACGTAGCGCCGTCGCCAAAGTAGGCAATGGCCGCATTTTTCGTTCCTTTGCGTTTTTCAGCCCAAGCGGCGCCGGCTGCGTGAGGAAGCTGTGTAGCAATGGGCACAGCTGGAGGGAAAATTCTCTTGCCTTTCGGCGGCACACACCCTTCCGTGCGGCCGTTCCAGTAAAGATATGTCGCTGCCATGTCGGCGCCAAATGTCAGCTTTGCTCCATGGTCGCGGTACGTCGGAAACATCCAGTCATCCGCTCCAAGCGCCAGTGCACTTCCGACTTGGGACGCTTCCTGCCCTTCAAACGGCGCATACGTCCCGAGCCGTCCCTGCCGCTGCAAGCTGATTGCTTTTCTATCAAACGTTCGAATTCTATGCATGTGATAATAAAGGTCTTTCACTAGCTGCTCGTCGATTTTTTCTTTATAGGAAGAGTCCACCACGTTCCCCTCATCATCGATTACCTTTTTGATTGGATATTGAGTCTTCATGATATCCCTCCGAACAGTATTAGTCGCGAATATCCCATTTTGGCTTTACGGAAGAACTGAAAAAGCTGTTCCTTCTGCTTCTGGCAGCCATTCTTTGCTCACACATTTTATTTGCTGCCTCCACCGTTGTTATGTGATCAAGCTCGGCCTGCTGATATACTTCTAGGAGCGCGTTGTAAATGTGTTTCGTCTTTGCAAGCACACGCTCTTTGTTTGCTCCGTACAATTCATCAGCAACTTGAATCAGTCCTCCGGAGTTAATCATATAATCAGGAGCATACAGAATGCCCTTTTCTACGAGTTGTCTGCCATGATCTTCCGTCAGCAGCTGATTGTTCGCTGAACCTGCAATCGCCTTTACTTTAAACTGTTTCATCGTTGCATCATTCACTACCCCGCCAAAGGCACATGGAACGAACACGTCCGCTTCCTGAGAGTAAATTTCATCGCTTCCGACGACTGTCACAGCCCCAGGCGTTGTGTGAGCCCTTTCCTGAATCGCCTTTATACTCTGTTCATTAATGTCAGTGACGAAGATGCGTGCCCCCGCTTCAAGCAGACCTTCTGCTACTTTATAACCGACTTTGCCAAGACCTTGAACCGCGTACGCTGCACTGCCAAGATCTTCTTTACCAAACAACATTTTGTTCGTTGCCTGTATACCGTACAGGACACCCATCGCTGTCGGAACCGAAGAGTCTCCTCCTCCGCCGTAAGCTTCCGGCACGCCGACGATGCACTTTGTTTCTTTCATTGCATGGATGAAATCTTCCATGTTTGTGCCCATATCAGTTCCCGTATAAAAACGGCCGCCAAGAGAAGCAACGAATTGACCGAATGCGCGGAACAGCTCAGGTGATTTATCTTTTTGCGGATCACCGATAATCACTGCTTTTCCGCCCCCAAAATCCACGTCAGCTGCCGCGCATTTGTAGGTCATTCCTTTCGATAGACGAAGAACGTCCTCCAATGCTTCCTCTACACTGTCGTAAGGCTGCATACGGCAGCCGCCGAGCGCAGGACCTAATGTTGTATCATGAATCGCGATGATCGCTTTCAGCCCTGTTTCCTGGTCGTTGCAAAACACCACTTGTTCGTGTTCAGACATTTGTTCAAAAAGAAGAAATCCTTCTGTGATGGATGTTTTTTTTACTAGACTCATATTCAATCCCTGCTTTCATTATGCTTAGTGAAGCGCTTTCATTTTTTAGCGCTGACAAGATGATCACTTTTAGGAAGAGGGAACAAACCTTATTCCATAACATTCTATGCTACTTTAAGTATAAAAGGTTAAACGTCATCTATATATATCAAAGCGACTGAATTTTCGTGTCCATATTTACTTTTCGCATGGATTTTTTACCAATCCACTCCACTTTGTAAAGCGCTTTCATTTTACGAAAGGACGAGGTGAATGATGTTTGTTGATGTTGCTAATCGGAAGGCGCGAGACTTCTGCAGAAATCAGCAGGTACGTTTAACAAAGCCTGCAAAAAAGAAGAGCTGTCCCAAAAGAAAAGCATCAGACCCTTCTCACTGTATCGCCTGCCGACGAAAGTCGTTGAAGAGGTGAAACTTTTATGGGACAGCTCTTACGCTGTGAATATAGCTATTTATGTTCCTCATTTGCTGGTAAAATAATTTTCTCAGGAACAGGAGATTTCAATACGATCGAAGTATGAATGATGCCGAACTCAATCAAATAATCAATAAGCTGATTTAAATGCTCCATGTCCTTAACGGCCGCTTTTAGTAAATAATTAACGGTGCCGGTTAAGCGGTGGCATTCAATAATATCAGGATGTTCATCCGTCATTTGCTCAAATTCGTTATAAGGAACACTAATTTCACTTACTTGAATAAATAAAAGAATATGACGGCCGACAGAGGCGGGAGAAACTCTTGCACTGATTTTGTCTATGATCCCTTTCTCCATCAGCCTGGTGAACCGTTCCGCCACGCTCGGCCGGCTAAGCGATAGCTTCTTTGATAAATCACTTAATGTTATTCTTCCGTCTTCTTGAAGAATTTTGATCATTTGAATATCCGTCTCGTCCATGCTTCCACCTTCACATCCTTTTATAGTCAAAAGTTGGAAAGTTCAGGCTGTTAGGAAACTCCTGTCCCCGGGGACAAGCATTTTCAATCAGCCTGATCGTGTCTACAATCTTTTCGTATATGTTACATTGTATTCATGAAAAAACAAAGCATACTGCACAGACGTTTAAATGATACCGAGTACATCTAAGTAAACAATGATAATAGCGATCGGTGCCAAATACTTAATTAACAGAAACCAGATGGCAAATATCTTTTTCCCGATAGATGAACCGGCGGATATTTCTTCTAGAAGTCTTTGTTTAGAGATTTTCATTGGAACGAAAATCGCGATTAACAGCGCTCCGAGCGGCATTAACAAGTTGCTGACAAGGTAGTCGGCTGCATCAAAAATCGTTTTATTAAAGATCAGAACATCGCTCAATACCCCATAAGATAAGGCAGATGGAATACCAACGATAAAAATAAGCAGACCGATGATCCACGAGAATTTCATCCGTTTGCTGTCGTTTCCTTTCGCCAGGACAGCGACAATAATTTCCAGCATAGAAAAAGCGGATGTTAGTGTCGCAAACAAGAACAGCACTAAAAAAGCAACTAAGAACAGAGCACCGAACGGAATTTGATTAAACACCGTTGGCAGCACATTAAATAAAAGAACGGGACCCGCATCTGGCTTCAGTCCAAATGAAAAAACGGCCGGAAAAATAGCCAGTCCTGCTAAAATAGCAACGAGTACATTCAATGTCACAATCGAAATCGCGGATTGCGGAATGCTTTCTTTTTTCGATAAATAAGAACTGTAAGTGACCATGACAGACACCCCGACGCTCAGTGCGAAGAACGACTGTCCCATCGCGAACAGAATCGTTTCGGATGTGATTTTTGATAAATCCGGCTTTAGGAAGAACTCGATCCCCGCCATTGATCCGTGGAGCGTGACCGAGCGGAAAATAATGAGAAGAAATAAAATAAACAAGGCCGGCATCATAAACTGGCTTGCTCTTTCAATTCCCGCGGTGACCCCTTTAGATACAACGTAAATCGTGATGACCATAAAGAGAAATTGGGCAGCTGTGGCTAAAAATGGATTCGAGATCGTTTCGCCAAATAAGGCGCCATACTGTGCTTCTGATAATCCGCTTAACTCTCCCGTAACCCCTTTAAAAATATAAATTAAGATCCAGCCGCCCACTACGCTATAAAACGACAGCAAGACAAAACATGTAAAAATACCGAGACGGCCAATCAAGTGCCAAGACGAATTCGGCGCAAGTTCCTTATATGCTTCAATGGCATCTTTCTGCGTACTTCTTCCAATGATAAATTCGCCAATTAATAACGGCAGTCCGACGAGCAGCGTAAAGAGAACAAAGATGAAAAGAAAAATTCCTCCTCCGCTCGTTCCAGCCACATAAGGGAATTTCCAAATGGCGCCGAGTCCAATTGCTGACCCCGCCGCCGCTAGAATAAATCCCAGCTTAGATGACCACTGTTCTTTTTGCTCCATTTTTTCACCTCATTACATTATTAGAAAAAGCTATGTTACACTCCCCTGTTGATTTCCACTTGGGCGCTCCAATCAACAAAGAGACAACATCAACAATCATCATGAACATAGCCATTAGAAAAATAAAACATTGAAGCTGTTAACAAACGTTTCCAGCCGTCTGTTTTGTCTATTCCCTGTACTTCTATGATCTTTTTCAGCTGTCACAAATGTAGCATCTGCGTCATTTTATCAATCCGCTATACATCCGTCAATTACGTGTTTAGAAAAATGATTCTTTTAAAAATCATAAATATTTTCCAACAAAAAAAGGGCAGATGGAATCTCCCCTCTATAAAAAAGTTTTTTCAATAAAATACTATTCAGCTATTTCACGCTCGTTTATTTTCCCGCTTTCGCTTGAACTTCTTTCCATTCCTGCATGGAGCGATTCATCTGTCCGCCCGCCTCTGCCATCATGCTGTCCAGCAGCTCTTTCACGCTCGGGACGTCTTCAATCAATCCAGCGATTTGGCCGCTGTTAATAAACCCATTTTCCATATCGCCTGCCATCGCCCCTTGAATGTGCTTCGCTTCTGATGTCCATTCATTGTATTGCTCTAATGTCATCCCGGCTTTTTCCCGCTCATGAAGCGTTTCGGCATACGGTGTTTTTAAAATTCTTCTGACCCGGCCGACTGTGCGCCCGAAAATCATCGTTTCTGTATCGCCTGCTTGGACGAGGTTCTGCTTGTATACGTCATGAAACGGCGCTTCCTTCGTCGCGATGAGGCGAGTGCCCATTTGCACGCCGCTCGCACCGAGCATAAGCGCTGCTGCTAAGCCTTTGCCGTCACCGATTCCCCCGGCTGCCAATACCGGCACATTGACTTGCTTCACAATTTGCGGAATGAGCGTAAACGTTGTCAGTTCTAGACTGGAGTTAATTCCCGCCGCTTCCACACCTTCCGCCACAAGAACATCCGCTCCAGCCGCTTCTGCTTTCTGTGCATGCTTCACAGATGCAACGAGAGTAATCACTTTCACACCATGCTCGTGCAGCGCTGGAATAAATGGCGCCGGATTACCGGCAGAAAGAGACACAACTGGAATACGGTGCTTAATGACAAGTTCAATTAATTCCTTTGTATATGGCGACACGCTGATCGCAATGTTCACCGCAAACGGTTTATTCGTCCGCTGTTTCGTTTGGATGATAATTTTCTCCACTTCATCAGGCGTCATCGTGCCACAGCCAATTGTGCCGAGGCCGCCCGCTTCTGATACGGCAGCTGCCAGCGGTGCGTTGCTGATGTTACCCATTCCTCCCTGAATAATCGGGTAGTTAATTCCAAGCAATTCACAAACGTATTTCATTATTTCTCCTCCTCTTAGAAAGAATGTTATACTATATAAAAAAGAAACACAATTGCGTAAATTGTATCGGAGGGGATCCTATGATTGTTACATATAAAGGAAAAAAAGCACAGCTAGAGCCCAATGTATTTGTCGCCCCGAGCGCCCAATTAATCGGTGACATCCGCATTGGAGAGGAATCCACCATTTGGTTTAACGCCGTCCTACGGGCGGATGAAGGACCGATTACAATCGGCAAACGATGCAGCATCCAAGATAATTCAACGATTCATTTATATGAAGAAGCACCAGTTGTCATTGAAGACGAAGTCACGATCGGCCATAACGTCATTTTACACGGCTGTAAAGTAGGTAAACGGACAATTGTCGGTATGGGCTCAACGGTTCTTGATCATGCGGAAATCGGTGAAGAATGCGTGATCGGCGCCAATACATTGATCCCAAGCGGCAAAAAAATCCCGCCCCGCTCACTCGTCATCGGCTCCCCAGGCAAAGTCGTCCGCCAGCTGAACGATAAAGACTTGGAACTCATTCAGCTCTCCATTGACTCTTACGTTCAAAAAGGCTATGAATTCCGGGAAATTTTCGCAGACGAAAACAATTTTAAATAAGAGCGGCGCGCAGATTCTTACGATTCGCGCGCATAAACTGCACATGTGCGCGCACAAATCCGCCATTCCCGCACATAAAGCGGCGGTAACCGTACACAATACTCAAAAAATAGTGCACAATTAAGAAAGAGGATGCTCTAGAGCGTCCTCCTTCTTATTGGTTCAGTTTTCTAACTAACAATATACGGATGATCTGCGGCATCATACGATTCGTCTTTACAGCGCATATCATTGTCCTCACGGAAGACTTCCTCGAAGAAACGACTGGCTGGTTCCGCAAGCAGCTTATAATATTGCCCAAACAGCAGGGCTGCATGATCACCGCTCCACATGTCCGGAAGCAGCTCATTCGGCAGTCCTGGATCAGTAAAGAGAAACTTTCTGTATTCATGCACAAGGTTCGCGCGTTCCACAAAGCATTCGGCATCGGTCAATTTTCCGCTTGCCATCGCACTTTGATGGACGATGTACCTCTTGCTGTACGTAGAGATAAACTCTTCATATTTCTGTTCAATTTCTGCCAGCGGCCAGCTTTTTTCTATGAGCGCACGATCGGCCTGCGGACCTTTATATTCAGATATGAAGAAATCAACATATTCGCCAATATCATATTTCTCTATAAGCATCTTTGCTTCTTTTTCAAGGTCATTTGGTGAGATCCAGCAGCCGTTGGAAAAACTGCCGAAGCCGCTCCATAAAAGTTCTTTCCGCAGTTCATCGCGAATCTGCCTTTTATCCTCTGGAATCGTATACATGAGCATACGCCATTTTCCATCCCATTCATGCGCCTTTAATTTAAAAATCCGGCGGGCTGCTTCTTCCATGCGCACTTCTCCGCGTGGTGTAAGGAAATAATAGCTTTTATTCCCTTGTTTCTCTGATTGAATCCACCCCTGTTTGACCATTCGCGAAACGGCCACACGTACCGACTGCTCATTATGGCCAAACTCTTTCAATACTCGAATTAAGCTGCCGACCCAAATTTTGTTGCCGTAATGGCGAATGTAATCGCCGTAAATAGTGAAAATCATTGATTGTGTGTTCGCCATTTCTTCCCACTCTTTCTCCCTTTTTCGTTGCATCACTTTCCTTTATTTCTTTCATTATAACGTTGAACACTGAAAAAAGCTTACTTTCCTGTAAAATTTGGGCTTCTTTTTTCACTGAATGCCTGCAGTGCTTCTAAACGGTCTTCTGTCGGGATCGTTAATTCATATGCTTTTGATTCAATTGCAAGCCCTGTCTGCAAGTCTGTGTTCATCCCTTGTGTGATTGCATATTTTGCTTGTTTAAGCGCCACTGGACCATTTTTCATCATATCAGCGGCAAGCTGCTCACACGCCGCAAGAAGCTCTTCTTTCTTTACTACTTTCAACACAGCGCCAAGTTCAAGCCCTTCTTCAGCTGTGAATTTTTTCGCTGTAAAAATCAGTTCTTTCGCTTTCATTTCGCCTACGAGACGCGGAAGCCGCTGTGTGCCGCCAGCGCCGGGAATGATCGCCCAGCTCGTTTCTGTCAGCCCCATTTTTACTCCTTCTGCGGCAATCGGAAAATCGCAGGCGATCATTAATTCAAATCCGCCGCCAAGCGCATAGCCATTCACAGCAGCAATCGTCGGCTGCGGCAGAGCAGCAATGCTGTTAAAGACGTCACGAATCGCTTTCACGTTGCGCCGTACTTCTGTTTCTGTCAATGTCTTGCGCTCTTTCAAATCGGCACCCGCACTAAACGCTTTTTCACCCGCTCCAGTAAAAATAGCTACTTTCACCTCTGGATCAATGGCAATTGCATCCGTCACCTCCTGAAGCCTCTTCAGCGTCTCGTAGTTAAAACAGTTTAATGCTTCTTCGCGGTTAATCGTGACATAAGCGATGTTGTTTTTCTTCGTATATAAAACAGTTGACATGGTCTCTTCTCTCCTTCTATAGCAAAAGGCCGTCCAAAGACAGCCTTTTGTGGATAGTTATTCCGTTACGTTCTCAACAATGGCAGCGATTCCTTGACCGACACCGATACACATCGTTGCAAGGCCATATTTCTCATTACGCTTTTTCATTTCATAAATAAGCGTTGTCAAAATACGGGCACCGCTTGCGCCAAGCGGATGACCGAAAGCAATAGCTCCCCCGTTGACGTTCACTTTACTCTGATCTAATTCAAGCTGACGCATACACTCAAGTGCTTGGGAAGCAAACGCTTCATTCAACTCGATGAGTCCTAAATCGTCTACTGTCAAATTAGCACGGTCAAGTGCTTTTCTTGATGCGTAAATCGGACCAAGTCCCATAACGGCAGGCTCTAGTCCCGCTGTGGCTCCTGTTACATATTTCGCTAATGGCTTCAGATTAAGTTCTTTTGCTTTTTCTGCGCTCATAAGAAGCAGCGCAGAAGCACCGTCATTAACGCCTGATGCGTTACCGGCTGTCACTGTACCGCCTTCAAATAACGGCTTCAGCTGGCCAAGCTTTTCAAGCGTAGATTCTGGACGGGGATGTTCATCCGTATCGACGATTATTTCGTTGCCTTTGCGGTCTTTATAAACAACTGGAACGATTTCTTCAGCAAAGCGGCCTGATTCCATCGCTTTTTTCGCGCGCTGCTGGCTTTCAAAAGCGAACTTGTCCTGGTCTTCACGTGAAACGTTACAGCGCTGTGCCACATTCTCAGCCGTTTGCGGCATAGAATCTGTGCCGTACATTTCTTTCAGCTTTGGATTCGTAAAACGCCAGCCGATCGTCGTATCTTGTAATTCCATGTTTCCGCGCGGATAATCCTTATCCGGCTTCGCCATAACGAGCGGAGCACGCGTCATGCTTTCTGTTCCGCCGGCAATGAAAATGTCTCCTTCGCCAACAGCAATCGATCTTGCTGCATAGATGACTGCATCAAGGCCCGAACCGCATAGACGGTTCAGCGTTGTACCGCCTACTTCTACAGGAAGACCAGCTAATAAGCCAGACATTCTCGCTACGTTACGGTTATCTTCCCCTGCTTGGTTGGCATTTCCGAAAATCACTTCTTCGATTTGTTCAGGCGGAAGGTTAGGGTTTCTTTCAATCAATGCTTTGATGACGACTGCGCCGAGATCATCGGGGCGAACGTCTTTTAAAGCGCCTTTATATCTGCCAATCGGTGTGCGGACTGCATCAACAATGACTACTTCTCTCATTTTTTAACCAGCCCTTCTTTGTTAGTATAGTCGTACACGCCTTTGCCGCTTTTCCGTCCAAGACGTCCTGCTTTGACATATTGTTCAAGCAGCGGCGCCGGGCGGTATTTCTCGCCAAGCTTTTCGTGTAAATATTTCAAGTTGTTCAAACGAGCGTCTAAACCAACAAGGTCCACAAGTTCAAATGGTCCCATTGGATAGTTCAAGCCAAGTTTGATCGCTTTATCAATTTCTTCTGGTGTGCCGAGTCCTTCTTGCAGCATATAAAACGCTTCGTTGCCGACAAGGGCGCTGATCCGGCTTGTGACGAATCCAGGGAATTCGTTAATCACCACTGTCTCTTTGCCCATCTTCTCAGCCACTTCTCTAATAACTTCTGCCGTTTCATCGCTCGTTTCTAAGCCGCGGATAATTTCAACGAGAGGCATTTTATGTACCGGATTGAAAAAATGCATCGCGATTGTTTTTTCCGGACGTTTCGCAAACGAAGCAATTTCTGTCGGGCTCATCGTGGATGTATTCGTTGCAAAGAAGCATTCTTTTGAAGCATGCTCTTCAATCGTTTCGAACACTTGCTTTTTAATTTCCGCTTTTTCAGGAACCGCTTCAATAATTAAATCAGCGGAAGCTGCTGCTTTTGCCAAGTCGCTTTCATAGTTCAAATTCGCACGTGCTTTTTCCGCCGCATCAGCTGTAATTTTGCCGCGTGACAGGCCTTTTTCAAAAATTAAGTCAATTTCTTGTTTCGCATTTTGCAAAGCTGCTTCACTGACATCTACTAGTTTCACTGAATAACCGCCGACTGCTCCTACGTAGGCAATCCCTCTGCCCATGACACCGGAACCGACGACAACAACGTTATTAATCATCGCTTCATTCTCCCCTTTATGCTTGTTAATGAAGACGGACAGATGGCTAAATGCCGTCTGTCCGTACTCATCAGTCAATTAAACTCCGAGTGGATTGATCGGACGACTGCCGTAATAAGAAATGATGCTCTTCGTTTCTGTGTAAAGATCTAATGTTTCAATGCACAGCTCACGGCCGAATCCAGATTGTTTGTATCCGCCGAATGGCGTACCAGGGAATGCAGAGAATGGGCAGTTGATCATAACGATACCTGCTTGAATTTGGTTCGCTACGCGAGTCGCACGCGCACCGTCTTTAGACCAGACAGCAGAACCAAGACCGAATTCTGTATCATTCGCAAGTTTGATTGCTTCTTTTTCATCTTTAAATTTCATGATGACAACAACCGGGCCAAAGATTTCTTCTTTCACGACTGTCATATCATGGTTGACGTTTGCAATAACCGTCGGCTCATACCAGAAGCCTTTTTCGAAGCCTTCTGGATGTGCTTGCTTACCGCCTGCAAGAATTTCAGCGCCTTCTTTAATCGCAGATTGAACATAGCCGTCTACTGTATCAAGCTGACCTTGGTCAATAACAGCACCAACATGTGTTTCTTTATCAAATGGATTGCCAAGCTTCAATTTTTTCGTTTTCTCAACAAACTTGCTGACAAACTCATCGTAAATGTCTTCATGAACGTATAAACGAGAACGCGCTTCACAGGATTGTCCTGTGTTGTAGAAAATACCGAACAATGAACCGTCTACAGCGGCATCGATGTCCGCATCTTCGAATACAAGGTTAGGTGATTTTCCGCCAAGCTCAAGTGTAACGCGCTTTAATGTTTGAGATGCTTTCGCCATGATGTCTTTACCGATTGGTGTAGAACCTGTGAATGCCACTTTGTCCACTTTCGGATGCTCCACTAAGTAGTTGCCCACTTCAGAACCTGAACCAGGAACGATGTTTACGACACCAGCGGGAACGCCTGCTTCTAAGCAGATCTCACCAAGAATGATCGTTGTCAGCGGAGTAAGAGAAGCTGGTTTTACGATTACCGAACATCCAACTGCAATGGCAGGTGCGATTTTCCAAGCAGCCATCATCAGCGGGTAGTTCCATGGAGTGATTTGCGCACAAACACCTACAGGCTCTTTCTCAGTGTAGTTGTGGAATTGACCAGGCATATTGTTTACTGCACCACGGTGGCCGACAAGAGCGCCCGCATAGAACTCAAAATCTTCAATGGCTTGAGACACTTGTCCTTGTGCTGCTTGAAGAGATTTACCTGTGTCAAGAATTTCTAATTCGACAAGCTCATTGAAACGAGAGCGCATAATAGCAGCAATTCTGTTCAATACTTGTGCGCGGCGTCCGATCGGATACTTCTTCCATTTACCGTTATCGAATGCTTCGCGTGCTGCTGCGATCGCTTTCTCTGTATCTTCTTGTGATGCTTTTGCTACTTCAGCCACTAATTCACCAGTTGCCGGGTTGTATGTTTTAAATGTTTCGTCTTTGCTGCCTTTTACTTTCTCGCCGTTGATGATTAAATGATAAAAGTCGCGTTTGATCGCTTCTTGTTCTACTTTCGTTTCTTGAGTTGTTGACATATATGACACTCCCTTTATTTTCCTGAGAAAACAGGTTTTCTTTTTTGCATAAATGCTTCCACACCTTCGCGGTGATCAGCTGTTAACCCAGCTGCCCGCTGTCCTTGCGCTTCGTGCTCTAAGTAGTCTTCAAAAGAAAGCACAGAAGCGGCTTTCAATGACCGTTTAATTAGGCCGATCGCTTTTGTTGGCATAGCTGCAAGACGAGCCGCAAATGCGCTGACTTCTTCTTCAAATGTGTCCATGGGAATCATTCGATTCGCAAGTCCCATCTCAACTGCCGCCGCAGCTGGTACTTTCTCTCCTAAAATAGACAGTTCCGCTGCTTTTGCCTGACCGACAAGCTGCGAAAGAAAATATAAGTTACCAGAGTCCGGAATCAAACCGACATGGACGAAAGCATTCACGAAACTAGCTTTCTCCGAAACAAGTCTGAAGTCGCAGGAGAGTGCAAGAGAGAATCCTGCTCCCGCAGCCACTCCGTTTACAGCTGCTACAATTGGTTTTTCACATTTGCTAATTTGTTTGACCATCGGACCGTAATGCTTTCTTAACACTTCTCCGTGGTCCATGTTTTCATCGACTTCCGATAGATCTTGGCCGGAACAAAACGCCCGTCCTTCACCTGTAATCACGATACAGCGAACGTTCTCATCTTGTGAAGCAGCTTTCACTGCGTCTTTCACTTCACGATTCATTTGCGCTGTAAAGGCATTTAACGTATCAGGTCTGTTTAAAAAGAGCCAGGCGACTCCGTCTTTAACGTCGTAGCGAACCGTTTCAAACATTCGACAAAGCCCCCTTACTTTCCTGTATAATTCGGTTTTCTTTTTTCAACGAATGCATTCATGCCTTCTTTCTGATCCTGTGAGGCAAACAGTAAATAGAAGTTCTTCCGTTCATACTGCATGCCTTCATATAAAGAGTAGTCCACTGCTTTATTCACTGAATCTTTAATAAGGCGGATGGAAAGAGGCGGCTGGTTCGCGATTCGATTCGCAAATTTCATCGCTTCTTCCATTAACAGTTCAGGTGCAACAATTTTATTCACGACACCGTGTGCAAGTGCAGTTTCGACTGGGATGCGTTCACCCGTCCACAGCCATTCAAGTGCTTTCGTCCGGCCGACGAGCTTTGTTAATCTTTGGGTACCGCCTGCTCCCGGCATGACACCGATCGATACTTCCGGGAATGAAAATTCTGTGCCAGGTGCGGCAATTAAGAGGTCGCAGCTCAATGCCAGTTCAAACCCTCCGCCGAAGACAAACCCTTTGACGACACCGATGATCGGCTTCTTAATCAATGAGATTCTGTCCCAATCCGCAAACTGATTTAACAGCTCCAGGCGGATCGGATCGTCCTCTGCCATTTCATCGATATCAGCACCGGCTGAGAACGAATGTCCTTTTCCTGTTAACAGGATGACACGAATATCATCATCACGGTCGAATGTTTCCATCGCCTCTACGATCTCGCTGACCATTTTGCGATTCAAAGCATTCAACTGGCGGGGGCGGTTTAATTCAATCACCGCCGTGCCGCCTGTTACAGATGTTTCGATGAATTCAAAACCGCTCATTCTGCGTCCTCACCGATCATGAGGGTAACCAGGTCACCTGCAAATCCCATTAAGTCTTTCCCAGAAGCTTTTCCTTCGTCTGAGCGCATGCCATTCTTTAAATCTTCCATGCTGTCATAGATCATTTCGCACATAAGATAGTATTCTGCTTCTCCGCCGGTCATCACTGATTTATTGAATTTCGTTACTTTCATTTCACGAAGACCTGGAATTTTTGCTGTAAGTGGGGCATGCACATTAAAATAGTGCTCATCGAATTTCTCTTTATCTTTCGGTTGTTTATACAATGCTACTACTTTAGCCATTGTTGATCCTCCTCTACTTTACATCATTGTTGAAACAGGCTTCATCGCTTCAAATGGATTTTTACAGCTTTTGCAGTACAAAATGCTTCTGCACGCTGTCGGCCCGAAGATATTTTCCATCGTGACATACGTTGATTCACAATAGGGACAATCGACATGCCAAGAGCCATCTTCTTCAAAGTGCTCCGGCGGCGGGGCAATCCCGAACGCGCGCAAACCTTTGTGGCCTTCCTCTGTGATCCGGTCTGACGTCCATGGCGGGTGAAAAATAAATTCCACTTCCACGTCTTCCACAGACGGCAGTTCGTTCACTGCATTCACGATATTCTTTTTAATAATATCCAGTGCCGGGCATCCTAAAAATGTCGGCAGAAGAACAACTTTTACGTTCTTTCCTTCCGTAACAACCTCTTCCACCATGCCGAGATCAATAATGCTGACTGTATCAATCTCCGGGTCTTTTACATTGTTGAGTGCTTCATATACTTGTTGATTAAAAGATTCTACAGATGCAGTCATTAAAGACACCTCTTTCCGGTATTAGATTACCAAGCAGCAGCCGTATCCAATCGATACACTTCAGAAAGAGTGGATAGCGCTTCTGTTAAGTCTTCTGTATGTTCGCCATTCCGTCCGCTCTTAGCTGGAGCTTCAGGAATCACTGGCACTTCCATTCCGATCGATTCAAAAATTGGTGCCATGTTTGCTTTCCATTTATCTTTTAATTCTTCTTCGCTGGCCATCAAACCGTTGCTTTCGATCGCTGCTTTCTGATCTCCATAAGAGAAGACATCTCCAAAGTCTTTCATTACGCGTTCGATCGCTTCGTTCATTTTCTTTTTCGCTTCGTCTGTAGAGCTTAACAATTGAACGAACCATGTTTTCCAGTGCAATAGGTGATAGTAAAGCTCCATGTTTACTTTTACCGCTGCTTCTGCAAGTGGTGTATAGGAGCTTTGGCGTAAAGAATCAATTTTTACTTTTTTCGCCTGTGCGTAGAAGAAGCTTCTAACGACTGCGTACGCCCAGTCATAGTTAGGTGTTTCCATGTAATTTCCTTCACCGTTCACACGCTCAGCTAACACGCTGTTTTTTCTTTCTTGTGCCGGACGAAGGTGAGCAAGTTCATCTGCATTTCCTACTTCCAAGTCTTCAAGAAGTGTGTAGTACATTGCTGCATGCCCCATTGTGTCTTGGCTGATCGAGGAAGAAGCAACGTCTTCTTCAATATGAGGAGCAAGTCCGAGCCACTCAGAACCGCGGTAAGCGACTAAGAAGTCGTCATCTGCTAGTTGAAATAACAAGTTCGTTACTGCTTCTTTGTACTCTGGACTTAATACGTTTTCTGCGCTGCTCATTTGTTGTCGCCTCCCCAAGACAGAATTTCTTTTTCATCCAGCATTTGCTGTTCGTAATGACGCCATTTTTTCTTTAAGTAACCGTAGCCTTTTGTTGTGCGGTAATCTTTATTGTCAAGTCTGCTGAGTGTTAATTTCTCTTCAGCGTCCATTCCTCTAATGTGTTTTCTGTTCACGATCCAGATGTCTGCAACTGGTTCGCGGCGCATGAAGTTCTCCTGTGCCATGATAAGGGCCATATCTTCGTTTGGAGCTAACAGACTGAACTGATGCTGGAATGCAGAGCTCGGAGTCCGCTTGCTGAATACTTCATATTCTTGGTAAAATGTTTTTTCTGCCATTTTTCTGCTCCTTTCTGTTCGCTCAGTTTACTGTTGCTGCAAGTGCGTCGCGCACCCACGCGTTATTTTGATAAGAAGATCTGCGTAAGTTCAAACGTGCTTGAGAACGTGGACCTTCGTTTTTAATGATTTTCTTAAACTCTGCCCAATCAGGCTGCTGATAAATCCACTCTTGCTTTTCTTCATCATATCGCATCGTTGGATCTGGAATGGTTAATCCAAGTGATAAGATACGCGGGATATATTTATTAAAGAAGTCTTGTCTTAATTCTTCGTTTGTTTTTGTACGGATTTTATATTTAATTGTTACATCTTGTTTAGAAGCGCCTGTTGTTGCTTTGCTCGCTGGGCCAAAGAACATAAGAAGTGCATCCCACCAGCGGTTTAATGCATCTTGAATCATTGCTCTTTGTTCTTCTGTACCTTCTGCAAGCGCCATGATGATCGATTCCCCATGCTGAGCGTGGAATACTTCCTCTGCACAGATACGCTGAAGTGCTCTTGCGTATGGACCGTAAGAAGCGCCAAGCATGTTTGTTTGAGTGATAATAGCGGCACCGTCTACGAGCCAGCCGATCAATCCTGCATCTCCCCATGTTTTTGTATCCATATGGAAGACGTTGTGGAATTTCAAATCGCCATTAAATAAGTCTTGCATTAAGTCGCCGCGGTTTTTGCCGTATGGCTTTAATAAATCTTCCGCCACACGAAGCAGAAGCTGTCCGTGTCCCATCTCGTCCTGGACTTTCGCCATGATGCCAAGCTTTCTTTTAAGGGAAGGAGCTTTAGGCACCCATTCTTTTTCCGGAAGCGCTCCCATTATTTCGCTGATTCCATGCATAGAAATTAATTTAATAAGCGCCACGCGGTATTCTTCAGGCATCCAATCATCTGCTTCGATTTTGTCTCCTGCCTCGATACGCTGCATAAATTGTTCCAATTTTTCTTCTTCAGTCATCATTGCTAGATTAGACATTGCGTGCTCCCCCTCAGTTCTATATTTGAAATTTCATTAATTTCATATAACGTTTTTATAACGTAATTATAATTTATTGTTATACATAATGCAAATATATTCTGATAATTTTTTAAAATTTTTTCGGGATATTTAAACGCTTTCATGTCGGGATCCACTTTCTACACACACATATAAACGCCTATCTTATCGATAGGCGTTTATATAAGTATCATATGATATAAAAATCAACTTTAGACTTGTTCAACACAGAATGGCTGTTGAGCTATTTTAATCGACTCAGTCGGGCAGCCGTCTGCCGCATCTTCTAAGTCATCAATCAAATCGTCAGGAACTTGGGCTGTCCCCTCGTTATCGTCAAGGATCACATAGGAAAGACCTTCATCATCATAATCAAAAATGTCTGGTGCACTGGCACCGCAAGCTCCGCAGGCAATGCACGTCTCTTTATCGACAATCGTATATGTTGCCATGATGTTGTTTCCTCCTTTAAACATTATTCGTGTATGCGATTATTTCACCGCTCCGATTATCCCATAATGGATGTGCTGTGAAGCGGCTGTACTTTTGATTTTGGATCAATATATACTTTCGCGTTGCTGATCGCCGTTGGTGCTTCACCAAAACCGCTCGCAATTAATTTTACTTTTCCTTCATACGTACAAATATCGCCGGCTGCATAAATGCCTTCGATATTTGTTTCCATGCGGGAGTTCACGACGATGCTGTTTTTCTCGATTTCAAGACCCCAGTCCTTGATTGGGCCAAGAGAAGAAACGAAACCGTATGTTACGACAACATCATCTACGTCGATCACTTCTTTGTTCGTGCCTTTTACTTCTTCAAGGACCACTTGTTCAATCCGCTCTTCACCGATTAATTCAGTCGGCACGTACGGTGTCATAATGTTAACAGACGAGTTTTCCATCGTTTCGACACTATGCTCATGCGCACGGAATTTGTCGCGGCGGTGGGCGATCGTTACTTTTTCAGCAATCGGCTCCAGCATAAGCGCCCAGTCTACAGCAGAGTCGCCGCCGCCGAATACTTGTACTTTTTTGCCGGCAAATTGGTTTAAGTCGTTAATGAAATAGTGAAGGTTTTTGCCTTCGTATTTCTCTGACCCTTCAAGCTCAAGTTTTCTCGGCTGGAACGCACCGTTTCCTGCTGTAATAATGATTGTTTTCGTATAGTGTTCGCCGGCGTTTGTCGTTAACTTAAACACGCCATCGGCCTGCTTTTCTACTTCTTGTACCGCTTCTTCAAGACAAATCGTCGGATTGAATTGATTCATTTGCTCTTTTAAATTATCTATGAGTTCCTGCGCTCTCACTTTCGGAAAGCCGGCTACGTCGTAAATATATTTTTCAGGGTACAGTGCAGAAAGCTGTCCTCCGAGCTGCGGAAGGCTTTCGATAATTTTGCACGACATTTGTCGCATCCCCGCGTAAAATGCGGTAAATAACCCGACTGGGCCTCCCCCGATAATAGTTACGTCAAAGATTTCCTGATTACTAGACATTCTGTATTTCCTCCTTCAATGTAAGTGATTCCTTTATTATACCTCGACTTTATCAGAATTTCTAAGGTCAACTACACGAATCGCCTTTCCTTCTGATCTTGGAATCGCTTTAGGCACATTGAAGACGATATGCATTGTTACTAAGCATGTTGATTTCATCAAATGCTGAATCTCTTTTTTCATCTGCTGCACGCGGGCATGAGCAAAGTCTCCTGCGATTTCTTCATATAGTTTGCTTTCTACTTCTACATGAAGTTCTACGCCGTCCATCGTACCTTTTCTTACTAGATGGATTTGGTAGTTCGGCGCAAGTCCTTCAATTTGCAGAAGCACGCGCTCGATTTCAGATGGGAAAACGTTCACTCCGCGAATGATGATCATATCATCTGTACGTCCTTTGACTCTGGACATTCTAACCGTCGTCCGTCCGCACTTACATTTTTCTCTCGTAATAGAGGCAAGATCGCCTGTACGATATCGAATAACTGGAAACGCTTCCTTCGTCAAGCTTGTAAACACAAGTTCACCGACTTCGCCTTCAGCCACTGGCTCTTGCGTTTTCGGGTCAAGAACTTCAAGGTAGAAATGATCTTCTTGAACATGCAGCCCATCCTGTGCTTCGTGACACTCGATCGATACACCAGGCCCCATAATTTCGCTTAGTCCGTAAATATCAACCGCTTTCAAATTAAATGTTTCCTCTAACTTCGCACGCATTTCTTCAGACCATGGCTCTGCACCAAAGATACCGTACTCAATCGCTGTATCTCTTGGATCTTTCCCCATTTCCTGCATTTTCTCAGCAATGTTTAAAATATAAGACGGTGTTCCGCAAATACCTCTGGGCTTAAAGTCTTCAATAATTGTAATTTGTCTTTCAGTGTTACCGCCAGAAATAGGAACAACTGCTGCTCCAAGCGTTTCTGCACCGTAATGCAAGCCAAGACCGCCAGTAAATAATCCGTATCCGTAAGCATTGTGGAAAATATCTGACTTTTTCCCGCCTGCCGCTACAATCGCACGGGCAACGACTTCGCCCCATACTTTAATATCATTTTCGGTATAACCAACTACCGTCGGTTTTCCACTTGTACCGGAAGATCCATGAATACGAACGACATCTTCTTGCGGTACCGCAAATAAACCGAATGGATAGTTATCTCGTAAATCTTGTTTTTTCGTGAAAGGAAGTTTTCTTATATCATCTAAACTTTTGATGTCTTCTGGAGTGATACCCAGCTCTTCAAACTTTTTCTTATAACATTCCACATTTTCGTACACTCTTCTTGCTGTTGTTTGAAGGCATTCAAGCTGCAAAGCTTCCATTTCGGAACGCGCCATTGATTCAATTTGTGGATTATACATGTGTACCCCTCCATTACATAATATATAACCTTGATGTTCGCGAGAACTTTTCTAATAAAATTCACATAACACTTTTCATACGAAACTTTAAATATTAGTAATATAACTAAATATTAAAATTCCGATAGCTAGTTTGTCAATAATAATTTCTGAAAATTCATATTTGAAATTTTCGTTCTTATATTCTTTCCATTCAGTTTTGTTACCGTTTCCATTTTTCATAGCTTTCAAAAAAAGATATCGAATTATTTTACTGAAATATTAGAATTTTAGATTTACACATGGAGAAGGGTATGGTATTTTGATTTCAAGATTTATAAGCGCTTTCATTCATGTCGTTTTTAAATCGTTTGTCTGTTTTTCTGTTATAAACTAACAAAAACCAAAGGAGGAATGCCGCTTTACTCTCATTTATTTTACTCAAATACAGTAGCAGAGAATCACAGCAAGATCCATTTCATTATATATCTTCTATGGAGAAAGGGGTTATTTAAATGGGTGCTTTACCTCAAAAAGATCATATGTCTTCAGCAGCCCTTCCAAACAAGCCAGACTATACACAATTAGTACAACAAGCCGACTTTCAAAAGCTCATAAAGAAAAAGAAATCATTTATTGTTCCGATGACGATCTTCTTCCTTGTGTTTTACTTTATGCTGCCAATCTTGGCTGCTTATACAGATATTTTGAAAGCGGATGCATTCGCTGGACTTACGTGGGCCTGGGTGTACGCGCTGGCACAATTTATCGTCGTTTGGATTGCTGGAATCGTTTATATTAAAAAAGCACAAGGCTATGATGCTCTAGCCGCATCAATTTTAACCGAAAACAAGGAGGAATTAGATGTATGAGCATACTATCATTAGCTTTATTTCTAGGAATCATCTTCTTGACCCTCGGCATCACCTATCTTTCGTCTAAAAAAACAAAAAGTGCAAGTGACTTCTATACAGCTGGTGGCGGATTAACCGCGTGGCAAAATGGACTAGCTGTCGCCGGTGACTTTATGTCTGCCGCTTCCTTCCTTGGCATTACAGGCGCGATTGCTTTAGTCGGTTTTGATGGATTTTACATGAGTATCGGCAACCTTGTCGCCTTCTTATTCTTACTATTTCTCGTGTCAGAGCCATTGCGTAATTTAGGGAAATATACGCTTGCTGATATGATTACAGCCCGATTTAATTCAAAGAAAGTGCGGGGAATGGCAGCAATCAACACGCTTGTCATTTCGATCTTTTACATGATTGCCCAGCTTGTCGGAGCAGGAGGATTAATTAAGCTTCTTCTCGGCATCGATTATTGGCTGTCGGTTCTTATTGTTGGCATTCTCATGACGATCTACGTTATTTTCGGAGGCATGACGGCTACGAGCTGGGTACAAATCACGAAAGCCGTGCTGCTTCTTGGCGGATCATTTATTTTAACGTTTATTGTTTTTGCTAAATTTAATTTCAGCGTCACTTATATGTTCGAACATGTGAAAACAGTGACTCCGCTTGGCGATATGTTCCTTCATCCAGGAAATAAGTACACAGATGCGCTTGATATGATTTCATTCAATATGTCACTCGTTCTTGGAGCTGCCGGACTGCCGCATTTGCTTGTCCGTTTCTTCACAGTAAAGGATGCAGCAACTGCCCGGAAATCTGTCGTATATTCCACTTGGTTTATCGGTGCCTTTTTCATTATGACGATTTTCCTCGGTTTCGGCGCAGCTGCATTTGTCGGCTTTGAGAACATTGTCGCAGCAAACCCGGCTGGCAATATGGCCGCACCGTTGCTTGCTCAAATAGCTGGCGGCGAGTTTTTATTCGCTTTCGTTTCTGCCGTCGCTTTTGCAACGATTCTCGCTGTTGTTTCAGGGCTCGTATTAACATCCGCTTCTGCTTTTGCCCATGATATTTACGGCCAAATTATTAAAGGCGGCAACATGACAGAAAAAGAGCAAGTGCTTGTAGCCCGCGTTGCTTCGATCGCCGTTGCTGTCGTTTCGATCTTGCTGGCCATTTTTGCGCAAACGTTAAATGTCGCTTTCTTGTCTGTTCTCGCACTCGGTATTGCAGCAAGTGCAAACTTACCGGTTATTCTATGTACGATTTATTGGAAGCGCTTTAACGCCGCAGGTGCAATTACTGGTATGTTATTCGGCCTCGTGAGCTCTGTCGTTCTCGTTCTTTTGAGCCCGAACGTATGGAATCCTGTACCGGGAGCAGCTATCTTTACGGGTGATCCTATTTTCACTATGGCTAATCCAACGATCTTCACGGTTCCACTCGGCTTCCTTGGCGCTTATTTAGGAACGATTCTGTCCCGTGAAAAAGCCAATGAAGACATGTTCGCAGAAGTGCTGTTTAAGTCTAACACAGGCCATGGCATCAGCTCAGCACAAGACCATTAAGGAAAGGTGATTGAATTGACGAAACAAATAGACGAACTCGAAGTCCACGATACACACTACGAACAAATCTTTGAAACACTGAAACAAGAGCCCTATGCGAATCATTTGGGCATCCAGTTAACAAAGCTTGGTAAAGGAACGGCTTCTGCTGAGCTCCAAATCGAAGACCACATGTTAAATGCCCACGGAACTGTGCACGGCGCCGTCATGTTCGCTATCGCTGATTACGTATTCGCAGCAGCGAGCAACTCTTACGGCAAAACATCCGTCGGCTTATCCACAAACATGAACTTTATGGCCCCCGGCCGTAAAGGAGCTCTTCTAACGGCGTCCGCAGCGGAAGAAAAGAAAACCCGGCGAATCGCCTGGTACCGGATCACCGTTGAAAGCGAAGGAAACCTCTTAGCAACGATGGAAGCCACCGTATATCGCAAAGACCAATATTTCGTCCCAGTTGACGAATCATAAAATAAAGAGAGGATGTCCCAAAGGTATAACTTTTAGGGACACCCTCTCTTTTGTATGGTTCTTTACACTTGTCTGTTGATTTCTGTTTCAGGCGCTTCGCTTTCCCCGCAGGAACCTTCGCACCTTCCACTCCAATCAAATCAGTGAAAAATAATCATTTGAATTTTGTCAAAAAACAAAAAAAAGACTGACCCTAAAAAGTCGTTTTTAACGACCCAGGCTATAGACAAACTCGATGAAAATCGAGATTTGCCTGCAGTCTTTTTTATTTTGCTTGTGGATGAGGGCTGTTGATTTCTATTCCAGGCACTTCGCTTTCCGCGGGGCGGGCGGTGAGCCTCCTCGTCGCGAACGCTCCTGCGGGGTCTCACCTATCCCGCTAATCCCGCAGGAGTCTTCGTGCCTTCCATTCCAATCAACAGGGTTTACAAAGTTAGGGTAGCCGTACAATAATGACTGTTTTAAAATAAATAGATAAAATGCTTGAGGGGATGAAGATGCTTCCGAAAAATAATCCAATCCAACGGGACCAATTAGAAATGATCGCTCTAGACCAGCTTGTACCAGAGAATCATCTGGTTCGTAAAATGGAGGCAACCATTGATTTCTCTTTTATTTATGACTTAGTGGAAGAATTGTACTAGGAAGTAGGCCGCCCAAGCATTGATCCTGTTACTTTAATTAAACTGACATTCATCCAATATACATTTGGCATCTGCTCTATGCGGAAGACGATTGAAGAAGTGGAAACGAATATGGCTTATCGCTGGTTTCTCGGTTATAGGTTCCATGATAAAGTGCCGCATTTCTCCACCTTCGGCTCGAGGTCACAAGCCATTCCGCCCAGAAGGTGAAAGAACAACCTTCTAGACGGCTTGTCTTGTGCTTGTCGCCGATAAGCAGGCGCTCTGCGCTTTTCTTTGTCCAGCTCCGAGCGCCATCGGCTCGAGGTCACAAGTCATTCCGCCTAGAAGGTGAAAGAACAACCTTCTAGACGGCTTGTCTTGTGCTTGTCGCCGATAAGCAGGCGCTCTGCGCTTTTCTACTTAAAATACTTCTGTCCACTCTTGGCGTTTTGACAGCATATAACGGGCCAGTTCTTTCGCTCCTTCAAGACTGTGGCTCGCTGCCCATCCGCACTGCACTTCATTGCAGGCTGGCACTTCTGTTGCTTCTAGTACGTCTTTCAGTGTTGCTTCGATAATTCGTAAAATATCATCGTAGTCTTCATGATTAATGACAGATAGATAGTAGCCAGTCTGGCATCCCATCGGGCTAATGTCTACAATTTTATCAGAATGATTGCGGCTAAACTCCGCCATCATATGCTCAAGGGAATGAATCGCAGGCATGTCCATATGCTCTTTATTTGGCTGAGAAAAACGCAGGTCGTATTTGAAGATCTTATCACCATTCAATCCTTCTTTCGTACCAGCAAGCCGAATATAGGGCGCCTTTACTTTCGTATGATCCAAATTAAAACTTTCCACGTTCATTTGCTGCTTTTCAGTCATGACAATCGCTCCTTTATGAAAAACTAACTTCTATTTGGGTTAAGATGAAAATATCTAAGATGGATTTTTTCTATATTCTTCTATTAGTATATCATAGTTATCCGGTCCCTTTTAGACTATTTCATGGCGGATAAAGCGGTTTGTTTCCAGCCGTCTTCTTCTTTATTTAATTTCATTACTTGACGCGTTGTTTCTTCTATTTCTTTTCCTGTCTGCAAATCCTTCGTTATGGACTTCATGACAATAAACATATACGCTTCTTTTTTCTCTTCATCGTATTTAATAATAACGGTATGCTGCGGCTCCATTTTCGCTTCAAAGGTGTCAAACACTTTTTTTACATATAACCGCTCTTCTTCATAATTACGTTCTGTATGTTTGGATATGGTGCTCATATAGGCATCGAGGTCCTTTGCATTAAATGCATCGACATGCCGGGCGAGCGTCTTCATTAATGCCTCTTTCTCTTCCGGAGGAAGATTCTTCGCTTCTTCAATAGGCTGAGTGACGCGATTCTCCCCTGTCTCTTTGGATCCATCCACTGCCGGCTTCGTTTCGCTTGTTGTTTGTGGTGCCTCCGCTTTCTCTTTCGTCTCTTCCTTATCGCTGCAGCCGGCGATCAAAAGTCCCGCCAGCAAAACAAGTCCCATTGCTTGTCTTTTCAACCGCTTCACGTCCTTTCTGCCTTATTGTATGTCAAAATCCCTTCTATTCTCAACTATGCCGTTCGTTAACAAACATCATCAACTTGCAGGCGACTTCCCGTCAAATATCGTCGGTTCCTTTTCATTTGCGGGCGCTTTCGGCCATTTACGGGTGGAAAAGGGAAACTTTCGGTCGGACATAGGCACATTACAGGCAAATCAGCTCCACTCCGCAAAAAGCGGCAGGTACGAAACCTGCCGCTAAAAAATTATCGCACTTCCACCCAGCCTTTTTTAATCGCAGTGACGACTGCTTGTGTCCGGTCGTTCACGTTCATTTTTTGTAAAATATTGCTGACGTGGTTTTTCACTGTTTTTTCACTTATATACAATGCTTCGCCAATCGCACGGTTGCTTTTTCCATCTGCAAGCAGCTGAAGTACTTCACATTCACGGCGCGTAAGCAAATGCAGCGGACGGCGCACTTCTGTTTGCTGGAAACCTTTTCCTTTACCTTCATCATTAGCAAGGCGGCGATAATCAGAAATCAAGTTATGCGTCACGCGCGGATGCAAATAAGAGCCGCCGTCAGACACAACTTTCACTGCTTCGATGAGTGCGTCTGCATCCATTTCTTTTAATAGATAGCCCATCGCCCCAGATTTCAAGGCATGTGTGACGTAATTTTCATCATCGTGAATGGAAAGGATGATCACTTTCGTATCTGGAAACTTTTCTACAAGTCCGCGTGTCGCTTCCACTCCATTCACTTCCGGCATGTTAATATCCATTAACACGACATCAGGATGGTACGTCTCGATCAGCCCAACAGCTTCTTTGCCGTCATCCCCTTCAGCTAACACTTCAAATGATTCTTCAAATTCTAAAATTCGCTTAACCCCTTCACGGAATAATTGATGATCATCAATAATAACGATTTTCGTTGTCATTGGATTCTTCCTCCCTTAATTCAACCTCTACTCTACAATAGGAACGCGGATCACAACGAGCGTTCCTTCATCTGGCTTTGAGTGAATGGATAGGTCTCCCTCCAGTAATTCAAGGCGTTCCTTCATCCCCATGATGCCAAATGAACTTGTTTTTTTCTCTCTTACATCAAATCCACGGCCATTATCTTTAATAACGACTAGTACTTGATGTTCTTTTATTTCTAACTTGACTGCAATTTCGGTTGCTTCTGAATGTTTCAGTGCATTTTGTACGGATTCCTGAATCAAACGGAATAAGGCAACTTCCAGTTTCGATGGGAGCCGCCTTTCACTCCCCATATTTTTAAAGTGAATCTTCGTTGTTTTTTTCAATGATTGAACGTGCTCTTCTATCGTTAGTAAATATTTTTTTAACGTCGGAACAAGACCGAGATCGTCAAGAGCCATTGGGCGCAAGTCATAAATAATCCGACGGACTTCATACAGAGCCGAGCGAACCATTTGTTTGAGGCTGCGGATTTCTTTGAACGCTTCTTCCACGCCTCTCTCTCTGTACAATCGTTCAATTAAATCAGACCTGAGCAGTACATTAGCCATCATCTGCGCCGGACCATCATGTATTTCACGAGATAACCGCTTTCGCTCCTCTTCCTGAGCTTCCATAATCTGCAGACCAAATTCCTGCTTCAAACAGGCATCTTCTAATGCCTCACCAATTTGCTTCATATCTTGTGTCAAATAATTCAAAACAACGGATACTTGGGAAACGAGGTGTTCCGCCCGCTCGATCGTAGACTCAACGACAGACAAACGCCGTTCCAAGTCATTTCTTTTGTCAACAAGCTGCTTTTCTTTTTGCCTCGAAACGAGCAGCTTCATTTGCAGGTCATGAGCCTTTTCATATGTCTCACGAATCGCTTCTTCAGAATATGTATGAAAATTCTTGCTCACTTTCGACAGACGATTTCTTGCCAGCCTGACTTTGTTTTCTAAATCATCCTGCTCGTCAATTAACGCATGTACTTCAGTACGTACTTGCTCAAGTTCACCGAGTAGGTCTTCATAGTCTTGTCTGCTTTGTTCAGCAATGGCGAATAATTCTCCCTTGCTTTGATCTACCGTTACA
Organism: Bacillus lumedeiriae; assembly: GCF_044891285.1. Taxonomy (NCBI): domain Bacteria; kingdom Bacillati; phylum Bacillota; class Bacilli; order Caryophanales; family Bacillaceae; genus Bacillus; species Bacillus lumedeiriae. The sequence goes on from NZ_JAUIYO010000009.1 coordinate 47,367, forward strand.
ATCATTTTCTTTAAAATTGTATCTAAAAGTGATGTACTCGTGTTTTTAGCAGCCATCAGGTTATCCCTTCCTCGATATCCCTATTTTACCTTTTTGTGATCTGTATAACTATATGAGGATAGAATCTTACGTAAAATCCCTTCTAAAGACCCTTAAAAATAAAAACAGCGCTTTCTCTTTAGGTCATAACGACCTAAGTTTCGTACATTGCCCCGCGCTTTAAGAGATCGTATGTACTATCCCACCTCAATTCCCCAGCAAACACACAATATTGAGGATGCACTCATTATATCACGACTAAATTTCCCATACATTAAAGTTTAATTACTATTGCGTTAAAAAGATTTCTTTATGTGCACAAAGGACTATATCGCTTATTGACAATGCCTGCTTTCTTCATTGTCCGCCTGCCTGCGGCGCTCCTCAGCAAGTTTCGCACCTCGAAAGGCAAACGTTTTCAATCAGACTGGGAGTATTTAATTAGACTTTGTCTGCCTTCTCGCTTTGCTCTTCCTTTGTTTTTGTATATCATAAGAATGATTAGTACCCAATTTCACGCGAATTAAACCTATTATTTCAGATTTTAGTCATATCCAGGCTAGGTGAAACCACCTGTCCACAGTCTGTAATGTTTAAATTATTTATTGGAGGAATCAATCATGCTGCCTCATTATTATACCGTCAAAGGCTATGGTGAAGAAGAAATTACCATTCAGAAATCCCGTTTTATTGCTTACGTGAACCGTGTCGAAACAGAGGAAGAAGCTCAACAATTCATTCATGATATTAAGAAAAAAAACTGGAACGCTACCCATAATTGCTCCGCCTATATGATCGGCGAAAAGAATCATATCCAGAAAGCGAACGATGACGGTGAGCCGAGCGGAACAGCTGGCTTGCCTATCCTTGAAGTATTAAAAAAGCGAGATTTAAAAGACACGGTCATTGTCGTTACCCGCTATTTTGGAGGAATTAAGCTTGGGACGGGCGGTTTAATTCGTGCCTACGGAAAGTCCGCTTCGGAAGGAATCAACGCAGCACAAGTGGTCGAACGCCGGCTCATGCAAATCATGGAAACCGTTATTGACTATACGTGGCTCGGTAAAGTAGAGAATGAACTGCGCTCTTCTGTTTATGAACTCAAAGACATTCATTACCTGGAGAATGTAATGGTGGAGACATTTGTTGAAGAAAACCAAAAGGATGCCTTTGCGGCTTGGATGACAGAGTTGACAAATGGACAAGCTGTTATAAAAGAAGGCGCTCTTCTGTACAAGGAGAACATTGTCAAATCATCGTAAATTTTTTTGAATATACTCGAAAAATTAAATTTACGCTTAGTGTATTTCATAGTAAAATGAAGGTTGGTCCTTGGAAAACCCAACTATTTGACTAGTTGATCCTTGCCGCATCATTCGTTGAAGGAGATAAATTATATGTCATCAGATAGACAGCGTATGCAAAGACGAAAAAGGCAGAGACGCAAGCGGCGCATCGCGTTTTTCATCTTATTGCCTATTGTGTTTCTCACATTTACAGCTGCCGGCTACGGTGCATTTTTATATAAAAAAGCAGAAACCATTTTCACCGGTTCTTATATGGATGACGGCCGCACAAAGTCGGCTTTACGGGATGCGAAAGTTCATCCCCTGAAAGACAATATTTCCATTTTGTTTATCGGAATTGATGAAAGCGATGTACGTACGAAAGAAGATAAGACACGCTCGGACGCTTTGATGCTGGCTACTTTAAATGTCAAAGATAAATCCATTAAATTACTTAGTATTCCACGCGATTCTTATGCGTATATTCCTGCAGTTGACTATAAAACAAAAATTAACCACGCGCATGCCTTCGGCGGGCCAAAAGCGACGATCGATACCGTAGAAGAGTTGTTGGACATTCCCGTTGATTATTATGTCCGCATGAATTTCTACGCATTTATGGACGTTGTAGACGCATTAGGCGGCATTAAGTTTGATGTTCCGTATAAATTGTCTGAAAAGGATTCAAATGATCAGCATAATGCCATTCAGCTGGAGCCCGGCCTTCAGCATTTAAATGGCGAAGAAGCATTAGCCTTGGCACGGACGAGACATTATGACAGCGACATTGAGCGTGGAAAACGCCAGCAGGAGCTATTACAGACGATTGTCAAAAAGGCAACTTCTCTCAACTCCATTACAAAGTATGATGAAATTCTGGAAGCTGTCGGCTCAAACATGAGAACCAACATGACATTCAGCGATATGAAATCGTTAATTAATTACAGCAAATCAGGAAGCATGGAATTTGAAACGATTACATTAAAAGGCGAAGATGATAAAATGTCCAACGGCGCTTACATTTATCGCCTCGACGACGAAGAACTTGAAGTCGTGAAACGCAAACTCTCCCGGCACCTTGGGCTGGATTAATCCATTGAGAAAAGAGCGGTCTAACCAGTCGGCCAATGATTGGTATTAGACTGCTCTTTTAATATTTCGCATAAATGGCCACTCAATTAGCGGAAAAAACAAGAAACTTCTTGAGCAGCGCTTTTTTAGGCTGCCTCTCCTCTAAATAGATGAAAAAAAGCTGCCAAGTGAACAGGCAGCTTTTTTTCATCTATTTAATTCTTTTTTGATACGAATGCGCATGAAGTTAAGGAGCGGTTTATAGTTGACGCTGACAAGGCCAATGCTTTCAACGAACAACTCGATAGCGATGACTAGTACGGCGATAATGATAAATGCTCCCCAGATCGTAGCCATCGAAAAAATAATGGCCGCCAGTCCGAACATGGAGGCAATCGCATAAATGAGGAACACGGTTTGTTTGTGTGTATATCCCCTGCGCAGCAGACAATGATGAAGATGCGACTTATCTGGAGCCGATAAAGGCTGCTTATTCACCTTTCTTCTAATGATCGCAAAGAGTGTATCAGAAATCGGCACACCGAGAATAATAACTGGAATAATTAACGAAATAACTGTAACGTTTTTAAATCCAAGCAGAGAAAGCACGGCAATGATATACCCTAGAAACAATGCACCCGTATCTCCCATGAAAATTTTAGCCGGGTGAAAGTTGTAATGTAAAAAACCGAGCGTACTGCCTAAAACGAGCAGCGCCATACTCATTACATATATATCGCCCTTCATATAGGCCATCAAACTGATTGTCAATAAAGCAATGGACGACACTCCCGCTGCAAGCCCATCTAGGCCGTCAATCAGGTTAATCGCATTTGTAATTCCAACAATCCAAATGATCGTCAGTGGAATACTAAGAAAGCCAAATTCCATTACGCCGCCAAATGGCAATGTAATAAATTCCATTTTGATGCCGCCATACAGTACAACGACAAGAGCCGCCAGCAGCTGTCCGCCAAGCTTCACTTTTGCTGATAATTCAAATCGGTCGTCGAGTACACCTGTGACAATAATGATCACGCCGCCGATAACGATCGCTAAGTTAAAGGGAGACTGCGGCTGCAGCACGAGCAGGCCGAGCATAAAGCTGATAAAGATAGCCAGCCCTCCCATGCGGGGCATAATGCTTTCGTGGACTTTACGGTAATTCGGTTTATCGACCGCACCAACAGCAACCGCCAGCTTCTTAACAAGAGGTGTGATGGCAAGCGATGCTAACATACAAATCACAAAAGCAAGGGAAACCATGGAGTACCTCCTTCAAATATAAACAAACAAGTGATCCAGAAAAGCTTGATCTATTAAACGGCTTTCATCCGCTTATTTTTATGTTCTCTCATAAATGAAATTCCTTTCAACATTATAATGGCAATTCAAAATAACTTCCATAGAAAACATATAAAAAGACCATAACTTTTCCATTTTCTCTTTCTTCTGACTTTTCAACTACCCGTTTCCCGTTGCATTCACACCATTTTTTTCTTTATTTTGACAATCTCCCACATATATTAGTCATTCGATTCTTCTTTTGATAAAATAAAATAATGATTTGCCTTTTATAAACCTTATTTAGTTTGAAATTTCTCCAAGGGAGCGTAAAAATACATGATTTCGTTTTTTAAAAAGCTGAGTGACTCGAACGATCAGCGTTTGAAAAAATATTATAAAATAGTCAACCAAATCAATGAGCTGGAAGCCGGTTTTGAAAAGCTGTCAGATGAAGAATTAACCCAAATGACTGACACGTTTAAAGAAAGACTGGCAAACGGCGAAACCATTGATGATATTAAGGCAGAAGCTTTTGCAGTTGTACGGGAAGCGTCTAAACGCGTACTTGGCATGCGACACTATGATGTGCAGCTGATCGGCGGTCTCGTGCTGACAGAAGCGAATATTGCTGAAATGGCCACTGGAGAAGGAAAAACACTCGTCGCTTCTTTGCCAAGCTATTTGCGGGCTTTAGAAGGAAAAGGCGTACACGTCATTACAGTGAACGACTACCTGGCAAGCCGTGACCGGGAAATCATCGGTCCTCTTCATGAATTTCTAGGACTGACAGTCGGCCTTAATTTGCCGCTTATGGACCCTGAGCAAAAACAAAAAGCTTACCAGGCTGATATTACATATGGCGTCGGCACCGAGTTCGGCTTTGATTATCTGCGCGACAACATGGTGTGGCATCCGAGCCAGCGCGTTCAGCGTCCATATCATTTTGCCATCATTGACGAAGTGGACAGCGTCTTAATTGATGAAGCAAAAACACCGCTCATCATTGCCGGCAAAATGCCTGCAAGCGCCGATCTTCACGTCATCGGCGCCCGCGTTGCCAGCCGCTTCGTGAAAGATGAAGATTATCATATGGATGACGAAACAAAAGCGGTCAGCTTAACTGAGCAGGGCATTGAAAAAGTGGAAAAAGCCTTTGGAATCGACAATCTATATGAACTGGAACATCAAACGCTCTACCACTACATGATCCAAGCTGTACGCGCCCATGTCATGTTTGAGCGCGACGTTGATTACATCGTAAAAGACGGCAAAATTCTGCTTGTTGATATGTTCACTGGCCGGACGATGGAAGGACGAACATTAAGTGATGGTCTGCACCAAGCCCTTGAAGCGAAGGAAAAGCTAGAAATTACAGATGAAAATAAAACACAAGCCTCCATCACGATTCAAAATTATTTCCGCATGTATCCTCACCTTTCAGGGATGACCGGTACAGCGAAAACAGAAGAGAAAGAATTCCAGCAAGTATATAACATGCAAGTCATCCAAATTCCAACGAATCGACCAAAACAGCGCGTAGATATGCCAGACAACATTTACGCTACGGAAGAAGCTAAATATAATGCTGTAACAGAAGAAGTAAAAAAACGACACACAACGGGCCAGCCGGTTCTCGTTGGTACAACTTCCATTCTGCAATCCGAAAAAATCGCGAAACATTTCCAAGAAGCTGGCCTATCCTTTGAACTGCTGAATGCAAAAAGTGTGGAACAAGAAGTTGAGTTAATTTCCAGATCAGGTCAAAGAAATCATATTACCATTGCGACCAATATGGCGGGCCGCGGAACAGATATTCTGTTAGGAGATGGCGTGGCGGAACTTGGCGGACTCTTCGTGTTAGGCACAGAACGGCATGAGAGCCGCCGGGTGGATAATCAGCTGAAAGGCCGCTCCGGACGGCAGGGAGATCCGGGAGCCAGCCAGTTCTTCATTTCACTGGAAGACACGATGTTCCGCCGCTTCGCCAAAGAGGAGCTGGAAAAGCTCGCAAAGAAGCTGCAAACAGATGAACACGGAATCGTAACAAATAAAAAAATGCAGGAATTCGTTGATCGTGTCCAGCGTATTGTCGAAGGGGCTAACTTCTCCATGAGAGAATACAACTTAAAGCTCGATGACGTCATTAACGAGCAGCGCGGAATTATTTTTAGCCTTCGTAATAAAGCGGTTGACTCCGACAAACATTTCGACCGATTCCTTGCTATGCTGCAAGAAGCGGTGCACGATGAGATTGATCGTTTATGTCCCGAAGACGAGTCTCCAGATGAATGGCTGGTCGACCAGCTTGCCGGAAATATCAGCGCTCTTCTCGGCGGCCGCCCTGTGCATCTGCCTGAAGAAGCCATGGGAAGAAAAGAAATCGATGCCATTGTTCAGCAGGCTGTTTCCGCTTATGTTGAGGAACTGACAGCGGAGTATCAGCCAGAATGGGATGAATACATTAAACGAATCATTCTTTCTGTCATCGATCGCCTCTGGGTGGAGCATTTAGAAAATATGACCCGCTTGAAAGAAGGAATCGGCCTCCGCTATTATCAGCAGGAAGACCCGATGAGAATTTATGCACGCGAAGGGCTGCAGCTGTTTACAGACATGCATCATCAGCTCCAAAAAGAGATCGCCGCTCAATTTGGACAGATCGTCAAAGAATTAAATACTAAGGAGATATTATGATGTTCTCATTTTTTAAAAAGAAAAAAAACGATATAAATCAATTGAAAAACGACGGCCGTGAAAGTGCTATTGCTTCAAGCGAATTAACAGACGGCGAAACAGCCGAATCAGCGGAAGAAGTAGAAACAGAACTTTCCCTTCATCCGTCGGCCAACATCCCAAAAGAGCAAATGTACGTTCTGCGCTTTCTAAACAATGAACTGTCGCCTTTAAAAGCAAATCAGCTGTCCCTATCAGGCATTGAATGGGATGAACAGCCAGAGGGGCTCGCTGTTTCTGCCTTCGTCCGTAATTCCGTCGATAAAGGCATCCAATTAGGTGACGTCTCCCTCTTGTTAATCAATGAGGAAAACCAAGTCAAAGCAAGACACGACTTTAATCTAGCCGAAGTGGGAGAAATCCCTGCCAAAAGCAGCCGGCCATGGACATTCATTTTTCCAGCAGCTTCTGTTGAACAACAAGTAGAGCTGGGCAAAGAAAATTGGACGCTCGCCTTTGATTTAACATCCAAAGAACATCAATTGGATTTAGCTGATTCATGGGAAGAATCCTTGCCAGCCGAAGAAAAAGAAAAACTGCAGCAGCTCGTCAAACAGCTTGGTGCTCCTGGCAAAAATGAATTAAATTTCACTGGGCTGCAGGCAAAAGCAGCGGAAGACGGCAAATTTCATGTCACGATTTTGATCCGTAACGGCTATACCCGCAACATCAACATTGAGAAGCTTCCATTGCAAGTACTCGATAGCCAGAAAGAAATCATAGCGGAAGGGCAGTTTAACATTGGGAGCTTAGAAATAAAGGCCAACACAACGAAGCCGTGGTCCTTTATTTTCCCGAAAGAACTTTTAAAAGCCGAACATCCAGATCTTTCAAGCTGGAGTGTACAAGTGAAAAACAACTAATTTGCTAGTTTATAAGAATTTTAAGATGAAAAATCCAGCAGTATACAATTCCTGCTGGATTTTTCATTTTATTTCTATTTATTTACTTTGAAACACTTCTAAAATAGCGGAAACCGCCCGCTCACGTCCATCCGAAGGCCGGTTCAGCACTTTTGATTTGCTTGAGCCGATTGCCCGTCCCGCCATCGTCGTTGAACCTCCTCCGTCTAGGTTCAATGCTTGATAGCCTCCAACACTTTGTAAATACTGAGCGAATTCTTTCAGTGTCATTCCTGGACGGCCTTTTTGGCGGCCGTCAACGGTAACAAAATACACTTTTCTTCCGGATTGATCGACCATAACAGCTGATCGTGGTGCTCTTGATTTTGCATTTGGACTCGTTTCTGCCATCGTCATATTTACTTTTCCTTTTTGCACGAGCAGCGGTCCGCTCGCGAGCATGAAGCGGCTGTCTTTCCATTTCTCATCTAAATCAATGGTTAAAGAAACGGAGTCACCTAGCCTCAATTGTTTCACAAGTTCTGTTTTCTCCCCGTGTGCCGACAAGACAAATCCATTTTTCGGAATAGCAGAACTTGATCGTTCTCCATACTTTCTGATAGCTGACACTTTTCCGGTCACTTCCCTGCCAAACTCGGCTCCTGGGTCAAGCGGCTGATCAAGCCCGCTGACAGTGACTTCATAGCCATATGGATTCGTCCTCGTATGGTTAAATTTCATGCTTCTCGTATACAGAATCAATTCATCCTTTTCACGCGACTCATTGTATCCTGTCATCGGCAAAGCCGTTTCTTCAAAACTAGCCGTGATTCGTAATTGAAAACGGTCAATCACGGCTGCGCCATTTCGCATAACACCAAACGCTGCCGGCACGTACATGTAGTCGGTGTGTTTATTTGACACTGCACCAAGGTTATCCAGTTTATTGTCTTTAGCAAGCAGATAAGCTGGTTCCTTCGAAGCAAAGTGGAAAAATGAAGCATTGATCGCTCCCAGCTGCCTCTGTCCGGCCGGCATTTTACGATTAGACAGTGCGGATACCCGATCCAGGCGATAATATGGTGCAGGCAAATAATAAGAAATACTATGCCCCCTCTTCGTTAAATCAATCCCCATGATGTCAATGGATTGATAGGTTCCGTTCACTTTCGTGTACACGTTCTTCCAGTTAACTCCATTGCTTAACGCCGTTGTTTTTGCTGAACTTTCCACCGGAAAAGCCAGCAGCAGGACGAATATGAAAAGAAACGGTCCTGTTTTGTTCTTATACAATAGGTATAACTCCTCTCTATCTGCTAAACTATTTCAATTATATCAAAATACCCAGACCTTTTTGGGTGTTTTTTACAAAAAGAAAAAGCACCTGTTCATAAAAACAGGTGCTTTCGGGCCATCCAACCGTTGCCACTTCATTATTATCAAATTACAAAACAGAAAACTATACTTTCATTTTACCATATCTCCGTATTTTAACAAGAAATATTTTCATCTAATGGATATAATATCTTAAGTGCAGGGAAATCCGCTTCATTGTGTTCGAGTATTGATTATAGTATGATTAGTTCGCCGTTATTTTCGGATGGTTTGTGGAGGAGATCAGCTTGATTTTTAATTCATTTGAATTTATTTTTTTATTTCTTCCGATTGTTTTGCTCGGTTACTTCTTGTTGAATCACTGGAATTTCACGCTGGCTAAAGCTTGGCTTCTCGGAGGTTCTTTATTTTTTTACGGCTGGTGGAACCCGAGCTATTTGCCCTTAATTTTCGCTTCGCTTATTGTAAACTTTCTCATTGGCACAGCACTCGGCAAGGAGTCTTTCCTTTCTAAAAGAAAGCTGATCTTAACGATCGGTGTAGTCTTTAACGTCAGCCTGCTCGGCTACTTTAAATACTATGATTTTTTTGTAGAAAACATTAATTTTTTATTCCATGAGTCTATTATGTTAAAAAACTTGCTGTTGCCTTTAGCGATTTCTTTTTATACATTTCAGCAAATTGGTTATTTAGTAGATTCCTATCGTCAGGAAACGAAAGGGTACAGTTTTTTAGACTACTCTTTGTTCGTCACATTTTTCCCGCAGTTAATTGCCGGGCCGATCGTTCACCACAGCCAGGTGATGAAACAGTTCCGGCAACAAGAAAATCGCCGGCTGAACCCGCACAATTTCGCACTCGGGCTGCTTATATTCAGCATCGGTTTGTTTAAAAAAGTAGCGGTTGCCGACTCATTCGCGATTTGGGCCAATAAAGGATACGCGATGGCAGACAGCCTTACGTTTGTAGACGGCTGGATGACAGCGCTGGCTTATACGTTTCAGCTTTATTTTGATTTCAGCGGCTACTCAGATATGGCCATTGGCGCCGGGTTGTTGTTTAACATCCGTCTTCCGAAAAACTTCTTATCTCCGTATAAAGCGGTAGATATTCAAGATTTTTGGAGAAGATGGCATATTACTCTCAATATCTTTTTAACTCAATATATTTATATCCCTCTTGGCGGCAGCCGGAAAGGGCCGGCTAGGACGTATATCAATATATTGATTATTTTCTTCATCAGCGGCTTTTGGCATGGAGCCGGCTGGACTTTCATCGTCTGGGGAATGATGCACGGCGCAGCAAGTGTCATAGCCCGCGCATGGAAAAAAGCGGGACATGCCCTGAACAAGCCGATTGCTTGGTTTATCACCTTCAACTTTGTTAATGTGTCATGGGTGTTCTTCCGTGCTCCCGACTTCCAAACCGCCATCCATGTGTTAAAGAGCATGGCTGGAATGAACGGTTTTTATTTACCAAAAGAAGTGATTGAATCCTTACATATCCCGCTCGGCAGTCCGGTACTGTTTAACTTTAACTTAGGCAGCCCATTTTTAGAAGTATTATTGTATATGATCGGCGGATTCCTAATCATTCTGTTTACGAAAAACTCCATCGAATGGAGAGACGAATTTAAACCTAAAAAGACAGTTGCTTTGTATGCCGCTATTCTTTTTCTTTATTCTGTGATGCAGCTGCAGCAAGTGACAGCTTTTCTTTACTTTAACTTTTAGGGTGGATCGTAATGAGACAATCAAAGCTATTTATCGTGATTTTCTTTCTTCCGGTCATTGTGATCTTAAGTGGAATGGCCGCCTTTAACTTTTATATAGATCCTTATTGGACATATGATCTTAACCATCGATACAACGACCATCAACTGGCCGTGGATGAACGAGAACAAAAAACGAATCGAATTTATTTTCAAGACTTCTCTTACGACACAATCATTCTTGGCAGCAGCCGGACAACCTATGTGAATCAGAATGCTTTCAAAGGAATGAAAGCATTCAATTATGCCGTGAATAACATGTCGATTCGTGAATATGACACCTTTTTGCAGTTTGCCGAGGAGAACAATCAACAAAAAGTCAAACGCGCCATTATCGGCATCGATTTTTTCAAGTCCAGCATTCAAGAAAGCGAACAGGCGGTTTCATTGAAAAACTACGAGGCAAAAGTGCAGCAGCCTTTTTATCGCGCAAGAAACTTAATTTCGTTAGATATTTTTAGATATTCATTGAAGAACTTTCAAATGTCAAAAAACAATGAAGTGAGTGAACTTCGTGTCTATAACCGCTACAACGTTGCGCACGCTAAACAAACGGATGCAGCTGAGCGGCTGGCAAATACAGAAGAAAAAATTGAACGGTTCCGGGATGAGTTTTACGGAAAAAACTATCAATACAACCCTAGATACAAAGAGTATTTAACGATTTTCAAAAAGCGGCACCCAGATGTTGAGTTTATTATTTTTACGACACCAATCTCAACTAAGCTGTTTCAGACGATGATTGAGGAAGGACAGCTGGATGACTACGAACGATGGCTGCGCGATGTGACAGACGTGTTTGGCGGTGTCTACAACTTCATGTATCCAAATGAAGTCACACTCGACCTAGACAACTACTTTGACGGCCACCATTTCTATCCTCACGTGGGAGACAAAATCGCCAAACGGATCTTGCAAGGACCAACCGTAAAAAACAGTCCATTCGGTGTGTACGTAACGAGCGAAACGATCGATGAGCATCTAGAAGATGTGGAGCAGCTGGTGAAAGAGTTGAAAGAATAAGAAAGAGGCGGGAGATTCCCGCCTCTTTCTTATTCTTTAGTAGAATCGTTTAAAACTATCAAACCGTTGTTTGAAATATGAATTGTCTAGGCTTGTAATTGTAATACCCTGCGAACTGCTGGCTTGAATAAATTGGTTGCCTCCGATGTAAATGCCCATATGAGAGATTCCTTTTTTATATGTATTGGCAAAAAAGACAAGATCCCCTGCCTGCGGTTTATCAACGTAGTAAGAGCGGCTGTAGTAACCTTCTGTACTTACCCTTGGAATGTTTTTCCCTGCTTTATTAAAGACATAATAGATGAAGCCGCTGCAGTCAAAGCCCGATGGCTCGACTCCTCCCCACACATACGGAGTGTTGAGATGCTTTTTTGCTTCTCCAATTAAACCAGAGACGGAAAAAGATGGGTTGGACACGACTGGCTTATTCGACGGTGCCCCGCTGTTGCCTGTCCCTTCATTTGTTACTTTCAGCTTTTGCCCGACAAAAATAGCATCTGACGCTAATTTATTTAATTGCTTTAGCTCGGCGACGCTCATTTTATGTTTTTTGGCAATGGCACTAAGCGAGTCTCCGCTTTTTACTATATATATGCCCGATGAGGACGGCGGCTCGGATGGTGTAGATGGCTTCGGCGGTGTAGACGGTGCAGCTGACGATGGCTGACCGCTTACTTTCAGCTTTTGCCCGACGTAAATAGCATCCGACGTTAATTTATTTAATTGCTTCAGCTCAGCGACGCTCATTTTGTGTTTTTTTGCAATCAGACTAAGCGAATCCCCGCTTTTTACTATATATACTCCTGATGAGGATGATGTATCTGTCGGGGCTGATGGTTTCGGCGGCGCAGAAGGAGCTGTAGGCGACGACTGGCCGCTTACTTTCAGCTTTTGGCCGACGTAAATGGCGTCTGACGTTAATTGGTTTAACCGCTTTAGGTCGGCGACGCTCATTTTATGGTTTTTCGCAATCAGACTAAGCGAATCCCCGCTTTTCACTATGTATATGCCCGATGAGGACGGTGTCTCTGCCGGGGCTGATGGCTTCGCCTGAACCGGAGCCGGTGAGGCAGTCGATGGCTTGCCGCTCACTTTTAATGTTTGCCCCGCATAAATAAGATAAGAGTTCAAACCATTTAATTGCTGCAGCTGGGAAACGCTTATATTGTACGCTTTAGCAATGGCACCTAATGAGTCTCCGCTTTTCACCGTGTACGTTCCTGATGCAACAGCTCTAGTGTTCGTTGTCGGCTGTTGATTCGCAGAGGACGGCTTGCCGCTTACCTTCAGTTTCTGCCCTGCATAGACCGTATAGTTCTTCAATGCGTTGAGCTGTTGCAGCTCGGCGACGTCCATTCCATACGCTTTTGCAATGGCGCCCAGCGTATCTCCGCTTTGAACGATGTATGTTCCCGTCACAGACATTTGCTTGACGGGTGCCGGTAAAGCAGGTTTAGCCGCTTTCGTGTGGGATTCCGCCGCTGGAAGCGGGTGCTGAACAGCGGGCTGTTTCTCTGCCGCTGCCGGCGGCTGACCGCTTACTTTCAGCTTTTGCCCTGCATAAATAGACGAGTCCTTCAAGCCATTCAGCTGATTCAGTTCTTCTTCTCCTATTTGATAATGCTTAGCAATTGAATAAAGCGTCTCTCCCGTCTGAACAATGTGCGTTTCGCTAGATGGGGAAGCAGGAGCAGATGTCTTAACAACGCTTTGAGTCACTGTTAAAACTTGATTCACCTTCAGCTCGTCACTGCCTAAATCATTCAAGCTCTTCAGTGTAGTGACATCTGTATGATATTGTTGGGCAATACTATATAGCGTTTCACCATGTTTCACCGTATGCTGCTCGGATGCCTCGACGACAACAGCCGTTCCTGCAGAAAAAACAGCAGCAGTTGACAACGTAAATAAAGTTTTTTTCATCGCAAACACCTTCATTTCCAAGAAGAATTCTTTTTTCATTTATGTATAAAGACCCTCTTATTCTTTCATATTGAGGGAGTTAAATAGACTTTTTCTACAAGGTAAGACTTCTTTATACATCTATTTCTCTATGAAATAAAGATCACCTGCTTGAATTTGAAAAAGCCGCCGAAAAAAACGTGAATATTTGTCTTTTCGGCGGCTTTTTTATTTTATTGGTGTTTTTCCTTCCATTTTAGAAAAATTTGTTTACTTACGCTAATGGCTGCTTTGCTTCCTCCCTCTCCTTCGACACCTTCCATCATCAGTGCCAGCAAAAAGGCTGGATGCTGCTGGTCATAAGCAACAAAGAGGCCATTTTCTTTTCCTTTTGTTCCTTTCTCCTCTTTCAATTCAGCCGTTCCAGTTTTACCGGCAAGCGCAAGACCAGGTACATCAGCTTCTTTTGCCGTTCCTTTTTGGACAACGAGCCGCAAGTCTTCTTTTAACAAGCTGGCCGACTCTTTGGTAAGGAGGTCCTGTTTCCATACTTGTGGCTTTTCGCCGGCATAAAGCTGCGGCTTCATCATCGTTCCTTCATTCACGATAGCACCGTAAACAGAAGCTAAATGAAGCATACTTGTGAGCACTTCCCCTTGTCCATAACCAGTGTCACTCAATAGAATTTCCCGATCCAGCGTGCCGCTGTTGGAAATTTGCGAAGCACGAATAGGATAAGCAAATGGGAATTTCTCTCCATAGCCAAATGCTTTGAGCCCATCTGTCATCTGATCTTTACCAACTTCCACCGCCGTCTGGGCAAAATAAATATTATCGGAATACATGAAGGCTTCCTGCAAATTGACCGGCTCTCCCGGATCTTTCACCCGCGTCACTGAATAACTCCCCCATGACGCGTCCTTTTGCCAATGCAGCCCCTTGATTGGCCGCTCCTTTGCCGGGTCCAATGTGCCAGCTTTTAACGCAATCGCTGCGGTAATCGGCTTGATCGTAGAACCGGGTGAATAAGCAGCAGCAAACCGGTTTAAGAGCGGCTTTGCCGGATCGTTTTCCAATTCCTCGTAACGGCTGGCAGACACACCGAGCACAAATTCATTCGGATCGAAGGCAGGAGAGCTTGCCAGCGCTAGTACTTCACCCGTTTTTGGATCAACTGCGGCTGCAGTACCCGGCTTTCCTTTTAACTGCTCGTAGATCGATTTTTGCAATTCTGCATCAATCGCTACTTTTATATCTTTTCCGTTTTGCGGGGCCGTTTCCGCAATCGTCACCCTCTCCCCTTTTTCTTTTGCAATATAGATTCTTTTGCCGTCTTTTTCCCGAAGTTCTTTTTCCAACAGCTGCTCCAGCCCTCGCTTGCCTATTTTATCCTGAGCTGTGTATCCTTTTTCTTTCCATTTCTCTAACTCTTCACCGTTAATGTCTCCAATATAACCGGTTAAGTGGGCAAGCGCTTCTTTATATGGATATTCACGCATCGCGATCTTTTCTGCCGCAAATCCAGGGATCTTCTGCAGTTCTTTCAGCTTCTCCTGATCATGAGCCGATAATTGTTTCAACGGCACAAAATGTCCAGGCTGCACCCAGCTTTGCTGCAGCTGTTTATCAATAAACTCGGTTGTTACACCGAGCAGGGATGCCAATTTGCTTTTTGCGGCGGCATCGTTGTCGATCTTGCCAGCTTGTACACCTGCTGAATAGCCCTGGCCATTCACAGCCAATGACCGGCCGTTGCGGTCAACAATCTGGCCGCGCTTGCCTTCTATCGTTTCGATTCGGATTTTATCACCCAAGCGCATCTCTGGAAAAATGTAAGACACGTCCCAGTCGATAAACCATGCTTCTTCTTTATCGGTTTCTTCCTTTTTTAAGATCACTTTCTTTTCAAAAGAAATCGGGCCGGCGAGTGTATCCATTTCCACTTTGATCGGAAGAACGGCCTTTTGGGCATCCTTCCAATCTTTTTCTTCTTTCGCGAGCGGGGTAACTTTTACATGTTTCACGTCCAAATCATTATAAATCGTTTGATAACGATCCGCGTAATCTTCCTTTTTTATCTTTTCTTTACTAGAAGGAGCCACATAGTTCGTGTACATTTTTTCAAACTGCCGATCATTCCACAGTTTCGTATACTCATTTAAGCGCTCTTCCGGTGAAGACAGTTTATTACAGCCAGCCAGACTGATCATCAACACGATCAGGCCGGTTAAAAACAAATATTTCCGCATTCTCTCACCCCTAGAACTTTTTTCACTTCTTTTTATTATAACAAAGAGGAGCTGTTTCGCTTACGAAACAGCTCCTTTTGTTATTTTCGCACGGGACACGTAACTATGCAGCGCCATCCCAATCACGATCAATATCATACCAGCGATAGAAATCGGCGCTGGAAGAGGAGCAGCGAGTAAAATCATTTCTCCTGCGACCGCAAACAGCACTTCTATCGATTGTGTCGCTTCCACTGCCCCTAACTTTTGCATGCTGCCTCTTACAAGGTCTGTTGCCGCAAAAAACAAGACCGTGGCAAACACACCGGAAAACAAGGCGACAAACCCGGATTGGACGACTTGCCCTTTGCTCGGCCAGCCCGCTGTGTAAACAGCCGCTCCTGATAAAATGAGCCAAAACGGCAGGCTCGCCAGCGTCATGCCAAGTACACGCTGATAAGCATCCAGCTGATCAGAGCACACTTCCATCATTTTTCGGTTGCCAAGCGGATAGGCAAACGAAGCAACAATGATCGGAAGGACGCACAGCAGCACGCTCTGGAACGACAGCTGGCGGGCATGCTCAATCTGCATCAAAACAACACCGAGAAGAATAATGAGGGACATAGCAAGCCCTCTATACGGAATGTTCCCTCTCACTCGCTGCAAACCATTTGTCGTCTGAATCGTCACGTAAAAAAGCGGTGCGAGCAATGAGCCTGAAATAATCGTTATTTGCCACGTACCGGCAATCAGCCACCCCGGTCCATACGCTGCAGCAAAACAAATAGGCGCATAAAATAAACCGAATCCTATTGTGCTCCAAAGCAGCCAGGCCGAAGGATTTTTTTTCATTTCAGCCATCAGCCCCTGCCAGCCTTTACGGCCGACAACGATCACACCGAGCAGCGGCACCATGAACAAGTAGCGTAAAGAAGCACTCCACATCCAGCTGCCTCCTTCCGCTTCCATGAGCCGGTTTAATACGAATGTAGAAGCAAAGAAAAAAGAAGATAATACACCTAATACAATCGGTCTCACAACCTACATACCTCCAATATTAAAACCCTTCTTTTCCCACTATAGCGCATCTCTCTTTTCATCATCAATACACTTTTTCATAACCGACACCTGCCGTGAACAACGATAAAAAAGCCGGGACAGACTCAAAATGGTCTGTCCCGGCCCTTATTCGTATGTCTTATGCCCAATAAGCAAGTGAGCGTTTTTTCATCATTTCACGATTTTGCTCTGTTGTTTTTGTGAGTGCTTCTCCTGTTGCCATATCAACGATCACACCGTATCGGCGGATTAAATCAAGCTGATTCACTTCGCCGCTTCGGTATTTAGCAAGGACGCTGTCCACGTCTTCTTCCAGCCAGCCGACACGTGATTCACGGATGAATTGTCTTTCCGCTTTCGTTGCTTCCTCATCAATTTCAAACAAATCAATTTCTCTATCAATCTCACGAATCACTACACCGTAGTCTTTTTTCGCACGTTCAATAGAAACATACTCATCGATCACGTCTTCAAGTACAGCTTTTGGATCACGCTTCAGCGGATCGCCAAGACCGCCGCCGCCGGCAGATGGCCTCGTAAACGTGTCGCCTTTTTTCAGTTTCACGTTTGAGAAGATCGTGCCCAAGAATTGGCCGTCTTCCTCGTCTTTGTTTAACCATGCACCGTGAGGCGTTGATGGAAGACCGCCAAAGATGCCCCATGTGACCGAGCGGGAGCGGTCACAGCAATACGACATGACTGTCTCGTTAGCATCAGTTAACGTTCCGCCTTTTTCTACACCACATCCGCCGCGGAATTCCCCCGGTCCTGCTGAATCGGTTACGATCTCATGTTTCGTTGTAATAACTGGAGAAAGACGCTCCTGGCCTTCACATGGCTGAATGCTGAGTCCGACACCAAATACTGGAGATAATGCGTTTGCACCGTCTCGCTTGTCACGGCCCCCATGTCCGCCAGCCATCCAGTCGTACCACATAAAGTAGTTGTCATATCCTTGACGCTTGTCCCAGCCGCCGATTAACAAATACTCTAGGTTAAATGAGCAGGCTAATGCGCGCTCCGGCATGACGTGGGACCATAACTCAAAGCAGGCATTCATAATTTTTTCATATACACCTGAACAGAATCCCGTTACCGCTACAGGCCACGGAGCATTAACGACTGAGTTTTCCGGCAAATCGACGTGCACGACACGGTAGAAACCAGAGTTTAACGGAATATCTGGGAAAAATGTTTTCGTACCGGCATAAGCAGCTGACATGGAAGAACCAAATGCTGAATTCAAGAAACAGCCGATGTAGTCATGTGATCCGGCTAAATCATAAAAGATTTCATCGCCTTTAATCGTCATTTTGACTTTAATAGGAATGAGTCCATCACCTACTACCGGGTCCATATCAATATAATCCGTTGTTTCCCATTCACCGTCAGGAAGAGCAGCTACCTTAGCCCGTGCAAGGCGTTCCACATAATCCTGCACTTCTGCAAAGGCAGTTAATATAGTGTCTAAACCATATTTTTCAACGAGAGCAATCAGCTGTGTTTCGCCTGTTTTTGTTGCTTCTGCTTGTGAACGCAAGTCACCGAGGCGTTCTTCTGGTACACGCATGTTGGAAACAAGGACGTTAGCCACATCGTGTAAATATTCGCCTTTGCTCCAAATGCGAAGCGGCGGAATCCGCATACCTTCTCCGTAGTGGTCTTTGGAATTTACATCAAAGGAGCCTGGTACTGAACCGCCCATATCTGCCCAGTGGCCGTTCAATTGCATAAAGGCAATTAATTTATCTCCATAAAATACCGGACGGACGATACGTGTATCGTTAAAGTGTGTTCCGCCGCGGTACGGATCATTGACAATAAAGACGTCCCCTGGATGAATGTCATCGCCGAAGTCTTCAATAACGGCTTTCGCTGTTAAATGAAGCGTACCAACGTGCACGGAAATGTCCTGTGTTCCCTGCATGACCGTGTTTCCTTCTGCATCACATAAAGCGGAACTGAAATCACGGTTGTAAATAACGAAAGAATAACAAGTTCTTAATACTTGCTCGGACATTTGGTCAACTAAGTTCACAAACCCATTTTTCAATACTTCAAACGTAACAGGATCTAATTTGCTTTCAAATACTTTACTCATGCTTCCACCCCTTTTAGTTAGCTAATGTTGGTACAGCTTCGTCTGCTTCTTGTTTGTCTTGTTCTTCCTGCTTTACGAACGACATAATGATATTGCGGTATTCATCGACTTTCACTGTGCAGTAAGGAGGCACAACGATAGTTGAGTCAAGCTGATCAATAATGGCGGGACCGGCAAATTCAGATAGAACAGGAATTTTCACACGATCGTACACCTTTGTTTCTGTAAATCCGCCTGCTTCTTCAAAGTACACTTCACGTGTTTCTTTCAGTGCTTCTTCCAGTGTGCCTGACGGTTCTTCTTTATTGAACTGAGGTTTCGCCACTGTACCGATCGCTTCTACACGCAAGCCGTAAATTTCTACGCCTTTCTCCTCGTCTCTAAAAGCAAATTCACGCTCATGCTCTAAATGGAAACGTTCAACCGCATTGTCAAGAGACTGAAGCGGACGATCTGCAGTGACAGACAACGTTCTCCACTGACCGACATAACGCATGTCTATATAGCGGATTAAATTCATGTTTTCCGGTGCAATGCCTTCTTCTTCAAGCAGGCTGATCGCTTCTTTCTCCATTTCGATAAATTCTTTTTCTACATCTTCTTTCTGGATCTCTTCTACATTCGCTAAGTATGTTTTCGTCACATCGTGGCGGACATCAACAAGCAGACAGCCCATCGCAGCCGCAACGCCTGGGTGAGCCGGTACGATCACGTTTGGAATTTCCATTTCTTTTGCCAGTTCTGCTCCGTGAAGCGCCCCTGCTCCACCGAATGCAACGAGTGCGAAATCACGCGGGTCATAACCACGGCGGACAGAAATTAAACGAAGGGCATCACACATATTCGCATTAGCTACTTTGATGATTGCGTCAGCTGCTTCGTTTACGTTGTAATTTAACTTAGAAGCAACTGTTTTTTCGATCGCTTCCAGAGAAGCCTCTCTATCAAGTGTCATTTGGCCGTTAAGAAGCTTCGTGCCTAATCGGCCGAGCACAACATTGGCATCCGTATTCGTCGGCTCTGTTCCACCACGGCTATAACAAGCAGGGCCTGGTACAGCGCCGGCACTTTGCGGACCGTTACGTAAAGAGCCGCCTTCATCAATCCATGACAAGCTTCCGCCGCCGGCTCCGATTGTTAAAATTTCAATGCTCGGGAAGCCGATTGGATAACCGTACTCAATGTACCAGTCTTTCGTCACGCGCAGGTCATTGTCATACATTAATGAAATGTCCGTGCTCGTTCCGCCCATATCAAGACCGATTGCGTTTTTAAAACCACACATGTTAGCAATGTGCTTGCTGGCGATGGCACCGGCAGCAATTCCGGAGCTCGCTAGACGGGCAGCATAGCGTGGAACCGTTTCAGATGTCATCACGCCTCCGCCAGAGTGAAGAACGAGAATATCACCGTCATAGCCAATGCCTTTCATTTCTTCTTCCAGCACTTTAATGTATTTACTGATCGTCGGACCAAGAACGGCGTTCACAATCGTTGTACTCATCCGCTCATGCTCGAAGATTTCTGGAAGTGTATCAGAAGATGTACAAATATAAACGTCTGGCATTTCTTCTTGTAAAATTTCTTTCACACGCTTTTCATTGTCACCGTTTACATAAGCGTTCATCAAACAAATCGCAATGGATTCCACTTGGCGTCTTTTTAAGATTCTTGCCAGCTCGCGTACTTCCTCTTCCTTTACTTCTGTAATCATCTTTCCAGAGTAGTCCACCCGCTCCGTGACTTCAAACCGATCGCGGCGCTTAATGTAAGGCTCAGCCACATCATTGTATGCATCCCATAAATCAAGCTTTGTACCGCGGCGAATTTCTGTTACGTCACGGAAACCTTTCGTCGTTACGAGTGCTGCTTTTGGCAGCTTTCTCTCGATTAATGCGTTTGTTCCTACTGTCGTTCCATGAGAGAACATTGCAATTTGATCGCCTGTCAGCTTCGCTTTTGCAATCCCGTTCATCATTCCTTTTTCCGGATTAGACGGTGTGGAAGATGTTTTCGTTACATAGATTTCCCCCGTTTTCTCATCAAACACAAACACATCCGTAAACGTTCCTCCAACATCAACAGCTACATGATATTTACTCACTTGATCGCCCCCAGTGTTTTATTTTTAACATTTTGATGCTTTGTAAAATTTTAACGTGCCTTCTATTGCGTGTTTCTGACACCACCTCCTAAAGGTAAAAAGACCGAATATTCCGAATAATATCCATGCAGCAAGCTTGCCGCTATGCTTGCTGCACCATACTTTTTACTGCTTCAATGAGCTGTTCTTTTTCCCGGCGCAGTCTAAAAGCCTGCTCGACTGTCACAGCATGAAATCGGACGGTAGACTGCGGCTTTGCCTGCGCGAGTATACTTAAATCTGGACTGATCACGGTACCGGTTGTGACGAAACCGCCGCCTCCTGTCCCATCGTTCAGCAAAATAATTAATTCTTCTTCATTTGGCACGATGACACCGCCAATCGGATATGGGATGTCAACGATGTTGCTTGGGCTGTTTCCTGAGCCGAATGGCGCAGCTTCTTCCGTGTAGCGGACACGCCCCCCGTGCAGACGGTAAGCGACACGGTTAGACTGTGCATGGACGGTCCATTCTTTATTTAACAGACCGGTTAATCCTTCATCACTAATCCGGCTGGTTGAAATGCCTAATACAAGATGAAGATCGAGTTCCCGTGAAAAGACAGGGAGCGCTTCTTCCGGCAGACATTTTCCTACTTGGCGCAATACACCCGGAAGCGGTTCATTGAGCGGAAGTTGATCACCCTTTAGCAGCATCCGTCCAAGCACCCCAGGAAACTCGCTCGCAAAGCAGGCAGAGCGGCTGCCAAGCGTTTCGGGTGTAGCCAGACCGCCAGAGACGAGTAGATAAGTAAAAACCCCTTCTCGAATTTTCCCAACTGTCAGCACATCCCCTGGCGAAACGGCCGTCGGCTGCCACAGCGGCATCTCTTCTCCATTTAATGCCGCTTCCGCCGGTGCACCGGTCAGCACGATCACGGTTTTTTTCTGAAATTGGATGACCGGTCCACTGATCATCATTTCCAGTCCCGCATAGTGAGCCGGATTACCAAGCAGCGTATTTCCTAATAAAAAGGAATATTTGTCTGCAGCACCCGATGGAGGAACGCCCATATGATAATAACCAAAACGGCCGGTGTCTTGAATCGTTGTTTTTAGTCCTGGTTCAACGATGTGCAGCATAGTCTAAAACCCCTCCATCAGCTGGCGAATATATTCGCTTCCTTGTTCGTCATACTGTTCAGCAGAAAATTGAATCGGCTTTACCTTATACTCATATGTGCGCTTTTGAACCTCTTCGCGAATGTTGTAATACTCCGCTTCTGTCACGGGCCGGTATTTCCACAAATCACCTGGCTTAGCAAGGAAAATGGAATCACGGAAGATGGACAGCGTTTGATTTAGATTGTAGACTGGCACAGCTGATATCCCGATCAGCTGATAGCTTCCAGTCGATGCTGTCGGATAGACGACCGTAAATGCACCGCCCAACCCCAATGCCTCCCTTGGCGTATGTGCCCGCGGACTCTTATATTTTGGTGCTTGAATAATTTTGTCCTGCGGTGCTCCGAGAGGAAATCCCCATGCCATGCCCGGCTGAAATCCAAGTGATGTAATAAAGTACGGCCACGATGAGTGGGCAGAAATAAATGTATCTTTATCACTGAATCCATTTTGTTTCATCACATACGTAAAGTCATTTCCGCCTGCTTCCGGCTGCTGATGCTGATACTTTTCCGTCGTCTTTTTCGTGATCGTGTCATCGTACCAGACAGGAATCTCAATGATCCGGCTGCTGAAATGAAGCTCCGAACGATCACTTTTTTGCTGATCAATTTCCTGCAGATAGTCTAGTAAATGATGAGAAGAGATCACATTCGGATCATAGCGGATTAAATACGACGCGTTACTCGGATAAATTTCAACCATCCCTGGAATGTTCCGTTTTCTTAGCTCATTCGTGATGGAAATGACTTTAAAATTACTTTCAATTCTCATCTCTTTTGAAATTTCCGCATAAATGTATTCATCTCCGCAAAAATCGAACCTTGTTTCTGGGAAAATTAACATGTGGACCTCTCCTTCATTTCGACACCTTGCTCATTCTTCGGCTGATCGTCGATGCACTCACTCCGAGTACATCAGATGCTTTAGCTGCTGTTTTGTATTTGCTGAGAGCCATTCGGATTAACTGAGTCTCCACTTCTTCAACCGCTTCCCTTAGCGGCATCATTCCACGGACAGTTAAGTAGCCTGTTTCTTCTGTTTCTGTATCCCAGACAGCCCGGAACACATCATCTTCAGTGATCATTTCCTGTTGACCGACTACAACAAGACGCTCCATCACATTTTGCAATTCTCTAATATTCCCCGGCCACCGGTAGCTTTCCAATAACTGCAGCCCTTCTCTTGAAAGCTTCTTTTCCTTGTTATATGTTTCATTCAATTTTTCCAGAAAAGAAAGTGCAAGCAGTGCAATGTCCTCTTTTCGTTTTCTGAGCGGCGGGATTTGCAGCGGAATGACGTGCAGCCGGTAAAACAAGTCTTCACGGAACGTTTGAGCAGCAACCATCTTTCGCAAGTTTCTATTCGTTGCAGCGAGCACCCGCACATTGACTTTGATCGGAGTCAGTCCGCCAATGCGGACGACTTCACGCTCCTGCAGCACCCGCAGCAGCTTCACTTGCATATGGAGCGGCATCTCCGAGATTTCATCAAGAAAAATCGTCCCTCCATCTGCTGCTTCAAACAATCCTTTCTTCTTTTCTGATGCACTTGTAAAGGCGCCTTTTTCATGCCCAAATAATTCACTTTCCAGTAAGTTTTCTGGGATAGCCCCGCAGTTAATCGTGACAAAGGGTGCCTGTGAACGCCGGCTGTATGCGTGAATATTGCTGGCAATCACTTCTTTCCCGGATCCCGATTCCCCGCTGATTAACACGGTTGACTCTGTGGCCGCTACTTCCTTGAGCTTTTCAACGAGCTCCGTCATCACTGATGACCGGTACACTAAGTTTTTAGTGAAGTCTGGCATTACTTGATGTTCACTCTCTGCCTGCGGCTTCTGCGCATAACCCTCGATACTTACATCACGGGAAAGGACAATAATTTTCTCTAATTTTCCCTTTTTAATGATCGGGGCAGCCGTCGATAAGATTTTCACGCCTTGACGGCTGCTTTGTGCAAGGCTGACCCGCTGCCGCTCCTTTAAACAAAGATCAACAATGTTTGGTTCGAACAGTCCCTTCGCCTCGAGTTCGTAGAGGTTTTGCCCGATCAAGTCTTCTTTCAAATATGGCTGCCAAAAGCTGGCCAAAAAGGTACCAGCTATACTCGATATTTCTCCAGATGGCTGAATCACCATAATCTGCTCATTAGAAGCTGTATGAATCGCTTGAAGTTCTTCCGTGAGTTCACGGACAAACTCTAGCTCACTCACAGCCTTTTCCAAATGCTCCTGCAAGTAAAAGATGTGGACGATTCCACCCACTTGGCCTTCATGGTACACAGGAGAAAAGTGCCCCGCCATTTTTTTAAAGTTAAAGGAACTATTTACACCAAACTTTTTGTCACCAGCTAGAATGTCTTCCATCTTCACATCAGCGGCAAGAAGCTTTTGATAGTTTCTTCCCGTAAGGATGGAACGGGGCATTCCTAAAATTTGGCCGGCTGTTTCATTCATAAAATCGACTTCAAACTGCTGATTCGTCGTGACAATACCGATTTCAGCACTATCTAAACTATGATTTAACGAATCAAGCTGCAGCTGGGCAAGATGTGCTTTTGCTTCTTGGATTGTAATGTAGCCCACTGCTTCGCCCTGCTCATTCACACCGACAACAATGTGGCAGTTATGGCAAAATTCCACCCATCCGGAGGCCCGGACGAGCAGCAGGTCTTTTTCATAATCAATGGACTGATTCAACGAAGGAGCCCCATTCACTTGTCTTAACAAAGCAGCAAGTGTAAGGTAGCCGACAAGCTTTCCTTGTTCATAAACAAATGCTGTCTGACCCACTTCCCGGGTAAGCAGATCAATGACTTCTTGAACCGTCGCCTCACTCGACACTGCTGGAGGCAAAGGCAATAAAATCTCTTGCCATTTCCATTTCATGTTCACTTATCCCCTTTCGAGCGTATCGCAGGGAAAAGAAAAAAACGTCTGTCTGGTAAACCACTGAAAACGCATGAATACGTTTACATTTGTTTTTATATAAGCAAGTACCGTGCCAAACAGTTAGAATCGGTCGAAAAAATATAAAATTCAGAAAAAATTCGCTATTTAGTCACTATTTATCCAATTCTCTTTTTCCCCTATTCACAACATGATTCGACACTTGTGAAACAAAAACCTTTTCAAATCTTGCAAAAATGCAAGTAATCTTTCATTTTTGCAAGATTCTTTATTTCTTAAAAGCAAAAAAAGAACCGCTCCTTGCCGTTTTGAAACAGCAAAGAACAGTTCTCTCTTTATTCTATAGATTTGTTACACTCCTCTGTTAATCCCCCGTGCAAACGCTTACTTTCCGCTCCAATCAACACTAGTCATTAACATGACTTTTTCTATATGTTATTTATTCAGTGTGTACAGCCTGAAAAGCTGTTCAGTTGTTTTTCTCGTCTGATACACCGCGACCTCAGGCTGCATCGCTTGCTTCGGGGATAGACAGTCCGTTTGAATAGAGAAAATACCGTCGAAATAAGAATGGAGTGCCTCTATTTCTGTTCCAAGCCGGCCTGCAATGGCAATGACCGGTTTCCTATGCAGTTTTGCAAGTTTCGCTACACCGACCGGTACTTTTCCAAACAAACTTTGTCCATCTAAGCTGCCTTCCCCCGTTATGACGAAGTCGGCCCATTTCACATGATTCTCCAAACCAGTCAGTTGGATCACCATGTCAATTCCTGATATTGTCTCACCCCTAAGCGCTGCAGCGACCGCACCGCCAAGACCGCCTGCCGCTCCGCTTCCTTTCACTCCCTGCACGTCTACATTGTACATTTCCTCATACAGCCGAGCGGCTTTTCGCAGTGCTTGATCAAGCAAGACGACTTCCTTTTCATCTGCTCCTTTTTGTGGAGCAAATACGAATGCCGCCCCCTCACTCCCGTAAAACGGATTCACCACGTCACTCGCCGCTAAAAAACGGGTTTGGCGAATAGCTGGATGAATCTGTTCATCGGACATTGATTCAATAGGCAGCAGCGGATTGCCTGACGGACTTATTTCATTTCTGCAACGATCGAATAATTTCCAGCCGAGCGCTTGCAGCATACCCAGCCCACCATCGTTCGACGCACTTCCGCCAAGAGAAATAATAACCTGTCGAAAACCATCATCCAATGCCGCTTTAATTTGTTCACCGAGTCCGTACGTATTTGCCTTCACCGCCGAGCGTTCGTCATCCATTAATAATGTCAGGCCGCTGCTCTTTGCACACTCAACTAGGGCAGTTGGTTTCCCTTCATATTCCATGACAAGATAAGAGATTTCAATCGGGCGCATGAGCGGGTCATGAACGGAAGCCGGTTGAAGCCGGGACGTTTCATTTTCAGCTAGGGCCGCGATTGTTCCTTCTCCTCCATCAGCCATCGGTACAACTTTCACTTGTGCATGCGGCACCGCTTTTTTTATCCCTTCAGCTATCGCTCGTCCGGCCTCTGCTGCTGTGAGCGATCCTTTAAATGAATCCGGTGCAATTAAAATGTTCACTGGCATCCCCCATTCCATTTGAGCTGACTGATTGAATCATTCTTTCATCAAACTTATAAATCCCGCCGTCCGGCTTGTATTTCTCCATTTCTGGTCAGCATCTTCCTAAACCCAGCCCGTATCTCTTTATTTTGCAGCGATGTTCGTTGTTATCTTCCTCTAAATGCGTTCGAAATTAGAATAAGCGCTGTAACGATGTGCATGCACATCCCGACAATAGGAATCCAGCCAATCACTGAAGTAACGATACCAAAAATACTGCCAGTCACGCTTCTGCCGGCGTTCAACGCAAGCAGCAAAGTAATGACATGCAGAACGGCCATAAACCCAAGAGGCGCCCACGCATGCCCGATGATGATAGCCCCGCCGATAATCGGTATACCGAGAACACCCTCCATGCCGCCAGTGATCCATTTCATTGCGTTAGTCATGATCTAGTCTCCCTTTCTTAAATAACCCATTCTCTTCCTGATTTACGAACAGCCAATGAAAAAGGTTTCACCTTCTCTGCTTTTTTCCAAAAATCTACTCTCAATGACAAGACCCATTTTCTTGTATATAATAATGGATTGCTAAAACTAAAAAATAGTGAGGTTTTTATTTGTGTATAAAGCGCAAACTTGGTTATCATTCAATTTCTTTGCTTTTTTCTTTTCCTGGGGAGTATTTTTGCCTTACTGGACTGCCTGGCTGATTTCTAGTAAAGGGGTAACCATTGAATCAGCGAGTGCCATTATTGCAGCCGGCTTGTTTATCCGCTCCTTTTCAACTGTTTTTATCTTTCCGACACTAAGCATGAAGTTATCCATCGGTTCCCTTACTAAGCTTTTCCCGATATTGAGTACACTGCTTCTTTTCTTATTTATTCCGCTTAGCTCCTTTCATACCATCATGGCGGCGATGATTCTCTTTAGTTTGATCTACCCGCTCATCCTGCCGCTCACAGAAAGCATCGGCACAATGATGATGCAAAGCGAACGGATTCAATACGGAAAAAGCCGTTCCTGGGGTTCGATTGGCTATGCGGCGGCTTTAGTGGCAGTCGGAGCAGTAACTGCTTATTTTGGGGATACTGCTATCGTGTATGTGATGATCTTTGGCTGTGCTCTGATGCTGGGAGCTGCTTTTTATTTCACACCAGCTTCCTTAAAAAAGCGTTCAGAAAGACATTCCGTTCCTTTCCGCTCGTTGTTTCAATCGAAACGTTTTGTAATCGCCATGATTGTTTCCATATGCATCCAAGGCGCACATGCCTCCTATTACAGCTACGGTTTTATTTATTTGCAGGATTTAGGAGTAAGCAATACGTGGGGCGGCATCATTTTAAACATTGCAGTTGTTTCTGAAATTCTTTTTTTCTCCATTGCTGACCGTCTGTTGAAGCGATCCCGAATTTCGTCCATGTTCCTAGCTTCAGCTGCTGCATCTGTCATTCGCTGGACGCTTTTATTCCTATTTCCGAATGTCGCCGTCTACGCTGCTTCTCAAACGCTGCACGCAATGACGTTTGCTCTGGCACACTTTGCTTTTATCCGGCTGCTTTATGAAGAATTTGACGGCTATGAGATTCCAGCTGCACAAGGCTTGTACGCTTCTCTTAGCATGGGGCTCGGTTCATCCTTGCTGACCATTGCTGGAGGATATTTATATAAAGAAGAGCCAGGACTCGCTTTTTTAGGAATGACGTTCGCTCTTATTCCAGCCATCGTGCTAACTTTTTATCTAAAGAAAAAGTTTGAAGCACCCGTGCTTTAGAAACCTTCTATTAGGAAACTTATTTCACTTATGCGAAAATGATACATATTAGGGTAATGTCCCTTCCAAACGGAACACATTCATCATAAAATGAATGAAGGGATGAACTGTCTCGGAAGCAGCGATTAAATAAGAAAGGAGGATCATCCGTGAAAAAAACAGACAGCCGGCTGCTGGATATTTTCCATCACCTGCACACTCATCCAGAGATCAGCTGGAAAGAAACAGAAACAACCGCGTATATCGCCGGTCTGTTAAAAAAGGAAGGTGTATTCGTTTCCACCTTCGACGACTGTACAGGTTTAATTGCTGAAATCGGCAGCGGCAAACCGATTATCGCCGTCCGCGCCGATATGGATGCTCTTTGGCAGGAAGTGGATGGCAGCTTTCAAGCGAACCACTCATGCGGGCATGACGCTCATATGTCCATCGTGATCGGTGCTATTTTACAATTAAAAGATCAAGTAACGTCCGGCACGGTCCGATTCATTTTCCAGCCAGCTGAAGAAACCGGCAGCGGCGCATTAAAAATGGTGGAAAAAGGTGCCGTCGATGATGCTGATTATTTATTCGGCATTCACTTGCGCCCCATTGAAGAATTGCCATTTGGCAAAATTACACCCGCTATTCACCACGGAGCTGTTGCTTTTTTAACTGGAAAAGTAACTGGAGATGACGCACACGGTGCCCGCCCGCACCAAGGAACCAATGCGATTGATGTCATCACCGCCCTTAATGAACAGCTGAAACTTATTCACTTTTCACCATTCGAGCCGTACTCTGTAAAAATGACACAGGTGGAAGCTGGCGGACAAAGCCTAAATATCATTCCCGGCTCAGCAAAATTTGGGATTGATGCCCGCGCTCAAAAAAATTCTGTCTTGTTGGACATGCAAAAGCACATCGAAGAAAAAATAAAGGGAGTCAGCCGCTTATTCAACGTCTCCATCGAATTCGATTGGCTCGATTACACTCCAGGTGCGGAAGTACATGCGGAAGCAGAAGAACTGCTGCGGCAAGGTATTCTCGAATACGGCGGCAAAGATATGCTTGCCACACCGCTTATCACATCCGGCAGTGATGACTTTCATTTTTACACAATCAAACGGCCAAACTTAAAAGCCGCCATGATGGGCATTGGCGCCGATTTAAAACCCGGCCTGCACCACCCGAAAATGACCTTTGATCCACGCGCCATACAAATTGGAGCCGATGTACTGACTCGTTCTGTTCTAAAAGCTTTAGAAGCATAAAAAAGGAGCCATGCTGACGTTCAAAGCATGGCTCCTTTTTTATTAGTTCAAGATCGTTACGTTTACTGTGCGGCGTCCCCAGTTCACTGCTTGATCTTTTGTCGGTACGTGAAGATCAATTCGGTTTCCTTTGATCGCTCCGCCAGTATCACCTGCTACAGCTGTTCCATATCCTTCTACATATACTTTTGAACCTAAAGGAATGACATTAGGATCAACCGCGATGACTTTTGCGTTGCGGTTAGCATTTAAGTTAATTCCTGTTGCTGTTACGCCTGAGCAGCCCGCACATTCCGCTGTATAAGCAGTCGCTGTTACCGTAAGTGTCTTCCCTTGTGATGCTTGCTGCGCAGGTGCAGAAGCAGTTGTTGATGCTTTAGAAGCCGCTGCTGCCGGTTTTGATGCAGCTGCTGCTTTCACCTGGCCAGATAGAGATAGTGTATCACCTGCGTAGATTCTATCAGAAGACAAGCCATTCATCGCCTTCAATGATTGTACAGTTAGTCCGTTTCTAGAAGCGATTTTAAACAAAGTATCTCCCGGTTGAACCGTATATGTACCGTTTCCTTTTGGCGCTGAAGAAGCAGATGCTGCGGCACCGCCGTTCACCTCTAATTTTTGATTAGGAAAGATGAGATCAGATGAGAGATTGTTCGCTGCTTTCACTTGCCCAACCGTTGTATTATGTTTTTGAGAGATGCCCCATAAAGTGTCTCCGCTTTTTACTGTATATGTTTGCGCGGATGCACTTGTTCCAAAAAGGCCTCCACCGATCATCGTAGTAGCTGCTAATGCAATTATTTGTTTTCTCATAATAGAAAAAACCCCCTGTGATTCTAACACGCGGTAATTTCCCAGTTTAGAGTTCCATTAAAAGGGAAAACAAGAAACAACCGCCTGTAAGAAGTATTTTTAAAAAATCATATTTCCAGTGGCACTATTGATAGAAACAAAGTGTTTATATATAAACAGCGCAATGAATCATTCCGATTACCTGCTGACGAAATCATTGTATCATGCATAAGCATGTAATGATTTTAAGATGCGATTACGCTTTCACACCTCTATATAACGATCATGTTACAAAAAGATGTATTTAGAATACTTGTAACTCCATTGACATAAACAAACCAATTCCTGAAAAACGAGGAACAAAAACGTAAACACCTTTAACCGCTTCCAAATATAAAAAAGCTATGTTAATGACGATTGTTGATGTTATTACTTTATTGATTAGAGCCGCAGCAATAGAAGCTTCCGGGACCACCTGCGGAAAGCGAGCGCCCACAACGGAAATCAACAGAGGAGTTTAACAAAGACAAAAAAAGAAACCCATCGAAATGGATTTCTCTTTTTATATTAATCTATTTACTTTAGAATCTTTACTTTTACCGTACGTACACCCCAGCGGTATGCATGTTTTTTAGTAGGAACGTGAACGTCAATTTTGTTTCCTTTGATGGCGCCGCCTTTATCTCCGGCAATTGCTTCTCCATATCCTTCAACATATACCTTTGTACCAAGAGGAATCACTCTCGGGTCAACTGCAATGACTTTCGCATTTGGATTTTTCTTTAAGTTAATACCTGTAGCTGTCACACCGGAACAGCCTTTACAAGAAGCTGTATAAGCAGTCGCACGAACCGTTAGCACTTTCGCTGATTGGACGGCAGCCGGCTTACCTGCCGCTGGTTTTGCAGCTGCTTGAGCAGATGTATTTTTAATGATCAATTTTGTACCGACGCTGATTCTATCTGATTTCAAATTGTTCCATTGTTTTAATTGGTTAACAGTCGTCTTATATTCTTTGGCAATGCTCCATAATGTATCTCCTCGTTGTACTGTGTGACCTGTCGACGCTGCCTCTACAGCGGATGTACTGAATAGTACGCAAGCAACAACTAAAGACATAATAGCTTTCCTCACGAATTAGAGACCCCCTTAATTGGTAACATGGGACCCATTCTATCATGCAATTATAACGCTGACATTACACTCAGATGTTTGTTTCTTTACACAAATATTTCATTGGTTTAAATATTCAGATAATTATAGATTACTAACATTCGACATCTCTCTTTACAAAATAAGAATATTGTCGTTATTCTCTTAGAGAAAACAAACTCAATTCTGCTCGTTGTTCTCAGTACTTTTGCTTATTTGTTATTCATTCTCCATTTTTATCGGTACTTATTGAAGATAAAAAGATACTCACTTTTTATCAAACTCTGTTAGATTATCATGGTACGAAAAGAGGGAGTTGTATATAATAAAAAAGATGTCAATTCACATTATCTTATTGGAGGATTTTAGATGATTTATCGTGTGCAGCTAATTAAGGGGCTGTTTCGCTCAAAGGATTCTTTCTATCGGCTGGACCATGCAGAAGAAATCAGAGGCTTGTGGACTCGCATTTCTTTATTAATTATCATCAGCACAGCCTTATACTTTTTAAGCGGTTTGTTAGGAATTCAATCCGAATCGGTTTCCATCCACTTAGCAGATAGCAGCACCGCGGAAATCCAAGGACAAAAAATACTATTCGCCGTCGGAAGCGCGATCTGGGGTCTTTTCTATCCATTGTTCATCTTGTTTCTATCGGCGCTTTTATTTTGGACTTTTTTAGAAGTAGACTTTCGCAAGTTGCTCGTTCTGCAATCACTCGTTTACGTTATTTACTTAATTGAATTTTGCTTGTCTATTTTTTTAAATGTAACATTGGCAATTCCGAGAGACTCTTCTCCTTTTTCACTCGGCGTTCTTGCCCAATATGTAACAGACAATGAATTAGTGACAAGTCTCTTTAGCTTTATGACCCTGTTTCAAGTTTGGGCCATTCTCCTGCAATATACATTTTTAAAACAAAACTCAGAAAAAAAGACGCGTTTTGTCCTTGTATTAATTCTAACTATTACTATTGTCTACTGGTTATTTTCTACCTTATTTACATCGATCCACGTTGATCGCTTATTTTAATAGAAAGGAGGCAGCTCCAATAAATGAAGCGAGTAAAGAAAAAAGTCTGGCTGACAGCAAGTGCGCTGTTCGTTGCCAGCAACCTTTATTTAACTTTCAAAGACGACAGCAAAGCAGATCGCACCCAATGGCTGACAAAATGGACGCAATCAGCGAATGACGATGTCGTTGAAACATTCCAAACGACTGGAGTGGTCATTCCGGCAGATGAATATCCCATTTATTTCGATAAAGATCAAGGAACATTTCTAAAGTTTCTTGTAGAAAAAGGGCAAAATGTAGGCGTGGGTACACCGCTATTTGAATATTCATCCGCCCGCCTCGAAAGAGAAATAGAGAAATTGGAAGCAGAAAAAACACAAACAGAAAAACAAATAAGGCTCATCGACAGGCAAATATCTAAATTAAACAATATTTTATCAAAGATTGAAAAAGAAGAAAAAGCGGAAATTGATAACGAAGACAACCCAAAAGTCACGAACAGCGCAGCAAAAGTCACAGTAGAAAATGAAATCATTCATCAAGAAACAGAAAAGCAAAAACTTGAAGAAGAAGTCGCTAAATACGATACATTGATTGCTAAAACTGAATCTGAAAAAAGCAGCCTAATCGTCAAAAGCGACAAATCAGGAATTGTAAAAGAACTCAATTCCGAACTGAATAATCCAATCATGACGATCCGTTCATCGGAAGTCGCTATGCAAGGTGTCTTTAATGAACAACAGCTAAACAAGGTAAAAGAAGGTTTAACGATTCATGCTTCCGTTGACCCGCTGCCCGTCACATTCCATGGAGAAATTTCAAGCATCGAAAAGTTTCCGGAACAAGAACCGTCAGTAAAAAGGCAAAGCCTCTATCCATTCGTTGCTCAACTTGATAAAAACAACGTGGAAGATGCAGCTGATCAGCTCCTGCCGGGAATGAAAGCAAATGTAACAGTTGTTACAAATGAGGCCGTACAAGCTGTCACGGTCCCTGCTTCTACTTTAATCAAGTCCGGGAAAAAATCGTATGTCTTCGTTTTAAATAGCAAAGGAAAAATCGAAAAAAGAGCAGTCAAAAAAGGCCTGATCGTTGACGGCCTCCAAGAAATCAAAAGCGGCTTAAAAGCCGGAGAAAAAATTGTGGCTGATCCAACGAAACTCATGATTCAGAAAGGTGAGTTCATCACTCCAGCGGATTATGATTCTCTGAACAAAAAACAGCTGCAGCAATTAACGAAGAAAGAACGAGTAAAGTTCCTTTTAATGGGGATCTTATCCTAACGAAGGGGGTGCCCCCAAAAGCATAACTTTTAGGGGCATCTTCTTTTTTATATGGTTCTTTACACTTGTCCATCATTTCCATTCCAGGCGCGCAGAAGTCTGCGCGCTTTTCACTACAATCAACTCAGCTGCAACATCAACAATGGTCATTAACATAACCTATTATCAAGCAACGTTCGTGAGATACACCTCATAATCAGTCATGTCTACAACCTGAAACACTGTCTTTCTCTTCCTTATTTCACTATTAACTTATAAGGCTCCGCAGAAGCACGCCCCTCTGTTTCACTAATTTCGATGAAGTATTTCCCTTTTTTCAAATGAATGAGAGCGAGTTCCTCGTCACCACTGCCATAAAGATCAAAGCTTTGGACGAGCGTACCCTTCGCATTATAAATCTCTATTTTGCCGTCCAGTCCCTTCTCCATTTCAAGTGTCAGTGTAAATTGCTTATCCTTCGTTACGTTAAAAGCAAAGTGATCCACATCTCCGAAAGGAACACCCGCGTTCATATAACCCCGCACACCGATATGTCCATCTATTTTTTTCAACTGGAGCGGTTTTTGCGGTACGTGATTTACCACTTTGCCATCACCATCTGTTAATGCATCTTTCATGTCAGCTAGTTTGACCTCATACGGCTGAAGGCTCGGCTTTAATGAAAGAAATGGGCTGACGGCAAGAAAATAACCAGTCTCTTCTTTCGCCATAAATGAAAGGTTTACTTTCGTTTCAAATGACAGTTGGAGCAAGTTCGGTCCAAATGGAATCGCCTTCGACCGTTCATCCTCATCTAACACTTTATCACCATTCGTGTCTTCAATAAGCGCACCCGTGAAAATAGCCGGCTGGCGAAGGTCGTACGGAACAGCTGATTTCTCCGCTGCCGTTAATTTTCCTTGGTTCATGTTTAAACGATACACGGTCGGTTTGCCACTGTTTTTAAAATAGTAGAAATCTGTCTCTCCAGGGTAGATGAAGTACCCTTTATGGGCAGTTCCCAGCTTCAGATTCTGTGCTTTTTCAGGATCTCCTGTATCTTGTCCAGCTTCCGGCGGTGTATTAGCTATTTTCTTCGAATGAATCGTGTATGGATCAGCCGAAACATTATACAGTTCATTCGTTAAACGAAGAACGTACGTTTCTCCTTTTTTCAATGCTGCTGTCATATGATTGTTAGGCGTGAAGCCGAGCAGAATCATAAGGAGGCTGAGTATGTCCTCTCCTTCACCTGAGATCGGAGTCAATTCTCCTGTTTCTTTATCATATTGTGAAATAACAGCGACAGGAAGCTGACTCCAACCTTTCTTAATATGAAAATCGTATATGCCATTTTCGGTTGGGGTGAAAGAATAGTAGTCTTCATCCCCTTCTATTTGAAAATAACCGGCGGCTTCTTTTCCGAGTGTATAAGGAATAGCTTTAGATAAAATTTCTTTTGTTTTTGTATCTTCTATCTCTTCCATCGGTTCTTCATCAAATCCATCGTCCACTGCTTCATCCGCTTTTACTTCTGCATATTCCGCCAATACGATCTCGCCATTCTCAAGTGCTGCTTCTAAATCTTCTTTAAACGGAAGTCCATCTTCATCTTCCGGCAGCTTTTTTTCTTCTATGTTCAACTCATATGGATAAGCGGATGCTGTGTAACCATCCACTTCAAATGCCCCTGGATTCATCATGAGTAAATCAAGAAGCGAACCGATGCTGTCCATTCCCCCAAATGTTTCGTTCGTTACTGTGATTTGGTACTTCACACCAGGCACTGCTTTGAAAGAGAGCATTTCCCCCCGGCTGATTCCCTGATCATCTGCTTTAGCAATCTCTTCTTCCTTAGTCCCTTCCTCATCTAGTAAAATAGATAATTTCAATGCCGAATTCACACCAGGTAAAGCAGATAAGGACACAGAAAGTACTTTCGGCTCATCAACAGCAATAGTGTAATGGTCGTAATCAGCTGCTCCCTCTTCCTCTGGAAATAATGTAAAGTCTCCTTTCGTATAAGGAAGCGACGTCACTTCTATCGGCTTTTCCGTTGTGTCCGGATCTGCTTTCAGCTTACCGAATTTTTCTCCTATAAACGTATAATTCGATAGGCCCGACACATTATAATTGCCGTTCACGTCTTTAATTCCGATAAAAAGCGTTCCCTTTTCTTCAGCGGTAAACAAGTAACCTTCTTTTTCTCCGGCACGTCCTTTATTATGTTCTGTTAACACCCCTTCTTCTGCTTCCGCTCCTTCAGGGATAAAATAAAAGTCTAAGCCATAATCATAATCACTGCTTGCTTCTAAAGCCGCTTGCACATGTTCCTGTTCGCTTAAAGAGACTTTATACCAGTGTGTTTCATCCGGGGTCTTTAACTGCCCGTTGAACGTATTTTTCCCTGCTTTCAGCTGCTTAGCTGACGGCATGGTGAATATAGGCCGTTTCGGCAGCTTTTTCACATCGTATGAAAGAGCGCCGAGCGGATTAATAAGGCCGTTGGCATAAGTCGTATCATAGCCTTTTGCTCCAAGATCGGTCGCTGTTTTTTCTAAAATAATTTCAATATCGTATGACGTGAATTCCGGATGTTTTGATTTTAATAAGGAAGCAGCGGCTGAGACCATCGGGGCAGCCATCGATGTTCCTGTTAACGTTGTAAAGCTTGATCCTTTGCCGCTTTCATAGGATGTACTGTAAATATCTTCCCCTGGAGCAACCACATCGACAGAAGGACCGAAGTTCGAGCTGTCAGACAGTTTGCAGCTGCCGTCAATGTTACCGACACTGATGACCCCCGGATACGCAGCTGGATAAGCGTACATATCTGTTGCCTCATTTCCTGCTGCAGCAACGACAACGGCTCCGCTGTCAATCGCTTCCCTGACCGCGTCTTCAACGAGCGGTGAAGACGCAAAGCCGCCTAAACTAAGATTGATAACGTCCGCGCCTTTAGACACCGCATATAAAATCCCTTCAGCAATCGTGAAATCATTTGCTGACACCTTGCCATTGAACACGTCTATCGGGAGAATCTTCGCGTTCGGATTCACTCCATGGCCGCCAATGCCGTTATTCGCTTTTGCAGCAATAATGCCTGCGACGTGAGTGCCGTGCAAATCACGCACTGGATTTTTGGCTGGATCCGCCGCATTATATGGCGCAAGCAGCTGTCCTTGCAAATCTGGATGCCGATAATCGACACCGCCGTCAACGACTGCTACCGTCACTTGATGTTTACCAGCTAGTTTTAATGCCTTATCTGTATTCAGCATCGGCAAATGATGCATTTTCGCCTTTTTGGGATCTCCCTGGACAGAGGCGAACTGCTTGTACTTTACACTCGGAGTAATAGAGGAAATCCCATTTTGCTGACGATACACTTTTAGCACATCACTGACTTTTTTAGACTTCGGTATGAGAACGATATCATAGCCGAGTTTCGGGAGCGAGCGGACAAGAGTCGTTCCGGCTTTCTTGTGAACGCTTTTCCCTAATGGTTTCGTATATTTAATGACAAGGGTAGTCGTATCAACGAGCTCATTGATTTCTTTCATCGCTTTATACGTTTCTTGTCTTTTTTCTTTCGCTGCAGCTGTCACAGGCACCCCTTGTGCTGCTTGTTTGAAAATTTTCACCTCTTCATTATGTACGGCGGCACCCGTTGCTGTCGGAAAAATCATGACAGCAGAAAGAGCAATAGCTAAAGCCTTTCTCCAACTTCCCATGTTCTGTAATCCCCCTGCAAATGTTATTTACTCGTCTATCATAACGCATAAAGAGGAAAAGTAGCTTCATAATTTTGTGCTTTTTTAGAATTTAAGTTTATTTTTTCCAAAAGGGTAAGACACAAAAAAGAGGATGGCCCAACAAGTCGTTAAGAACGACTTGTTAGGGTCCGCCTTTTTCTTTATATTACATTTTAGTTACAAATTGGATAATTATAGTGAACATGAGAGAGGTTCCTCTTCTTACTTTAAACTACTGTTTTCCATCGAGTTGATTGTAGCGGAAGGCGCGCAGACTTCTGCGGGGAAAGCGAACAGGTGAGACCCCGCAGGAGCTTTAGCGACGAGGAGGCTCACCGTTTGCCCCGCGGAAAGCGAAGCGCCTGGAACGGAAATCAACGGACACGTTTAAAATCTCATACAAAAAAGGATGTCCTCAAAAGTTATACTTTTGGGACATCCTTCTCATTTCCTCAATTAGATCACACGCGTCATAACAACGCCTGCAATCTGGCTGATCTTCTCTTCTAATCCTGGGACTACATCACCATTTACTTGATTGTCGATATCAATCATTGTATAGGCGTAGTCGCCTCTGCTTCTGTTCACCATATCGGCGATGTTTAAGCTATATTCAGACAATACAGAGGTAATTTGTCCAACCATGTTCGGAACGTTTTGATGATACACTGTCACACGAGTTTTTCCTGTGTAAGGAAGAGAAACATTTGGCATGTTCACAGAGTTTTTGATGTTCCCTGTTTCTAAATAATCTTTTACTTGACGAGATGCCATAATCGCACAGTTTTCTTCTGATTCTTTCGTAGAAGCACCAAGATGCGGAATAGCGATCGCATTTTTCATTTTAAAAATATTTTCATTCGGGAAGTCTGTCACATACTTGCCAACTTTTCCGCTTTCTAATGCAACAGCCATGTCTTGTTCGTTGACAAGCTCACCGCGGGAGAAGTTCAAAATGTGGACGCCTTCTTTCATGATATCGAACGTGTTTTCATTGAACATGCCTTCTGTATCTTTCGTTAACGGTACGTGAACAGTAATGTAATCACTTTTCGCGTACAATTCTTCAATTGTCATTGCACGTTGAACCGAACGAGACAAGTTCCAAGCAGTATCAACAGAAATGAACGGGTCAAAACCAATGACGTCCATATCTAAGTCAAGTGCATCGTTAGCTACGAGCGCTCCAACGGCACCAAGACCGATAACCCCCAATGTTTTTCCTTTAATTTCTTTTCCGACAAACTGTTTTTTACCTGCTTCAACAAGCTTAGGAATTTGATCGCCTTGTCCAGCAAGCTCTCTCGTCCAAGTCAAACCGGCAAAGATATTACGAGAAGAAGCCATTAATGAAGTCAATACGAGCTCTTTTACGGCATTGGCATTCGCTCCAGGTGTATTAAATACAACGATGCCACGCTCTGTATAAGCACTGACCGGGATGTTGTTGACACCCGCTCCGGCACGAGCGATCGCTTTTACATTTTTGTCGATTTCCATGTCATGCATATTATAGCTGCGCAAAACGATGCCGTCAGGACTTTGGCTATCGTTATCAACCGTAAAGTTTTCTGTATTAAAAATGTTTAATCCGCACTCAGCAATATTATTTAACGTTTTAATTGTAAACAACTGCTCGTTCTCCCCTTTGTTATGCATGTTTTTCTTCAAATTTTTTCATAAATTGAATAAGGGCTTCTACACCATCAACCGGCATCGCATTGTAAATGCTCGCACGCATGCCTCCAACAGAGCGATGTCCTTTTAACGTTTCAAGTCCTTCTGCTTTTGCTTCTTTTACGAACGCTGCATCCAGCTCATCAGACGGTGTCACGAAAGGAATGTTCATAATGGAGCGGCTGTCTTTTCTCACTGGAGATGTAAACATCGCTGATTTTTCAAGGAAATCATACAGCATATCTGCTTTGCTGCGATTGATTTTCTCCATTTCTTTTAAGCCGCCAAGCTCATGCAGCCATTCAAACACAAGCTTCGCCATATAAATTCCATATGTTGGCGGTGTATTGTATAATGAACCGCTCTCGCTATGTGTCTTATAGTCCAGCATAACTGGGCAGTTCTCTTGTGCATGTCCGATTAAATCTTCTCTAATGATCACAACTGTCAATCCTGCAGGCCCAATATTCTTCTGGGCACCGGCATAAATTAAACCGAATTTTGATACATCGATCTCTTCTGACAAAATATTAGAAGACATATCTGCTACGAGCGGCACACCGCCTGTATCCGGAATGTTTCTAAATGCAGTTCCCTCGATCGTATTGTTCGTTGTAATATGAACGTAATCCGCTTCAGGATCAATCATACTGCTGTCGATTTCAGGGATATAGGTGAAATTTTCATCCTCCGAAGAAGCAATGACGCGAATGTCTCCATACATCTTCGCTTCTTTAATTGCTTTCTTTGACCACGAACCCGTGTTCACGTAATCCGCTTTTTTGCTTTTTGAAAGCAAGTTCATCGGCACCATCGCAAATTGCTGAGATGCTCCGCCTTGAACAAATAGAACTTTATAATTGTCCGGAATGTTCATCAAGTCTCTCAATAGCTGTTCAGCACCGGTAATAATTTCTGTGAATAAACCCGAACGATGGCTCAATTCCATAACAGACATGCCAGAATCCGCATAATTCACTAATTCTTTTTGCGCTTTTTCTAATACTGGCAATGGTAACATCGAAGGTCCTGCTGAAAAATTATATACTCTCTTCACGTGAACTCCCTCATTCGTTTTTAATTTGAAAATCAAAAATCTTCTTTAATAATATTCATGAATTATAAATTATTATGAACTACTTATCAAGGGGACTTTACGCAACTTCTTCCTGTTTTTTTCAATGTTACCGCTTTCATTACTGTTATATAGGGATTGTGATAATTACGAACATTTTTTGTCCATTTCCATTTTTTCGTTCGCCTTTTAAAATTATTTTCCTTATTCCCCCAACATGGTGGCTACACATGTTGATCGCTGTCACCTTTCATATGTATCTAATACTTGAAGCATACTAAGCGAAATCACCCAAAGCAGTTTCTTTTTGCTATCTTTTCTTAATAAATATTTGGTTTTTGTAGAATTTTGACGAATGTTTGCTGTATAATAACTACAATTTGTAGTGAATAAAGGAGATTATCTATGCGTACTTATCAAGTAGATGAGCGGCCGCCGGCTCTGGCATTAATACCGCTTAGCTTACAGCATTTGTTTGCAATGTTCGGATCAACCGTCCTTGTACCAATTTTATTTGGGATAAACCCAGCAACCATTTTATTAATGAATGGCATCGGTACATTAATTTATCTTTTTTTATGTAAAGGACAAGTTCCCGCATATCTCGGATCGAGCTTCGCCTTTATCTCCCCTGTTCTTGTCGTCCTCGCAGATAAAGGTTACGGCGCGGTGCTCGGCGGCTTTATTGCCACCGGGATCGTCTTTATTCTAGTCGCATTAATTATTCGCGTAGCTGGAACAAAGTGGGTAGATGTCGTCTTTCCTCCAGCTGCAATGGGAGCGATTGTCGCAGTGATTGGACTGGAACTTGCGCCAGTTGCTGCCGGGATGGCCGGACTGGTTCCTGCAGCGGGTACAGATCCAAAAACATGGTCGCCCGATGTCAATGTCATTACCGTTTCCTTGCTGACACTCATTATTACCATTATCGGCAATGTGATGTTTCGCGGTTTTTTAAGAATCATCCCTATACTTATCGGGATTGTGGCAGGTTATATTATCGCTGTCTTTTATGGCCTCGTTGACTTTCAGCCGGTAAAAGAAGCGAAATGGTTTGCTCTGCCGGACTTTTATAGCCCAGAGTTTGACTTGGCGAGTATGGCAATTATTTTACCGGCATCTCTTGTCGTGATCGCTGAGCATATTAGCCACCTTGTCGTTACGCAAAACATTGTCGGCCGTGATTTCATGAAAAAACCGGGACTTGGCACTTCTTTATTAGGAAATGGAATCTCAACGGTCCTTTCGGGATTCGTCGGCTCCACACCGAATACGACATATGGTGAAAACATCGGTGTCCTTGCTTTAACGAAGGTGTACTCTACATGGGTGATCGGCGGTGCAGCAATTATGGCCATCTTGTTATCTTTTCTTGGCAAACTGGCTGCTTTAATTTCTACGATCCCGTCAGCCGTGATGGGTGGACTTTCCCTGTTATTGTTCGGAAGCATAGCCGTATCTGGTCTGCGCATGCTTGTTGAATCAAAGGTAGACTATTCTAAAGCGACGAACTTAATTTTAACGACTGTTGTTCTCGTCATCGGTCTTTCTGGAACCACATTGAAATTTGGCGATTTCGAATTGAAAGGAATGGCCCTTGCTACCGTCATTGCGATCCTGCTTAGCATATTCTTCACCATTATTGATAAGCTAAAGCTGTCGAATGATTATGAATAACATTTGTCAATAAAAAAAGCAGGCTGCACGGATCATTTCCGGCAGCCTGCTTTTTTTATTCTTTCACTTGATAAGTCCAGCCTTCTTCTTGGTACACTTTTTTCTCTTTCATTAGTTTGCCGATAGCCCGCTTAAAGGCACCTTTGCTCATGGAAAAGCGCTTTTCAATTTCTTCCGGGAAGCTTTTGTCGCTATACGGCATCGAACCGCCCCTTTGCAGCAAGTAGTCATATACTTTTTCCGCA
This sequence comes from Bacillus lumedeiriae, assembly GCF_044891285.1. Taxonomy (NCBI): domain Bacteria; kingdom Bacillati; phylum Bacillota; class Bacilli; order Caryophanales; family Bacillaceae; genus Bacillus; species Bacillus lumedeiriae. The sequence continues at coordinate 89,462 of NZ_JAUIYO010000009.1, forward strand.
TCATCTTTCTGTGCTTCCTGCTTGCGTGCAAGGAGGGAGACGTTGACTGATCCATCTTCTTTAACATCAATAATACGCCCATCCACCTTTTGACCGAGCCGCGGTTCTACGGTCCGCTGGGAATCGTGAATGAATGCCCGATAGCCTTCTGCAGTAATCATAAATGTACCGGCCTTTGTGGCACGATAGACAATACCAGTAATGTCCTTGTTAAAATCTTTCTTTGATGCTGTCGTAAACTGATCAGCCATGACATCCTCTGTTGCCGGCTTAGCGAACAAGCGGCCTTTACGATCCAGCTTTAATGTGCAATAAAGGCGGTCGCCGGCAATCGGACGGACGGAATACATAAATGGCAAGTCATCTTCTGAAACGAGTATATCTTTCGTAATACCGATAGAAACAAACACACCGAGCTTTTCTTCCACACCGACAACCTCGACCCAGCCATATGTATCCTGTGTGATAAGGGGCATCATCATCGTGGCAGCGAGACGCCCTTGATGATCCTGGAACAAAAATACTTCTACCGGTTCATCAGGATCAAAGCCTTCTTTGATCTCTGAATGATGAAGCAGGACGGTTTCTTCTCCATCCGTTAAAAACCAGCCAAAGGGTGCTTCATTTTTCACGTCAAGTGTCATGATCGTACCAGCTTGTAAATTAGACATGTATGATAAATCCTTCTTTCAATTATATTTATTAACAATTTTCCCGATTCGGCTTTAATTATAACAGGCTTTTCGGATCGTACGCTGCTGTTTCGCTTTTTTCTGCAAAAAAAGACTCAAAAGGTGTAAGGTTTACTTTTGAGCCCTTTCTCTTTCGCTATTAATTGATTTTTTGCAATTCAAATACTCGTTTTGGTGTTTTACTATTATTATCAACTACTAAAATCAGTCCGACATTCGATGCAAAGTAATAATAAAAGTTTTTAGAATCTTTAATCTCAATGACATGTTTAAATGTACCCGCTGGTGTTTTTACTGTTTTATTCACTGTTAATACTCTATGATGAATGCCATATATATCATCTTTCCAGTAGCTTCCTTTTTTTAACGGCAATTTAATATTTAAAAAAATAAAATCTGAATTGGCCGCTCCTAAATGCATCCAGTCTTTGTTTTCTTTATACGCATACCCATTGCTTCCATTTACCTTCCAAACTTCCCATCCGTATGCTGATCCGCTGTATGACCAGTTTTCAATTCCATTTTCTACATCGTAATAGGTATATTTATTTTTGTTATTTAATTTCAATCCATAATACACCGTACGGTATTCTTTATTTAATTCATATTGCACATCTTTCGGAATAGGAGTGAATTTAGCATAGGAATTTTTCTTAATAAACGTTTTTTTATAAAGATGATAGTATCCTTCCGTTACGGCAAACACGCTCGCTGTCTGCCCTTTTTTCAACGTTTTCACTTTCACAATTTTCCCCGCTGACCGCGTGAACAAAGGTGTATCTTTTAAAATGGACACTTTTCCGATCGTTCCCTGCTTAAGTTCTACACCGTCCCACGTAACAGCGGCGTTTGCTTTTGATGCGGGCATTATAACAATTAATGAACAGATAAGCACAACGGCCATCACAAGGCTGGCTAACTTCTTCATCGTCATTCTCCTTTTCTACTAAAATATTCCTTTTATTATAACATGTAAAAGAATCAATTTGTTTAAGACCGTTTAAAAAGGGAAACATACTTCTAAAAGGTGGGATCTATATGGGAAAAAGAAGCAAGCTTTCTTCACTTATTAAAGCAGCGGTTAAATATGGCCCCATTGTTTACCCAATCGTTAGAAACATGTTAAACAAAGGAAAAACAATGAAAAAGACTCACAGCAAAACGCTGTGAGTCTTTTTACGTTAACGTAATGAAAACAGTCTCTTTTGCCTGTTTGTTTTGTAAATCCGTTCCTGTAATTACTAGTTTATATGTGCCTGTAGGCATTTTTTTTAAATTGCCATTCGTGCCGTCCCAAGAAAGAATATGGCTTCTTGCCGGTAGTGCTTTCTTTGTCAATAACGTCTTAACGAGTTTGTCTTGATCATTGTATACAGCAGCGGTAATAAACAAGCTTTTGTTAATGGTAAATTTAACATTTGCCATTTGTTGACCAGCTGGCAGAGACAGGCTGGCTGTCTCTGCTTTCACAGCAGGCGGCATATGATGGCTCACTTTGACCGCTGCTTTTTTACTGAGCGACTGGCGATTATCAGATACTCGGAACACGATGGAATATTGTCCTGCCGGCGCAAATGAACCATTTGCCAGTTTTCCATTCCAATAAGCAATGAAGCCGCCTTTTTGCGGCAATGCCCCGCTAATAAGTGTACGAACATTTTTTCCTCTTGCATCTTCCACATAGACAGTCCCTCTCATGCTTCCTTTGACCGTTAACCCTGCTCTGACGTTGTTGCTGCCAGTCATTTTAAAGTCGTTCGTATTTAGCGAAATCGCCCCCAGCGGCTCTGGTGTCATTGTCAGTGCCCGATAAGCATCCACACGGCCGTTTCCGTAAAAGACATCCCATGATTTTGTGCCTAAATCTGCAGAAGAACTATACAACGTTCTCATTACCTGCTGCGGCGTCAAAAATGGGTTTTTTGATAGAATAAGAGCCGCTGCTCCAGAAACAACCGGCGCTGCCATCGAAGTACCGCTCGCGTAGCCATATGAACTGCCGCCCACTGTCGAGAATATATCTTCTCCTGGAGCGGATATGTTAATGTAACGGCCATAATTAGAGAATCCCGTAATGGTATCTGTAGAATCCGTCGCACTGACAGCAATAACGTTAGAGAAAGCTGCTGGGTAGCATAGCAGACTCGTATCTTCATTTCCTGCAGCTGCTACAAGGATCGAGCCTTTACTAGCAGCGTAATTCACTGCATACTCTTCCACACTGCTATAAGAGTAACCGCCAAAACTTAAGTTCATCACGTCGGCCCCTTCGTCTGCCGCATAAATGATCGCTTCTGCAATATCAAAGCTATTGGCATACTCTCCATCAAAAATATTAATCGGCATAATCTTTACTTCTGGAGCAACACCGGTTACACCGGCACCGTTCATTGCCGCACCGATAACGCCTGCCACATGAGTCCCATGATCATCTGGATACAAGCTTGTCCCGCCCGTAACCACGTTATACGGTTTAACGAGACGATTTTTAAATTCAGGATGCCGTGTATCCACGCCGCCATCAATGACAGCTACTGTCACTTGAGAGCTGCCGCGTGTTCGATCCCATGCCTTTGGTGCATTGATTTTTGAGTGAAACCATTGGCGGTTATAGTAAGAATCACGAGGCTTAACGAGGGACTTCAATCGATAATTCGGCTCTGCCTTTTTTATATCAGCTTCTTCCATTAATCTCGCCGCTATCGTTGGAAGCTGCTGATTGCTTTCAACCGAGACATTTACAAATAATCCGTCCTGAAGAACAGTCTCTTCTGTTAATTGATACTTCGCATAAATGGCTTCCCTCTCTGCTTTCGTCAGCAGACGATTGAACTGAATATTCAACTCACCTTTTTCATGATTTCTTTGAAACATTTTCTCTACCTGCTGCTTCTGCAGCTCAGCAGCCTCTGTGCGGTCTGCTCCTGCCGCCAATCCCGCACACGATGCTAAAACCATCGTTCCAATGACTACTGCGTGTCGGAGCCTTTTTCCCATCCCCATTCTTCTTCCCCCTTTTTTCAAAAATGATTACTTTTATACTTTAAATGACAAAAGTAATCATTATTTCATAAGTGTCTTTTTTCAAGACGCTGCCACAATGAACAAATTATAGTTTTTTTATTAGAATGCGTCTACCTTTTTATGAGTATTTTTTCCCTTTTATTCTTTATTTCTATGACTTTAGCAGGACGAACACATATCTTTATCATTTATTTAAAAACAGCGGTTCTACTGACTAATATGCTATACATCCATTGTAAATGTCTTTACGACAGTTTGCCATACGTTTTCGTTTAATTCCAATGGATTTGTGTTATAATAACAATGAATGTGATTTCATTAGCTTCTACTCGCTTTTTTAAAGCGCGCTGCCTCTTTGTTACATACATCGAAGGAAGAATAATTGGTTCTTCCGGCTATTGTTAAGTAAGTAGGATTAGACGAACTTTTAAGAACGGAGCTGAAGAAAGATGAACGTAAAAAAATTATTAACCTATGGATTGTTTGCAGCTATTATGCTGCCGAAGATCAAAGAAAGACTAGAAACACAACAATTGCGTAAATCTTATCAAAATGCACATCGCGTACGTATGAATCACAACAGCATCTTAGAAAAAATCTCCAGCTAAACAAAAAAATCAGACAAATCGAAACTCGAAAATGCATTCGGCATCTTTCGGGTTTTTTAATACCATCCTTCAACATATATAACTTAATACATGAACATATGATCTTTATTAAGTTTGCACGTTTTTATTCAAATGAGTAAAGTATTCTACCTGTTAAATAACTGTTAATCTTTTCTTTTCAGCGTGTTACAATGGAAAAGAATGGAGGAGTTTAGATGGCGGTACATAACGTAATGGAGGATGTTGTGAAAGGAATTATTGCCGATCAGCTGAATCATTTGCACCTTTCTTGTACATGCGAGCGTTGCCAGGAGGATATTTTAGCTCTTTCATTAAACAAAATACTTCCAAGATACATTGTAAATGACAATCGACGCCCCTTAGTGAAAGCAATGTACATGGTCAACACACAAGATCACGCCAACCTTGTAGCTGTTGTTGCCCAATCGGCAGCAACCGTTTCCGCAAATGCCCGTTGTGGTAACATAGTATAAACGTGCAGCGAATTGCTATTACTTGGCTTTTTTCTTATTAACTAAAGCATTTCTCATCAAAAAATCCGTCCGGAAAGGACGGATTTTCTGATGGAATTCATTCATTTTCTATTTAACCACAACAACAGAAGCCTTTTTATTTATACTCCTAATACAGCAGCTGTACTAAAAAACTCCTCATATAAAGCTTTTAAGACATGATTCGTCTCTTCTTCACGAATACCGAAAACAAGACTGACTTCGGAAGATCCTTGGTTAATCATTTCGATATTAGCGCCAGTTTGTGAAATAGCCGTTGTCGCTCTTGCTGTCAAACCTCTTGTATTATTCATGCCTTCACCGACAAGTACAATCATTGCGAAATGATGTTCAATGTGAACGTCATCGACTTTCAATTCTTCACGACATCTCTTAATGATACGTTCTTCTTTTTCCGGTGACAGCTGATGGCTGCGAACGATGACTGATAGATCATCAATTCCTGATGGTGTATGCTCATAAGAAATTTCTTCATCCTCTAAAATTTGCAATAAACGCCGGCCAAAACCAAGCTCACGGTTCATTAAGTATTTGCTGACGTAAATAGTAGAGAATCCGCCATCGGCTGCAATACCAATAACTGGACTATTTGAATATTCCCGCTCAGCTACGATCATTGTTCCTTCTGCAGATGGATTATTCGTATTTTTTATACAAACTGGTACAGAATGTTGAAATGCCGGCATAAGTGCTTCATCGTGAAAAACAGAGAATCCGGCATAAGACAATTCCCGCATTTCACGATAAGTCATCCGCTTGATTTCGACTGGGCGATCCACAACGTTCGGATTAGCCGCAAATACAGAATCAACGTCCGTAAAGTTTTCATATAGCTCTGCACGAACGGCTGCCGCTAAAATGGACCCAGTAATGTCTGAACCTCCACGGGCAAATGTCATCATCACGCCGTCTTTCGAGTATCCGAAAAATCCTGGAAACACAACGATTCCTTTACGATCACGCAGATTACTTAAGTTCTCATATGCCTCTGGCAAAGCGCGAGCTCGTCCAGGTTCATCACTGACAATCAATCCAGCTTCTTTCGGATTGACATATTCAGCTTCCAAGCCAATGCTAGAAAAATAAGCAGCGATTAATTTCGCGTTATTATCTTCCCCACTCGCTTTTAACTGATCCACAAATAAATCACGGTTCTCTTTATTCTCTGCGATCCGACCGCGTAAATCTTGTTCAATGACTTGAGCAATTGCCCCATCAAGACCAAGTTCAGCAGCTATATCCGCATACCGATCTACGACTGCCTGCAGCTCTTTTTCTGCGCCATTTCCAGAAAGGGAAGCTTCTGCCAGGCTGATTAGTAAATCGGTGACTTTAATATCATCAGCAAAACGTTTACCTGGGGCGGAAACAACAATCACTTTTCTCGCAGCATCTTCTTTAATAATCGCAGCAACCTTTTTGATTTGCTCTGCGCTAGCTACGGATGTCCCCCCAAATTTACATACCTTCATTTCTATTCCACTCCTTAATCATAGTTAGGCTTTCATGATGAAAAAAGTTTTATTTGAAAAATTATATCACTATCTCAATTAAAAAAGAAGAAATAATCTGATATTTTATGAAGTATTCAAAAACGTTGGGATCTTAAACACCTATTTCACGTTTTATTTTGCCATTGAGCCGCTTGTTTATTTCGTTTAATTTGGGGAATGGCTATTATAGTACGTCATGGACCACTGCAAGAAACCCAATAACGAAAAGGAGAGTGGATAAAATGAAAAATAATAAACTCAAAGGCGGCAAAACAGCGATGACTGCCCTTGCTCTTGGAGCAGCCTACCTTCTTCGCAATGAAAAATCGCGTAACAAACTTATGAATCAGTTTAAATCAATGGCAAAATAAAACACTTCATTGAAGGAAGTAAATCTTTTCCCTGCAGCTGGGAAGCTGTTCTGCTATCATGATGAGCAAAAGTTGCTTCCACGTATAAAAATAACCCTATTTTTTCTTCTTCACGTAGAAAAATTAGGGTTTTTCTTTCAAAGCAAACAATTCCGCAGGCAAATTTAACGTTTGGCTTACTGCGGAATCATTTCACATCTAATTGGCCTGGCAGCGTCCTACTCTCACAGGGGGAAGCCCCCAACTACCATCGGCGCTGAAGAGCTTAACTTCCGTGTTCGGTATGGGAACGGGTGTGACCTCTTCGCTATCGCCACCAGACTGTATAAAGT